>JBCCOI010000057.1:0-21006 GCA_039025515.1 Planctomycetota bacterium
CGGCAAAATGAAAAACCGCTGTTCATTGACGATTGCTCTCTTTGTTGTTGCTTTGACGCCAACCTATGCCAAAGGCCCTGTCGTCACCGATCCATCGAAAGCCGGGATCGACTTTCATATCCAGGGCGAGTACTCCGGGCATTTGGGAGAAGGCGAAGACAAGGAGAAGTTTGGGATTCAAGTGATCGCACTGGGCAAAGGCAATTTTCGCGTGGTTGGTTATCACGGCGGACTGCCGGGCGATGGATGGAACGGAGAAGACCCCGTCAGGGTGGAAGGTGAGTTTAGAATTGACGACGATGGAACGCTCAAGTTGAAAGACCATCATGGCGTCGGCGTCATTAAGGACGGATTCTTAACTTGCGATTTGGGAGAGGATGGCGAAGTCGATGGCGTGCTCCCCAGGGTAACGCGAAAGAGCCCAACGCTTGGTGCAGAACCGCCCGAAGGTGCGGTCGTGTTGTATGCGGGTCCCGATGACGCATCAAATTGGAAGGGTGGAAGAGCCGATGAAGAAGGTCTCTTGATGGAGGGAGTTACGAGTAAAGAGACTTTCGGCAGCCATCGGCTCCATGTCGAATTTCGTTTGCCATTCATGCCCGAAGCACGTGGGCAAGCTCGTGGCAACAGCGGTTGCTACGTTCAAGGTCGGTACGAAGTCCAGATGTTGGATTCGTTCGGGTTGGAGGGGAAGATGAACGAATGCGGCGGCGTTTACTCAGTCAGCGGCGTCGAAACCAACATGTGCTTCCCGCCGCTTTCCTGGCAGACTTACGACATCGACTACACCGCCGCGAAATACCAAGGCGGCAAGCTTGTCGCCAATCCACGAATGACTGTCCGACACAACGGCGTTGTCATTCACGACGATCTTGAGCTGCCCGGCGAGCGAAACACAACGGCGGCACCCGTCAAAGCCGGCGAAAGTGATGGCCCTGTTTTTCTTCAAAACCACAAGAATCCCGTGCGTTATCGAAACGTTTGGGTGCTCGAGAAAGACTAAGCCGGGATTCGATGCGGGTGCGTCCAACCGTCTCAGGTATGGGCCGATTCCTGCTTCTGCATCGGACTAAACTGTGGGCGTGTCGAACTACGCATCGCTTCGCTCAGCCCACTACAGCTATAGATGATCAGGACCTTCCTCGCGCTTTCCGCCATCCTCGGTTTGGCCGCCTGCCTTTCTCTCACCAACGCGGCTGAAAAAGACTCCGAAGTAGAGTCTCTGAGCCTCGAAGATCTGTATCCGGAGAAGAGCCTGTTTGGTCCTTCGGCGCGGAGTCCCAAGTTCTCGAGCGATGGGCGCTATGCTGCGTACCTCTATCGTCCCTACGTCGAGCGTCGACACGGCAATGACCTATGGGTTTACGACTTTCAGAAAGGCGAGACGATCAGGATCACCAATATCAAGATGATGTCTCAGTTCCAGCGGTCTTCACGAATCGTCATCGATGATCGTGTGAAGCATCATCAAAGCAAGGCCAAGAAGAAGACGGAAGATCAAGAGGCAGAAGAAGCAGAAAAGGAAGATGAGGCCGGTGATCAGAAGAGTGAAAAGGAAGAACAGGAAGACGAAGACGTTGATGACTCGGTTTTTTTAACGGTCGACGAAGAGGATGCGGACGACGAATACCGGCCCGCGTACTCGGGAGTCTCCTCCTTCAGTTGGCACCCGAAGAAAAACGAAATTTTGCTTAGTTCCGAGGGCGATGTTTACCGCCTCGGTGACATCACAAAGCCGAAGCTTGATCGGCTGACGAAAACGGATGAACGCGAATCACAGGTGCGTTTTACACCCGATGGATCTGGCTACACCTTGCGCCGCGATGATGCCGTGTTGCAAACCATCTTTGGCGACCACCGCGTTCAGCAACTCACCCCCAAGCTGCCGTCGGGCGAACGGTTGAGTGAGTACACGCTCAGTCACGATGGCAAACGTATTGCGATCGCTAGTCGGACGGGGAACCGGTCGAGTGCACGTGAGGTCGATATCATTCGCTATCGGGATCGCTTTGCCAAGAGCGACAAGGTCTCACGCACGGTTTCGGACGATACGGTCGAGTCTCAAACGGTGCGTATCTATCTTTTTGAGTTTGATACAGATGATACCGAGGAGGCTCCGCTGCTAAAGATTTTTGAGGAGTCCATTGATGAACCTCGCGATATCTTGAGCACGCCGAAATGGTCGTTGGACGATCAACAGTTGACATTCTGTTTCTTCGACCAAAAGGATTCAGACGTACAGATCCGTCTCTCCGAGTGGCCGAGTGACGAAAAACTTGCCGAGAAACTCACCGAGGCAAAGAAGGCCCGCGCCAAAGAGTTTCGCGAGGAGATGAACGAAGCGAAGAAAAAGGATGTCGAAGACGCGACGCCCGGTCAGCGGCGCCCCCGCGGTGGACGAACGGAGAAGCCTGAATTGGTCGAACATCCGGCCAAGACGGTCTACCGGTTCAAACACTACGGAGGTCCGAACACACCTCGGATGGTGTCACCCGATTTTGCCGGCGACAACCAGCACATCGTCTTTGTAAGCGAGCAGAGTGGATTTCGGCACATCCACATGCTTGACCCCCTCTACGAAAGCGTGCGGCAGCTTACCAGCGGGAGATTCGAGGTCTATCCGGTTCGGTTTTCGGACGACCACAAAAAGCTGTTCGTGACGTCAACGAAAGACTCGGCGGCGCGCCGCATGGTTTACACGCTCGACTTGGATGACGGGAATCTGCAGCGTCTTAACGAACAACAGGGAACCTACTCGAGTGTCGCTATCAGTAACGATGGCCAACGTATGATGGCAAACTATGTACGCTACGGTCAGCTCACCGAGCTGATTGCTCAAAATGAGAAGAAGGCCATTGACCAGCTCACCGATTCTCATCCGGAGAAAACGAAAGAACTGACAAAGGTCAAGCCTGAGTTTTTGGCGTACGAGAACAGGCATGGGCACGAGATCTCTGCGATGATGTTCAAGCCAAAGGGTTGGAAGGAAAATGGAAAGAAGCATCCGCTTTTGATCTACGTGTACGGAGGCCCCTTGGGTGAACGTCATAGCGTGAACGACGGGAGCTACAGCTCGGACGCTTACTTCTTTCAGATGTACATGGCACAGAAGCACAACTACATGACGCTGGTGGTCGATCCGCGAGGCCAATCCGGGTACGGCGGCTTGTTCGAGAAATCGAACTACGAACAAGTCGGAAAGCCGCAGGTCGAAGACCTTGTCGATGGTGTGAAGTACATGAAGGAAGAATTCAAGATCGATGACAAGCGAGTCGCGATCTACGGTTGGAGTTTTGGCGGATTCCAAACACAGATGTGTCTCTACACCGAACCCGACGTTTTCCAAGTCGGGATGGCCGGGGCAGGGCCGACGCAGTGGGAGAACTACAATTCTTGGTACACGACTGGCACCGTGGGGCCTTCACGCAAAGGGAAGCCCGACCAAGAGGCTTACTCACTGATCCCGCTTGCGAAGAAATTGAAAGGACAGTTGCTACTGGTTCACGGGATGGAAGATACAAACGTTCTCTTCCAAGATACGGTTGCCGTTTACCGAGCGCTCCTCAAGGCGGGGAAAGAAACCAATGTGGAGTTGTTTCTTGATCCAACGGGAGGCCATGGCTTGGGAGGGGACGTCAAGCGTCTCAACCGAATGCGAAAGTATGAGGAGTTCTTGCTGAGAACGATCGGCAAAGGACCAAAGTAAACTCACCGGGCTCGTATGCGGGCGGCCGATGAAACCGGTAAACTGAAGTTCTCGTGCAAAATTGCTTGAGTTCGTCGGAGGTTAATATGAGTCGGTTCGTACCAGTTTTCGTAGGCGTTGGGTCTTGCTTCCTTGTTCACTTCGTTCAGGGACGCCTAATCGCGAGCGACGCGAATGTGCTCGCCTATGACGGATTCGATCAATCACTGGCGTTGGAATGGGAGCCGATCCGCGAGAACGCCAATAGGGTGTCATTGGAGGAAAAGCCGGGGCACCTGACCATCTCAACGGAACTCGGTTCTCTCGGTGGAAACAACGCAGCGGGGCGTCTCCCTCTGACGGAGAATCTGTACCTCATCGAGAACCCGGTCGTTGATGGCGGGGACTTTGTCATCACAACATGTATCGTCGGTTTCGAACCTACACAACGTTGGCAACAGGCCGGCCTCATCGTTTACAACGACGACGACAACTACTTGAAGAACGACATGGAGTTCAGCGGGACGAGGGTTTGTTTCAAGTTTATTCGTGAGTGGGAACAGAAACGGCTGTTGGCCACGGATCGAAAGACACCCGATGCGGACAAGATATGGATTCGAGTCGTCAAACGTGGCAATGTGTACGAACGGCTCTACAGCCATGATGGCGAGCAGTTCGAATCTGATGGTGAGTTGGCGTGGGGCGACGGCGCGCCCAAGAAGCTCGGGGTGATCGCGCAGAACGGGCCCGCGCGAGCCGCCTCGATCAAAGCATCCTTTGACTTCTTTGAGGTTCGAAAGTTAACGGAAGAGGAGAAAGAGGACTCCCGTCAAAAGATGCGAGAGGAATTGGAGGGTGCGTGGAGCGTCGTTCGGTGTCGATGCGATGGCGTCGATTTGGATGATCCGCCGATTCGAAAATATGAGTTTGATAATACGTCGCTCACCTTTTTTCAGAATGGTCAACCGATGACGGTGGAGTATCAGTTGACCCATGAGGTCGAGCCCTTCGGATTTGTTATGTCGTACCCGGAAGGCAATACGAGCACTCGCTCAAAGGGTATCTATCGCTTCGATAGGAAAACCGGAGAGCTCACGATCTGTCTCACGCTTGAGAAAGATAAGACCGCACCGGATGAGTTTACGACCGAGCCCGGTGACGGAAGGCTTCTGATGACATTGGAACGCGAAAGCGACTCCAAATAGTCAAGACAAAATGATTCAATGAATCAGTTGGTGGGCTTCAGAAGAACACCAATTCTTGAGCGCCATTTTCGTCCTATCTGAGCCGATGGGCGATAGCCCCGGTCTTTTTGGAAGATCCGCAGCTAGCCCGGATTGTTCAGCATTGCTTGTTGGTGTAACGGCTTCAGCCGGTCTATGCGAAGTCGCGGCCGGCTGAGAGCCGGTACACCAGCGTGTGCGCAGTATGTGTCGGCTGCAGTCTCCAAATCTCGTTTGTTGCCGAGGGATTGCCTAAAGGTTAGCTTCGAAGAAGCATTCGTCAGGGCCGGCTACTTTCGTATAGTTTCTCGATCTCTTCCGCCGTGAGTGCTGCTGAGAAGATCATTGCATCGTCGATGGCCCCGTGAAGATTTCGTTGTGCGAAGTAGAACTTGGTCGCGTAAGGTGTGCCCCAGTTGCCAAATTCTGCATCACCGATTTTGAGATGATCGAGCATGTGTCGCTTGCCAATGCGGTCAAACTTGGCGACCTGTACTCCGTCAACGAAGTGCCGGACGATTCGATTGGCTGTATCGATGGTCGTCGCGAGATGCATCCATGCGCCGGCCTTCTCGTCGGACCAGATGACGGGTGATTCGAACCTACGGAACCATGGCTGTTCCCAAATCAATTGGTTTTCATCTGTGCGCAAGAGCTTGGCGTCTTCTTCATTGCCAGCCATCAGAAACAACACCAGCTTTCCATCACGGGTAAACATCCAATGAAATTCACCCGGGTCGAAATGGTCGCATTGCAGTAGTGCGTTGTAGACATGTGGCAGTGAATCAACTCTGACCCAACATGCGAGCGTGAGTGTTTCATGCGAGATACCGTCATGGAACCGAAGTCCGGATTCACCTCCGTCGAATCGAACGCTCCGTCCGGTTCGAAAAAATCGCCCCACATCGGGTAATACCTTGTCGCCGATCGTGCACTCCGACCCCGATCCGGACTCGGCCCAGTTCTTGATCTTTCTTGTCGAGGCGGTTCGAGAGATCGGATAATACGCAATCAAACGTGGGTCGGATGCGAGTTCTCCGGACCATTTCTTCCATGCTCCAAATCGATCTGCAATTTCGGCGCTTTCGGATTCATTGGTACTCGACCTGCTCGGTGAAACTGAAAAAGCCCTGCGTTCGCCGGCAAGCATTCGTGATCGAGAACCGTCAGGCGAACGAAGTTCAACGATCCCATTCAGCACTTCCACGCTCGCTTGATTGTTTACCACCTCGACCGAGAATTCTGTTCCCAAATCGACGATCTCCCATTCACCGACTTGGATGGTAAAGCCCTCCGCCGGCTCGGGCACCAGCACGCGGCAAACTCCCTGGTTTAGCTTGATCAGCCATTCCGATTCGATTTCGAGTTCGGTCGCGCCTCGCAGGAACATCGATGTTCCGGTGAAGAAGTCGAGTTGCATCTCGCCACCCAAGATGGCGAGCGGCCCTCGTCGTACGATATCACTCCGGCTAAAGGAGTTTTCTTCCTCGGCCCACCGTACGCCGCTCATGCGTACCGGTTTTGCCAATGCGGGGCGGTAGTTGGTTGGTGACTCTGGAGCTTGCTCCTCCGACACCTTCGCTCGCTGATCGAAGTTCAGCTTGCGAATCCACCAGGACCCGCCGACCAGAAGTGCAATTGCGGCAGCAAGTGTGACAACAATCGCCCAGCGGCCCTTTACATCTCTGCTGCTCGAACGCTGCGTGATGCTCGCTTTGAATTCCAACTCCCGAAAGACGCCGGTCCGGAGGTCGAATTCGATTCCGCTCAACTGAACGTACCGCTTTCGCAAGGATTCGTCGGCCCGCATTGCTTCCTGAAGACGATCAAGCTCGCTCGCTGAGATCCGTCCGTCAATGAGACGAAGGATCAATGGCTCCAATGGATGTCGTTTCGCGTTCATGCGTTTTGACTTGCGACTTTGGTGGCAACACAATCGGCTAGACGCTGTCGAAGCCGATCCAATCGGTTGTAAAGACGTTTCACTGGCGTCTCCATCATGGCCGCCATCTTTTTGATTTGCAGACCGTCCTGGTATCGTCGGCTCAAGAGTTCCCGATCGTTTTCGGTAAGTTGCGAGAGGCACGATGCCAGGGCTTCATGGCGATCTTGGTTTGGACGTTCGGACTCGACGGCAGCGTAACTTACTCGCTCCAAAACGTCTTGTTCCAAGACAACTGCATCACGTTTTGAGCGTTTGCGATACTCGAGAACTTTGAAGTAAGCAAAGCGGCACGCCCATGGGAAAAACGGCAGTGCGGGGTCGTACTCGTCGACCTTCTCCCAGAGCGCCAGAGCAGTCTCCTGCATCACCTCGTCGACCGCCTGCATGTCGAGGAGCAACTTAAACAAATATCGACGAAGGCCTTGATCGTGTCGCGTCATCTCGACCACAAAGACTGAGCGATTGCGTGATTCGTTTGGGCCAGGTTCGGTCATGTCGACGGATCCATGCGGATTCTCTGGCGGGGCTCGACGGAACGCCGCGTTCTCCACAAATACATTGATTCGGCTAAACAAAATTCCTCCGGAATTCTGGAGGGAATTTTCTGAGCGGTCCTCAATGTAGAAGCAGGCGATCGAGCGTTGTTCAACCGAGAGGTTGCTTTGTCGCAAATCGAATCTTCAGCGAAACGCTTTCTCAGGGAGTCTCCCAGATGTTCAGTTTTCTCACCGGTGGTCACAAAGTTGAATCCGTCCGCAGTCAGAAACGAGGCCGCAACCGCCGCCGCGCCGGACTCCAATCGCTCGAGCGGCGAATGGTGCTTAGCGGTATCGGCTTGGGAGGCGATTCCGGTTCGGGACGATTCTTTCTCGCTGACACCGATTCCAATGAGACGCTCGCGGAGATCACCGATGGTAGCGTGATCAGCACCGACCTGGTCGAGGGTCGGCGGGTGACTGTCTTTGCGATTGATAATCCGGACAACCCTGAGTCGAGTGAAGTCGATAGCGCGAGGCTGACGCTAAACGACGGGTTGTCCCGCGTTGAGAGTTTCGCACCCTATGCCCTGAGCGGGGATCGCAATGGCGATTTCTTTAACGGCATGACGTTCCAGCCGGGCGAGTACAACTTGGAAGTTGAATTCTTCGACCGCAATGGGGCTCGAGGTAATCTGATCGAAGCGGTCGACTTGGCGTTCCGCATCAGTGATCTTCCGGAGTTTCAAGACTTGAGGGTCAAAGTCCTCCGTAGCCAAGGGCAGTCCGATGTTCAGGTCTTTACGGATGAGTTTTTGACGGAACCTTCCAGCGAACAGTTCTTTGTAGCTGGGATCTCCGGCGCTACGAACGGCAGTGTGACGGCTATAGGCGAAGGGTCAGGACTACGTTACACGGCTGACCCATCGTTTGTCGGTACCGAAGTCCTCAATGTCACTATCGGTGCATCCAATGTCCCGACGGAAACCGTCACTGTTCAGTTGACTGTTGAAGTCACGAAATTGCCGCAGATGCGATCGGTTGCAAAGACAATTGTTGCCGACGCGGGCATTGATCAATTTTTTGTCACCGCGACCCAGTTTGTGATCAATGACCCACAGGCTCGAGTGTTCTTCTTCGAAACACCCGAGTCGAATCTTGGTCAGTTCGGGTTCACGGGCGAAGCCTTCGCATTGACCTTCGCACCCGATCCGAATGCGTCGGGCACGGAGACGATTGAGGTCAAGATATGGAATCAAGAGAACTTCGATGACGTGGTCACGGTCGAACTGATTGTGACTGTGATCTAGGAATTCGCTCAGGCCGGTGGGAGGCCTCCAGTTCCTTTGTGAGAGCTTCCTGCCTGGGAATACAGTCTCTCACGGAGGCACTAAGGCACGGAGGTTATTAGCGCTGCTGAGGCTCGTTGAGAACGAAGCCGTAGGTCGTGCTTTGCATGGCAATCATCAAGTTAATTTCGCTGTGCATTCTGAGCCGATGAGCGATAGCTCCGGTTTTCGCACCGGCATGAATTTCCAAGTGGGGAACCGCGGCTGGCGTCGTTGCGGCTCAGGTAGGTGCACACCAAAACAGCGACTAACGTTCAAGCTGCTTACGCTGATGCAGCAGATTGCTGAGGCCTTCTAGGTTCTCCTGCAGGACTTCGGCCACGTCACGATCGTTGACGTGGCCGAGGATGCCGATGGGGCCGTTGTAGCCTGATGCAATGATGTCATCGATCATTTCCGCTTCGAAATCACCGCCGCCGATCGGTCGGATCTTGTGCTGCTTTTTGTCTTGCGAACTGGAAAAAGCACTGAGGTCGAGCATTCCGTTCAGGTTGATACAGTGTAGGTGCGGCATCATCAAATCGATGTCATCCTTGAACTCTTTGATGCGGTGATGACTGTGGTGAAAGTTGTAGACGATTCCGACGTGGTCAAAGCCCCTCGCATGAAACGACGCGCAAATGGAAACCAGGTTCTCCGGTTCGCCGCTCCAGCCGCCGTGGTTGTAGAGTCCTAGACGACATCCCATGGATCGCGTCTTCTTCACCAGCGGCAGTAAACCGGCAACCGCTTGTTCAACCCTCTCCGATTGGTTGCCCGTCTCGGGCGAGCCGAACATCATCCAAATATCTGGCTTCATGCCGCGGCTTTCGAACATCTCGTACGCTTTCGGATGCTGGCCCCAGAAGGAAACATATTCGATTCCGTTTCGATCGTATGCGTCGACTTCGTCTTCAAACTCAGCGACGTGTCGTTCACGCCAATCGTAGGCGCATCGTTTGAGCCCAAGATCAGCCAACATCTTTGCGCGTTCGTCTGGCCCACGTTGTTTTGCGTCGAAGGGAACGACGCACCAAGCGACCAAATTCTCACGTCGAAAGTTCTCGGGCATTGACTGGTCGTCTGCATTGCCAGGATTCAACATCAACGACACGAAAATCGCGGCAAGCATGCCTCTGCGGAACAATGATCGCTTGGTCGAACGGATTCGGCGGGGCATTTTTTCGGTTGCTTATTTTGTGGGTTTGAACGGACCTTGGCGATCTACTGCGCGATCTCAAACGTCACTTCGACATCGCTGAAAGCCTTAAGAGTGCCGAGTGAGAATGCTTGAGGTGGTCCACCGAAAACCATGGAAGTGGTGCTGATGATGCGCGACGAGCTCAGATTCCTGGGATCGCTGATTTTGAGCACACGACCGACATTTACCTGCAACTCCGACGCCATCTGCTGTGCTTTTTTGCGGGCCTGTCGCATCGCGGCCTGGTTTGCTTGCTCTTGGAATTTCTTGATTTCCGAGTGCGTGCGTTCGACGCGAGAGACGTTCGTGACGCCTCGCTCCAAGATGCCTTCGTAGATCATTTCGAACTTCGATGGTTCACGAAGCTTCACCGTGATCATTCGAGTGGATTGGTATCCGACCGGCTTCTGTAGCTTCAAACTTTCTTCTTTCGAAAGCTGGACCTGACGCGACTTGTTATTTGAAAATGGGTCATCAAAGAGATCGTTGCTGTTCTGCGAATATGCTTTCTGGGCGAAAGCCATTTGCTTTGAAGATGACGCGTCGCGAAAGATAGGTTCCAGCGTCGTCGCTTCCGAGTGAATGTCTTTTTCTCCAACCTCGTTCTGTTTCAAGAACTGGATGATTTCTGCGGCGTCGTCGCGCGTCGTCGCCGATGCCTTTGTGGGCGTCGGTTCACGCGCGACCGTCGCGAATTGAATCAAGACTTGATCGGGGACGTACTCAATCGCGCCTTGGCCCGTGACAATGATCTTTGGAGTGTCTGAAAACTCGTCACCGAGCGCGGGAACTGCTGATGTGGTCAACAGCAATGCTGTAACCGCTGATATCCCGCGCAAGGACGGCAATCTTGTTAGGCTCATCGTTGGGCTCGCTGGAAGGGTCGTCGGCGTTTACTCGACATACCTCGCCGAGCGGGTCTCCATGATAGCTTCTCGCCAGTAAGAAGTATGTCAGCGTGCTGAGTCGCTGTGTTGACGACCAAAGAGCATTGACCAGAGACGCTTCGTTTTCGAGACTCAATCTTCACAAACTCAAGACTTGTCGCACCATCCTACCAATCGTCGCCTTCAAGAGCGGTGTGCCGCCAAATTTCATGCCGAGTGATTGGATGCGCTCGGTGATGATTTCGTTCTTCGCGACCTTTGGTGCCCCGGTGATCTGAGCGTCGCTATTCGAGAATGACTTGGCCAGCTCCGCGACTTCGAATTCACTGATCATGCGATCACAGCAGTTGTAGGTGCTGCCGCTTTCGACGCCATCGCTACCGAGCAATATTGCGATCGAGCGTGCGAGATCTTCAACATGAACGCACTTGCTTCCGTTGACGGCGTGAACGTTTTCTCCCAGACAAATACGCCTGACCAGTTCATACCACCGCGATGATTCAATCGGTTCGTTGATTCCGTAGATCACGGGCGGACGCACCGTTGCGGTGACCATTTCGGTTGCTGCGCTGAAGTTCGCTGTGCCGGAGTTCGCTGTGCCGTAGTGATGCACAAGTGATTCGACGGCAGCTTTGTAGGCACCGTAGAGCGTCGCCGGCCGATGCGGATGCGATTCGTTTAGTGGGAGACCGTCGATGACACGGTCGTGCACGGCGCCTGAGGAAACAAAGATGAAACGTCGGAGTCTCGCTGACTTCGATGCTTCCAGCAACTGAAGAGAGCCGGTAACGTTCCGATGCCAATAATCTAGCGGTTCCGTACCGCTGTCGAGAAAAGAGCCTGTTGGTCTGACGAGGCCCGCGTGCACAATCGCGTCGCAGTCTCTGACGAGTGCCGCGGCATCTTCCGCCGACCCCAACTGTCCATAACGCCATTCGACCCCGACCGAAAAGTCGTGCCGAGACGCCGACTCGGGCGATCTCGCCCAAGCGACCAACGTGTGCCCGTCCGCCGACAATAACTGAAGAAGCGAGCGACCGAGAAACCCGGTTGCTCCCGTGACGGCGATTCGCATCGGTCCGATTCGATCCGGAGTTGCCGAAGCAGGCTACATGATGCCGCCGTGAGTCCGGATCGGCGTCAGGTGGCTGGGTGAATCCAAGAACCAGAATCGTTCCCACTCATCGACGAGTGATCGGAGGTCCTCGGAGGTGTACAACAACTGCTGAACGCGTCGCTCCGGACGGGGCGAGTAGATCGGCAGGAAGCAACCGACGGTGCTGCTGACGCAAACTGCCAGCAATGCGATTTGGAACAGGCGACGCATGAAACGTTCCTCCGTGAACGCTTTTCACATAGGGTCAGTAGGACGGGGAAGAATTACTCTTCGTCCCAACGTCCAGAGACTCGAATGGAAGGTTGATCGTTGTTGTCGGCATCCGTGAACTCGGCAGCATTTGGCGATTCTGTCTGGGACAGGGGGTCGCCTGACAAGTCTGCTTCCTGAACACGAGACTCCATGTACTTTCCCGGCTTAAAAGTCACGACGTGCTTTTCGGGCACGATGACTTCATCACCGGTCTTCGGGTTGCGAGCTCGACGTGCAGCCCGCGATTTGACCTCGAAGACGCCAAAGTTTCGCAACTCGATACGACCCTCGCGGACGAGCGTGTCGATGATCGAATCAAAAGTTCTCTGGACGATTTTCTTGGTCTGTTGTTGCGTCAGTCCAACCTCGTCGGAAATCGTTCGGACGATATCTTTCTTGGTCACTCGCGACTCCCCGATGGCACCTGATCGCTCCCGGAACTGTGCATCCGGTGCGATGTAACCCTTTGCGGCTGTTCGACTTAAAGTCGACCAACATAGGGGCGTCCCTGCGGGGCGTCAAGCCAGCGTGTGAGGCGGACCGCCACACAGCAAGGTTCGGCAATTGCCGCCGGAATCCTTGAATCATTCCGCAAAATCGTCAAATTCTGACGGCTTCAGCGAGTCTCGGAGTCGGCTTCGGAGCCGATTTCCACGGTATCCATGACTTGGTATGTCGGACCGGCTTTGTCGAGGAAGCTCGCCACCAGCTGAACTTCTTCGACCAGCATTTCACCCAGATCCTGTGATTCGTGCTGTTTTACAGCTTCGAGCAACTCGGCACTGGCGCGATGGGATCGGCTGCGCGCGCGACCGATTGTCAGATGCGGCCGGTAATCGCGGGGCTCCGGTTTGAATCCGAGCGTCGCGAGTTCTGTCTCAAGCGAATTCACCATCCGGACCAGCGAGCCACTGGGGTCTTCCACACCGGCGAACAGCACACGCGGCCGAGAGATTTCGGGAAAGCCTCCCGTGCCGGTGAACGTTAGCTCGAAGGGCTCGATCTGATTGGTTACCCGGCGAATGGATTTGCAAACCTTGGGGATTTCCACATTGTCGACTTCGCCCAGAAACTTGAGCGTCAGGTGTAGGTTGTCGGCGGGCACCCATTTAATTGCCGTATCGAATGGCTTGAGCTGCTTGATCAGCCGCCGCGCCCCCGATTCAATGGCGGGGGCAAGCGGGATGGCGATGAATGTGCGAATCGTTTGCATAGAACTCGATGGAGTTGGGATTCACCTGAATCACTTTCGGATCGACCGTGGCCGAACAAAATTGCAGCGGCGTGGACTTTACGCCACCGGACTTCCGGCCCAGTCGCTGGTTTCCGGGAGGACATCTACAGACGCTTGGTTCTCTCCGCGCGCCGCCGACGGACTTGGCGGCGGATCGAAAACATACCGTCGATCTTCCCGATGGTGACGCGATCGTTCTGCATGAGAATGAGCCGGCCAACGGCCCTGCAAATCACTCCGGTCGGTCTTTGGTCTTGTTTCACGGTCTCAGCGGCTGTCACGGCTCGCCCTACATGATCCGCTTCGCTGAGCGGTTCCGACATCTCGGTTTCCGTGTGTTTCGTGTCGACATGCGCGGCTGCGGCGACGCACGCGATCTTTGCGATGGGATCGCTCATGCCGGACGGAGCAACGATGTTCGCGCCGCGATGTCGTTCGTCGCAGATCTTGCCGGCGGCGAAGATCTTAACGCGATCGGGGTCTCCTTGGGCGGAAATCAACTGCTGCGTTTTTGTGGACGTGTCGGAGGCGGCTTGGACGAAAGGCCATCGTGGTGGGGTCGTGCGAAACGCGTGGCGGCCGTCGCCCCGCCGATCGACTTGGTGCGATGCAGCCGAAACATGAATCGCAAGGTGCGGCGGTTGTACAACCGCTACTTCATCCGAGCCTTGCTTCGCCGCGCGCCTCGGCGGGTTCAAGATCGGGCCGAGTTCAAACGGGTGGTTGATAGCGTCATTCCCCGAACGCTCTACGAGTTGGACGATCGATTGACAGCTCCGCTGAGTGGATTCAGCGGAGCGGATGAGTACTACACCGACAGCGGGGCGTGCAGCGTCGTGAAACACATCAACCTTCCGACTTTGGTGCTTGCCGCGGCGAACGATCCGATCGTTCCGGCAAGCTGCTTTGATCGCGAAGATTGGTCCGACGTGACAAAGGTGGTCGTCAAACGTAGCGGTGGCCACGCAGGATTCATTGGGACTGGACGAACACATTGGATGGACGAGTGCATGGAGTCCTGGATCAATTGCTAGCGTCCCGTCAAGTACTGTACACTCTGGGGTGATGAACTGACGCCGAAGAGGCTGTTTCGGAGTGTGGCGATGTCTGGCGAATATCAAGGTTGGGATAAAGAAGACGATCATTGGCGATTTGCCGACGTCGTGGGAAGGCCCAAGAATGAATCCGTGTTCGTGATTGAGGATTTTGGTGGTCAAACCACCGCACGGCAGGCACTGTCTGCCATCCTTTCGGCAATGAAACAGTTTCAGGACCGAATACAGATCGTTCCGACCGACACTAACACTCGGTTGTTGGTGAAATTGAAGGAAGCGTCGCTGCTACGGATGGTCGAAGTTCGGCAGGGAGACGTCGTGCACTGGGGAGTGCTCGGTGTCCAAACCAAGCCGCCTCCGAAGCAACGTTTCAAATGGAAGTTTTGGGCTTCGTAAATGAAACCGATTCGATTCGCATTCACCGTCGCTGTTCTCGTCGCGGCCATCACGTTTGTGATCAGTCATCGGTTTCGAACTCCCATACGTCTTGCGCGTCCTTCGTCTGAAACAGTCTCTAGCCAGCAAGTGCGTCTCGATGAAGAAGTGAGCCGGCGGTTCGAGCGGGCGCGGTTTTTTGATACGCAAATTGTTCCGGTCATCGAAGAGACCCAATGTCAAAACATCGTCGCCGCCGAGCGCTGCGTGATGCGAATTCACGAATTGCTGCGGAGGTACCGAGACGGCATCAACCCCTTCGTCGGTGAAATCACCAGCATCAAAACACGATTTGGGATCCTTAAACGGATGCCCACCGACTGGTGGAATAAAGACAAACGCATTGAGCAGTACGTCGAAGCGAAGTTCGCCAAACACCTTTTTACCGAAGAAGAACTCACAAGCGACCTGACAGCGGTGTTGGTGGATTTGCACCATGAGATTCAAGCGAATCAAAATCGAATGCTCGCACGCGTTCAGGTTGCGATGACTACGGCTGACTTGCCAGACGTCACGCTGGAGGCTCCGGCAGAATTCTTCGCGCCGATTTCAGATGAGCTCGCGAGTTACTCCACCGGACAAGGTGTGGCTAGCGTCGAAAACATGTTGGGTGCGTTCGTTCTTGGTGAAGCCGGCGCCTTCGCCGCACGTTCGATCGTTGCCGGTCTTCTCGCCCGCTTTGCCCCCAGTGCTGCGTTATCGGTGGCTGCGGGAACGAGCGCCACGGTCGGTGCAAGCGCGACCGGCGCCGGCGGCGGATCATTGGGCGGCCCGATCGGAACCGTCGTGGGCTTCGGAGCTGGGCTCGTGATCGGTTTGGTCATCGACTGGTGGATGACGGAACAATTCGAATCGAAGCTGAAACAAAAACTGAACGTTTACTTGGATGATTTGCAATCGGCACTGCTCTACGGAGCACCGTCGGATCGAGTCGGCCCATCCCATGTGAACGGCCAAGGCGATCTTCACCCGTCTGCCGGCGGATTGGTGAAGGCCCTGCCGATTGTGTGTCAGGAACTTCAACACGCTTATCGCAATCGATTTTTTGAGCAGGTCGTGGAGGACCCTCGATGACTCGTCGCATATCGTCTTGCACTTTTGTTTTCGCAGCTGCGATCTTGTTCGTGCTTACCGGCACAGCATCAACGCACTGCATTGCCGCTCCGTCCACCAGTGCATCCATTGTCCGGGCGGTGATGAAGTACTTTGGCAAAGAAGGTGCTGAGGAAGCGACGGAGTACCTTGCGAAACAGGGTGGACGTGAGATGGCCGAGCGGGTTTCGGCGGTGGCCTTTCGCGAGGGCGGCGAACAAGCCGTCGAAGAGCTTTCTGAGTTGGCGGCAAAGCATGGACCGGAGCTCTTGCGTGCGCTCGACAATGCCCCGCAAGTCGCGCCCGTGATGGCGGCGATTCGAGAGCTGCCCGAAGCGCAGGCCCGATCGGCGATCGCCCGCTTGGCCGGTTCTGGCGGAAGAGAGTTGGCCGAGTCGATCGCGGAAAGCGGCACCGCGGTGCTCCGTAGCGAACTGCTTCATCCCGGCGTCGGCAGCATGCTGACCAAAGCTTTCGGACAAGAAGGTGCGGAGCTCGCCTCGAAACTAACAACGGATCAGGCGGTGATGGTCGCTCGGCATGCGGATGATCTGCTCACGCTGCCCGCGAAGCAGCGTCAGGGCGTCTTGTCCCTAATTCGGAACGATACCGAACGAGTCGTCGCCTTTTTGGGTCGTTTCGCCGCCGACAATCCCGGCAAAACGCTCTTCTCCGTTGCCACCACGACGGTCTTGCTGGCGGAGTCGGATCGAATCCTCGGCGGTGATGAAATCGTGTTCGACGCGGAGGGAAACCCGATCGTCGTTACCAAGGCAGGATTGGCTGGCAGGACGATGAAGGCGGGCGGCGAAGTGCTTGCGAAGGTCTCGGACGATTACATTCGCCCGCTCTACCTTGCGGCCCTCGCGTTCCTTTGCGTGTTTGCCACGCTGATTTTGGTATCGCGTCTTTGGCCAAAGCGAGCCACCGAATGATGGAGCCCGCTGATCCTCGGCTCGAAGTTCTGCTTCGTGCCGTCGCCAACGGCGAGCAGTCAGTAGAGCAGGCGGTTGCAACGTTAACCGGTCAACGACGACCTACATCTCAAGCGATCGATGGCGTCACTCTGGATCTTGACCGAGACCGGCGCTGCGGGTTTCCCGAAGTCATCTACGGTGAAGGAAAGTCGGCGGAGATGATTGCCGGGATCATGTTGGAGCAGCGCGATGCCGGACAAAGTTCCTTTGCCACGCGTGTCGACGCATCGACCGCAGAGCGGGTGCATCAGCGGGTTCCCGATTCGAGGTTTAATGCGATTGCACGAACGCTAAGCCGCATCGATCAAGATTCCGAGCCGTTGCCGATTCCAGATCAGCACGCTGCCGATAGGTCACATGTGGCCGTCGTCACCGCGGGCAGCACCGATCGTCCCGTCGCCGCAGAGGCCATCGAGACACTTCACTGGATGAACATTCCCTTCCGCCAAGTCGATGATATCGGAGTCGCGGGGCCGCAGCGGCTATTGAATGCAGTTCCATTGCTTCGCCATGCTGTTGCCGTCGTTGTGATTGCGGGAATGGAGGGCGCGCTTCCAGCGGCGCTTGGCGGTCATCTGCGTGCGCCCATCTTCGCCGTTCCGACAAGTGTCGGTTATGGAGCATCGCTGGGCGGGATGACCGCGCTCTTTGGAATGTTGAGCAGTTGCGCGTCCAACGTTGCCGTCGTCAACATTGATGCGGGTTTCAAAGCCGCCTACCTATCAGGGTTGGTCTTGAGTCAAGTGAACAATCGCGGACGAGACGTTGAGTTTTAACCCGCGATCATTTGCGACGAGTCCGCGCAGTCCTTCATGAACGATTTACCCTCCCCTCCCCTGCCCTTCCCCTCCCGCGCCAACGATGTCCACAAAGGTGCGGTTGGCCGCGTGCTTTTGATCGGTGGATCCCGTGGCATGTCGGGGGCGATCGCGCTAGCCTCAATGGCCGCATTGAAAACAGGGTCGGGGTTAGTCTCTGCGGCCATTCCCGATCGATGCTTGGAAACGGTCGCATCGTATCACCCCGCCGTGATGACCATTCCGGTTGCGGACGATTCTGCCGGGCAGTTTTCCGTCGATGCCGTGCTACCAACTTTGCGTCGATACGACGCGATTGGACTTGGGCCTGGCATGGGAACGGGCGCCGGCAGCATCCGAATCGTTGAGACTCTCTTATCACGCGTGACGCAGCCGCGCGTTTTCGACGCCGATGCGATCAATGTACTCTCGGAGAATCGCTTGCTCGATGAGTCGGTGCCTCAGGAACAATCTCAGCTCGTGTTGACTCCGCACCCCGGGGAACTTGCCCGTTTAGTGGGCGTCTCGCCGGATCATCGTGCCGAGCAAGTCAAGGCGGCGCGACAACTAGCTAACCAACACGGTTTCACGATCGTCGTGAAGGGTGGTCCCACTGAGGTTGTCGCTCCGGGAGAACACTACGTGAATGCGACCGGCAATCCGGGAATGGCAACGGCCGGAAGCGGCGATGTCCTGACGGGCATGATCACTTCTTTGCTCGGTCAGGGGCTGAGTCCGTGGGACGCAGCTCGCCTGGGCGTTTTCACGCACGGTCTCTCCGGTGACCTCGCCGCGTCGATTGATGGGGTCGCGGGAATGACGAGCGTCGAAATTCTCAACCAAGTTCCGCAGGCCATTCGCGGGATGGCAGTGGGATGAGATCCCCACTTACAAGATGCGACCAGATGGGAGAGACTTTCGCGAGCTTCGACGACCGACAATCGCAGATTGCAATCAGAGTATCGTCATTCGCGGATAATCGTTTGTTGATCAGCGCTCGTTTTTGATTCCTTGACCCGTTTTCATTCTTTGTGACCGAAATCGTTCCCCTCGCCGATGTCACCGTTGGTTCGCTTCCAAGAACGCTGGAAGGTGGTGCCGTCAGCATTGGAAATTTCGATGGCGTGCATCTGGGGCATGCCGGGTTGCTCGGTCAAGTGAGAGACTTGGCGGAACGACTCAAGGGGCCTTCGATTGCCTGTCTCTTCGATCCGCATCCCATCGCGATTCTTCGACCGGAGATCGCTCCGCAGCGTCTGACAACGATCGAAGAACGCGCGCGGCGCATGACGGGCTTGGGGATCGAGTACTTGGTCGTCTGCCAAACGACTCCCGAACTCCTGCAACTGAGTCCAACCGATTTCTTTGAAGGCTTGTTGCGTGTGAATCTTCGTTGTCGCGGATTGATCGAAGGCGAGAATTTTCGATTCGGAAAGGCTCGTTCGGGCAATGTTTCGTTGCTGAAGACGCTTTGCGAAGCGTCCGGAATTGAATTCCGCATTGCGGACCTCCGAGCAAATCAAGGCGAGGTGATTAGCAGTACTCGAGTCCGTGAGCTCTTATCCGAGGGCGACGTTGCCGGGGCGGCACGTCTGATGGATGCGCCCCATCGAATCGATGGCATCGTTGAATCCGGAGATCGACGGGGCAGAGAGATAGGATTCCCCACTGCAAATGTGGGCGGTATCTCCGTGCTGTTACCCCAACCGGGCGTCTATGCCGGCCATGCCATCGTTGAGGGCAAGACTTATAAGGCCGCCATTCATCTTGGCCCCAGTCCTACCTTTGCTTCCGGGAGTGCGGCGAAGGTAGAAGCCCACCTATTGAACTTCGATGGTGATCTTTACGGTCGTTCTCTCGCCGTCGAATTCGTTGATCGTATCCGGGGCGTGAGACAGTTTGATTCTGCGAAAACGCTCATCGAACAACTCACCAAAGACGTCGCCGATGCGGAGCAGATGCTCGAAGGCGAACTCACGTAAAATTGAAGCAGACGCTGCTCGATCCAACTCCATCCAAGGTGATTCATGAGTGTCAATTGGAAACGCTTCGTCGATCAAGTCGAACACTACCAGCGGTTCGTCTTGGTTAGCCATGTCCGGCCTGATTGCGATGCGCTGGGAAGTGAACTCGGCATGGCTTCTATCTTGCGTCAATTGGGTAAGGATGTTCGCATCATCAATGCTCATCGCGTTCCTGAGGCGCTCGAATTTCTCGATCCCGCGAAGACGATTGAAGCTCTCGGTGACGACGTCCAAGCCGACGAAATTGACACGGATTGTTTCATGATTCTCGACACCAGTGCTTGGCCGCAGCTCGGTGATATGGCCGATGTCATTCGCAACGCATCCTGTGACAAAATGGTTTTGGATCACCATGTCGGCGAGGACGACTTGGATGCGACGATGTACAAGGACTACCAGGCGGAGGCAACCGGGACGTTGGTCGTCCAGGCCGCTGACGCGTTCGGGGTTCCCCTAACCAGGCAGATGGCGGCTCCACTCTTTGCGGCGATTGCGACCGATACGGGTTGGTTCCGATTCGGAAGTGTTTCGTCGGAAACTTACCGAGTGATCGCGAGACTGGTAGACGCCGGTGTGGTTCCCTGCGAAGTCTATGCCGATCTCTACGAACGCGACACATTGGCGCGGGTCAAGTTGAGAGGCTTGATACTCTCGCGAACAGCGGCGGAATTGGACGGCGCGTTGATGCACACCTACGTCGAGACACGTGATTTCGAAGCGCTCGGCGCGGTGACTAGCGATACCGAAGACTCGATCAATCAAACGCTTCGCGTGAATCGAACGAAGGCCGCCGTGATTTTCGTCGAGCAACCGCGGGGCGGTTTCAAGATTTCCTTCCGCAGTCGCTGCGAACTGGATTGCAACGAAGTCGCCCGGCCGTTCGGCGGAGGCGGACACAAGGCTGCAGCGGGCGCGTTCATCGACGGCCCACTCGACGAAGTCCGCGAGCGAGTTCTCACCAGCATGATCAGCGCCCTCGAAAAGCTCGGCTAGCGGAGCAGCAGCATTTCGAACTGGGTTTGGCGCATCAGATGGCGAGTTTTGCGTTGTTGGGCTAAACCGTTCGAAGGACTTCCCGCGTCGTCCACCACACCACCGTGATGATCCATGATCGAAAGCTGTCGTTCGCTGTTTGCCGTCCGGTCGGTCGGCTGGAAGATGGTTGTTTTCGTGGTCGTTGTTCACGTCGTACTGTCGACGTTGATGAACTTCGTTGTCTTTCCATCGGAAGTACTCGACGTTGTCGAAAAGCTCACCTTCGGATTGGTGAATTCGACG
>JBCCOI010000058.1:0-20976 GCA_039025515.1 Planctomycetota bacterium
CCAGAACGTCTCGACGAACACGGCGACTCAGGCAAACGTCGAGCGGGACATCGACGAACAGCTTCAGATCGCACCTCTCGCGAATTGCCGGTTGGCTGAGCAGCAGAATTCCTTCCAGCAACAAGATACGACAAGGTTCGATCGTCTCGGTGGATGTCCTGCGGTTGTGAGTGGCGTAGTCATAGGACGGGGCTTCGATGGCACTTCCGGCTCGTAAAGCATCGAGATGATCAACGAGCAATTTGTGTTCGAGTGAGTCGGGATGGTCGTAATTGATGCCGCTGCGTTGTTCGTAGGTTAAGTCGCTGCGGTCACGATAATAAGCGTCTTCGCACAGCATGCGCACGTGTTGCGAACCATCGGTGGCCGACAGTCGATCCCGCAACCGCTCCGCCAGGCAGCTCTTTCCCGAGCCGGACGCCCCCGCGATCGCGACGACGTAGGGTTCGGCCAGCATTGATGTTTGCGATCTTGTCATTGCTTCAATCTTATAAAATCAACCCGATCAGATCCGTTGCCATCAGCCATCACCGTCTATTTCGTCGGGTTCGATAACGAGTGACAAACCAAATTCCTTCAGCATTGATTCGCTTGCTCGCCAATCGATCCGGACCGGCATTCCGACCGGTCGCTCGTCGTCCGACAAACCGAGAGAGACTTCCCGAACACGACGGTGTTTTCTTTGTTCGTTCACCATCGGCATCGATCCAGGCTGTTCATTGAGAGATGGATCCGCCTGCTCGGCTTGCCAAGCTAAGGCGATCTGATGGAGCGCGACGACTCGAAACCAATGCCAAGGTTTCTCCACTAAGACTCGTTGGCGACACCAAGACCAATCAGAGAAACGGGCGAGGTCGTCTGCGCGGATCAGAAAGCACCGAATGCAGCGTTTTCGAACCACTGCGCGGTCTTCACAGGTCATCGCGAAAAGCCAAGTCTTTCGGGCATGCGGGGTTCCAGCCATTAATCCCGCGATGTGACCCAGCGCGTCGTTAACGATCTCGAATCCGACGGTACCTTCCGTTTTCAGAATCGGATCGCTTAGCGAAGTTTGATCAGCCGATGCCTCCAATCGCTCACGCACCGCTTCGTTGTCATAAAGTTGGTTGAGTGTTGTTTTTGGAGCGATATTCCGAAACAGTAGCACGCAGTCGGTGTCGCTTGTGGGCTTCCCCGCCGTTTGCCAATCAAGATGGTGCATCTGGAACAGTAGATCGTCGCTATCGCCGGATTGCATCTTCTGGATTGCGTTGAGGCGTTTGCGAAAGAGCAAGAACCAACTAGCGGCAAACCCGGAAAGGAACCCCAGGAACTTTCCTAAAAACTCAGGCAGTAGGCGTTCCCACTCTAGCGTCGCGAGCCATTGAAAAGCGTCGTTGATCATGGCGGCAAGTCCGTTGCAATAGAATCAGTTTCCCCAAGGAGCCAGGGCCGAATTGTACCTCTCGAATGGTTGATGGTCGCGGTCCGCGAGAGATGCATGTAGGCTGAATCCAGTCAGCTTTGCGAGCGCAAATGCGGCAGGGATTTCGTAAAGTTCAGCCGTATTTTCGTCGGCGGAGGCTACCTCGATGACGGCCTACCTTCAGTGCGCGTTGGACACGCGTCGGAAGCCGGAGATCGGCAAATTGGAAGCAGAATCGAGGTCTGCGCATGAAAAAATCCTGGTGATCTTTCGACGACCAGGACTTCGGAAAACCGTTTGGGCAACCCGGAACTACTTGAGCTCGACGGTACCGCCCGCTTCTTCGACTTCGCCTTTGATCTTTTCGGCTTCTTCTTTCGGTGCAGCTTCCTTGAGGGTCGCGGGCACACCTTCGACCAACTTTTTGGCTTCCATCAGCGACGCGCCGGTGAGGTTCTTGACGACCTTAACGACGTTCAGCTTCTTGTCACCGAAGCCGGTCAGGACGACGTCGAACTCGGTCTTCTCCGCTTCGGCTTCGGCTTCGCCGCCTCCACCGCCTCCGCCGGCCATGACGACACCACCGCCCGCAGCGGGCTCGATGCCGTGAACGTCCTTGAGGTAGTCGCTCAGCTCTTTGGCTTGCTTGAGGGTCATTTCGGCGATCTTATCGCCCATTTCTTTTGCAGCGTCACTAAATTCTGCAACGGCTGTGGCTTCATCAGACATGACAGGTTTCCCTTGATAAAACGAATGGTCGGTTGATTGTTGAAAACGAAAGGAATAGAGAGCTGCGGCGGTCGACTACTCGTCGCCTTCGCTGATCTTTTTGAGCTGGCTGTTCAGCGTCTTTCCGGGACCAAGCATTGCGGCCGAAAGCGTCGCACCTGGGCCCAAAATCTGGCCGACGAGCAGTGAGATTTGTTCTTCGCGGCTCGGCCATTTGCTGACGGCTTTGACACCGTCGGCGTCCAGACGTTCGCCGTCCATCACGCCGCCTTCGGCGTGGAACTTCTCAAACTTCTCTTCGTCCTTGTCCAAACGGACAACTTCCTTGACCAGCGACACAAAGTCTTCGCCGCCGTAGCACACTGCCACGGGGCCACTGGCACCTTCGAAGGCCGGGGCCAACGAGGTTCCCTCGGTGGCGCGTCGGGCGAGAGAATTCTTCACGACAAACATCGTGATCTTCTTCTCCGCCAACTCGCCACGTAGTTCGTTTGTCGTGTTCGCATCCATCCCGACGCAGCTGACCAGAACGGCGTCTGAAACGCCTTCTAGCTGCCGCTTGATGTCGCGGGTCACGAGTTCTTTGACGTACTTACTCATCTGTGTTGATTCGTTGAGATGGGGAAGACGGGAGCCGACTAGCAGGCGACTCGGACGCTTGGGCTCATCGTGCCGCAAATTGCGACGCCCTTCACATAAGTTCCCTTGACGGCTTGCGGCTTCAAACCATCAACGAATTTCATAAAGGCATCGATGTTGTCGACCAGCTTGGTACTGTCGAAGCTCATCTTGCCTACCATCGCGTGGACGTTTCCGCCTTTGTCGTTTCGAAACTCGACCTTACCGGCCTTATATTCAGAAACGACCTTGCCGACATCCGGTGTCACGGTTCCGGCTCTCGGACTCGGCATCAAACCGCGGGGTCCAAGGACACGCCCGAGCGGACCAACCAGCCCCATCATGTCGGGGGCGGCAATGCAAACGTCAAAGTCGGTCCAGCCGTCTTTGATCTTCTTTGCTAGGTCGTCCTGGCCGACCGAATCCGCACCGGCCTCTTCCGCAGCTTTCGCCGCATCGCCTTTCGCGAAAACGACAACCCTCTGCTGTTTCCCGATCCCATGAGGCAGTACCAGAGACCCACGAATGATCTGATCTGCTTGGTTGGGATCGACGCCCAACCGCATGTGAATCTCGACCGTCTGATCAAACTTTGTCGAATCGTATTTTTTGAGCGTCTCGACGGCGTCTGCCAGGGGCAACGCATTTTGAGGCTGCGTTTCGAGCGCAGCGCGGTAACGCTTTGATTTCTTTCCCATAAAGTCACGACTCTCGGAGGTCGGGTGGTGTTAGCAAAATCACCAGACTCGAACGAAACCGTCCGACGGCAAATTCTCCCACTTCTCGCCTTACTGACGATGCTCCAAATATTGAGATTGAGCAATCGTTCGTCAACGGCAATTGGACTTTTTCAGAATGCCCCAAGGAGTTGGGAACGACCTGGACTTCAGCAAATCGGCGACATAAGCGAAGGATTTGGTCCGTCTGGTTTGTCATTGACACCCACAAGAGTGGTGTTTTTGTTAAGGTTTGCGGAACGCACCAATTGGAAGGTTGCAAATTCACTCAGTGTTTCTAGGCTTAAGTGCACTCCAGCCAAGAATTCCAGCCTGATTTACTGACGAGAAGTATTGTGACTAGGCCTTTTTTGATTACCGCCGCAGCAATCGCTCTTTTCTGCAGCCCTTGCGGGGGTGCGTTGATTAGCGAATTCGAACCCAATCCTGCGGGGACCGACCCACCAACAACGATTGAGCTATTCGGCACGGCAGGTGAAAGTTTCACTTATCAGCTGTACTCGATCGAGAATGACGGGTTTAACGGAACCGTTGATCGTTTTTATGAACTGTCCGGGACGTTCGATTCCAACGGGCTTGTTGTGTTTTCGGGGCTCGAGGATCTCGAAAATCCCAGCTTCACGCTCATCCTCAGTGAGGGCGGTGCTGACCTTGACGGGGAAGATTTGGATGCAAATAACGACGGTGGTTTGGATACGTCCAATCTCGGAACGATTCTGGATGTTGTCGGCGTTTCTGACGAGGTCGATGACGACGCAACGCTCTACAGCAACGTGCTTGGCGGTAGTAGTATCCTTTTCAACGGAGAATTTGAACCGTTGACTGCCTTTCGCTCGGGTAGCAGTGGAGAGTTTTTCAACACGGTCACTGTTGACTTCGGCACTGCTGATGAACGACTTGGGGTTTTTGATTCGGCTGGCAACGAGGTTTCAGAATCACTCTTCGACTTTTCGCCTTTCGGTACTACGTTTGGTTCGATAAACGCAACTGCTATCCCCGAGCCTAGCAGCATCGTCGCCTTGAGTATTGCTATGGCAGGTTGCGTCTCTCGCCGCCGTCGCCGCTAGTCTTAGGACAGTCTTGATTTCAGTCCTAGAATCGTTAGACGTAAAACGCGTGGCTGTTCGGCAGCGACGCGTTTTTCATGTCAGCATGGAAATCAGGAGTTTAAACAGGGCCAACGTCGCCTCTCTTTGCCTGGCCATTCTATTTGATTTCGTAAGCTGAACTTGGTGGATCGATGGTCTTTCGTCCCGTTTGCAGATGGCCAGGAAGATGCACCCGTCTAGATCGGCGGGGGCGTTCGGTCCCAAATGCCCGGTGACGGCAAGCGCGAGATCTGCATGTGGCGTTTGCTGGAGAGCTCCCATCGCCATTTGATGGGCGACCGGAGCACTCGCCGCCGTATGCTCCGAAAGCGTTTCCCTGTCGACACCCAGCCAACACGATTTGCTCGCTTCTTGGTAGACGACCATCGACCCGGCTAGCCAGCTCGAAGCGCCGGGGATCTGCGCGAGTGTTGCGGCGGCCAGTCCACCCGTGCAACTCTCGGCAAGTACGAGTCGGACCTCTCGTTCGACCAGGATCTTGGCGACTTCGGTGGCTGCTGAGTCCAGATCCATCGGGTATTCCTAGCAAGTCCGCCGGCTAATCGATTCAATCGGACCCGGGAGTCCGGCAACATCCCTTCGGCGATCACATTCCCGTTCCGGTGAGCCTTAGCCGTGATAGTCTGAGGGCGGCATCATATCCGGCGAGTTGAGGCATGCGAATGACGACGAGCTCGAGTCATCTGGTTGAAAACCCCGCGATGCAACTCTACGCGACGCACCGCCGGCTGAACGATGAACATGTTGGTCGAGTGCTCTCGTTTTGGTGGAAGCTACTGCTCAACATCGTGATGTTCTGCATTCCGGCGACGATGAGTCTACTGTTGCTGCCGGTTCTTGCGATCACGTTCTCCTATCAAACATCTGCCGTCCGGATCGTGCTTCCGGTTGCCATGTTGCTGGCTTTTGCCGTTCAAATCCGGTGGGCGACGTGCTATCCGGAGTGGCCGATGAACCGCTGGTTGGTGTGCAGGCTACGAGCGGCGTGGCGAACGCGGCTGGATGCAGATGTGATGCACTCAAACCGGCTGGACGTGGAGAACGGCCGTGTGGCCGAACATGTCCCTCGTGATCGTTGGGCGGCAACACGTTTGGATACCGCAGCGGACGTGATGTTGGTCTCGTTGCACCGAGACGGCATCACGCTATTTGGAGAGCATGCAATTTATGAATTTCCGTCAGCCAGTCTGATCGATATTCATGTTGAAACCGTGCGTCCGAAAGGCTGTTTTCACGAGCTTCATTTCATCGTCATCACCGCGAGAACGGAGCAGGGTCCGGATGAAATCCCCATTGCCCTGCGAGACTATCAGTTTGGCGCCCTTAGATCCGCGAACCGTCAAAAGCAGACCGTTGAGATGGCAGCCGCAATGAGTTCGAAGATAACCATCGGCAGCTTCACCGATCCGACGAAAGAACGAAACGAATTCGATCAAGCACCGCATCAGGTGGACCAAAAGCGGACACGGTCGCTAAATCCATATGCGACTCCGTCATGGTTGGGTTAGCAGCTCGGCGATTCGATCGACGTCCGCCAGTTCACACGAAGCCTCGAACTACGCGACGATTTACTCGTCGTCATTGTCCTAAGCATCATCATCGTCGTCCTCAGCATCATCATCGTCTCCCGTCGATGCTTCTTCGCCCCCTGCCTCTCTTGCGCGTTCCTCGGAAGCCAGCTCTTCCTTCCGTCGCTTCGCCAAGTCTGCTTGCTCATTGCGAACACGCTCGTAAAGTGCCACATCGGTGATACCGCTCTCGTTGTTCATCATCTGAGCGAACGTCAGCAAAGCAAAGTCTTCGGGCAACTCTTGTGAATCGGTCGCGATCATGTAGCGCCGGATCGACTGGAATAGATCTTCTGCAGAATCGTCGAGCGTGAGAATCGGATAGTCGTCGAAGATTTCGGCCCAGATGGCAAATGCCTCTTCGTAGAGCTTGATCGCGAGATCGATCTCTGCGTCTGCGTTGGCCTTCTCGGCATCAAAAATCAGCTTTCGTGCTCGAACGGTTCGGTCTTCCTGCTCCGCGAGCGCCAAGCTATCCCAATAGACGTAATTGATTTGCTTGCGATATCCGTCCGTCTTGTTGATCCTCGCTTCGAGGTCCTGGATTTGGTCGATGATTTCGATCCCAACCAGTTGCTTTGACATGGGCAATCTTTCGAGCACCTTGGCGGGGTTCGGCTCGTAAGACTTGAGGTCCGCGACGGCCCTCTTGCCGGCTTCCGTGCGATCCTCGGGAGCTTTGTCGAGCACCTTTTGGAGGTCTGGGGGAAGGTTCTTAAAGCGTTCGCTCTTCATCTCGTCATAGACGTCCGCACCAAGTTCGCGAAACTCTTGTATCTTGTCCATGCGCTGCTGTTGAAGCTCATCGAGTTCGCCCAGCTTGATCGTGTATGCGTCGGTCGAAGAAGGGATGCTCCGCTGCCCGAATTGACGCCAGTTGTCCGAAGCGCGAGTCCACCCGCTGACGGCACGTTGATCGAGCACGCCCTCTTTCTCAATCGCCTCGGCGTACTTGAATGACCATTTCGGACCGGTTTCGTAAAAGTTGAGCGGTGTCTGACGGCGGATCTGGACGCCACCTTCCACGACCTCATAACCACGATTGAGCCAGAGCCGGCCCACAAGCCAGTTGTCAGGTTTTTGGTACGGGCCCAATGCCTCGTTGCTGGTCACGGCAATTCCCTGATCGGCGAGCGACTCGTGCAAGATGTCGTCATCGCCGAATAGACGACGAAACTGTCGCTTCTCGTCCGACATGCCAATTTTTTGGCCATAGAACCAACCCGTGTACCAAATCAGACGCGGTGCTTTCCGGTTCTGGCGAACGCCACGCGTCAGGTACTCGGTGCCTTCCCGTACCATCTCATATCGTTGGCGGTAGTCATCGAACTCGAGCGATACGTTGTAAGCCAAGTTGTGCGCTTGGTGTTCCCAGACCTTGTCGTAGTGAGGTTGCAGAAGCGCGATGTTGTTCAGAGCGGCCTTCAGCCGATCCCATTCGTGCATCACGCGATACTCATGGGCTTTCTGCCAGAGCCGAGTCGCTGCAACACCTCGCATTCCCAGCATCGCCAGTTTCATCGTCGCGCTGGCCGGACTGATTTCTCCGAGGTCACTCTCGGCGATCTCGAAGTCTTGTCTCATCTGCGCAAGCTGCCCTCCTGAATCCCGAGTCCCATCGGACGGTTGCCCGAGCACGTAAAGCGGAACGAGCGTGGCGATCAGGACAACGAGATAGATGATTTTGCGACGAAAAGCAGTCGACTGGTTCATGCCGCGATCTCGCGAGATTTCAAGATGAAGTAGCTAATCATAAATGCCAAAATCACGTACCCGAGCGTCGCGACGCCGTGTCTCGCGAGGATGGCTGAGAAAATGTCAACGCCCCCGGCCGCATACTCTGCCGTACTGACCATGCGGGGCAAGTTGGGCAGCGCAGTCGCAAAGGCATCCATGGAGTAAACGATGATGGCGTCGGCAGATTTGATCACCGTGTTAGCAACCCCTTCGACATCCAACTGGGTCGTCATTGCATCTTGCTTAACCAGTCGAACTAGCGATTCGATGGGGCCGCCGCCACGCTCGATGTTGGAATCGATGTAGAACCGCGTGTCGTAAATGCTCTCTGCCGAGAAGCCCATCAGCACACAGACAAAAGTGAGGACCATCGCGACCGGACCGCTCAGGAACGTGCTGAACATCACGCCGAAGGCGATAATCATGGTCATCTGCAACCAGATGGAGATATAGGCCTTGGTCAGATTCCACGGGAAGCTGGACTCGGCGGGACGCAGATAGACGCCGCTCTTGGTAACGCCGAGATACTGACTGCGGTCCAGACACCGCAGTAACAGTTGCATTTCGCCTTCCGCCGTCACCAGATCTTCGAACAGGTTTAGCATCCTTGTCTCGCCATTCGCATCCGTGCCTTCGATCTCCAATGGAATCCGTTTCTCGTCGATCTGGTATTCATCGACGATGAATGCGATCGGATTTGACTCTGCGTTCGTCTCGGGATTCTTCACCGTGATCGAGCCGCGGATGCCCGTTTCGATATCGCCTTTGTAGGATCGGTAAGCACGAACGGAGAGATCGACCGGGATGCCATCGGGATAACGTCCCTGCGTGACCCGGTTGAAGGTGAATTCGGCCATTCCCAAGGTGCCGCCTTCGACGTAGCTGTGCTCGAGCTTTCGTGTCCCCTTCGCGACGCCAATGAGTCGAGAAATGCCGGCCGAACCGTAGCCACCAGCCAGACGTTCCGCCCCGACATCGATGCCCGACTCCTTGGGCTGTCCGCTGCGGTCGTAGAACTGAATCTCGCCGTAAGCCGGTATGCGAGCACGAAGGTGTCCCGAGGGAGGCCCGATGGTGAACGATCCATCGTCATTCCGCGTGACGACATGGCGATGTCCGCGTTGTACGTCGGTTAGCCCCTGTGTCTCGCCCTTCTCGATCGTGAACGTGTGACGGTGGTTGCGGACGAAGTCCGTCGTTCCCGTGATCACCCCGTTCTCTTCGGTTGCCTCGACGACTTCGTAGTGCGTATGGTCGAGTCCGCGATCCACGAAGAAGTAACTGGCGACGCCCATCGGAATCAGCATCACCGTTCCGACCGCCACAAAGCCAAAGATTCGACCGAGTACGATTTCTGTCGGGCGAACCGGCTTGGTCACAATCGTGTAGATCGTCCGGTTTGTGATGTCCTGGGGCAGCGAAAACGCACTGATGAAAAGTGCGAGTGCCAACATCAAGTAATTGGTCGTCGTCAACACGAAGCTGATGTACAGACGGGCGGGGTCGTCGCTATCCGGATTCAGGAACCATCCCGCGAAAGCCAGGATCACGGTGAACAAGCCGACGACGACCAAAACCCTTCGGCGGATCGCTTCTTTGAACGCCAGTTTGGAAAGCGCGAAGATACGTCGCAGACTTGTCCCCGGCATGTCGACGAACAGAAAGTCGCGAACCGCCCGCGCGACCGCATAAAAGCCTTCGCCAGGCCCGTAGCGTGCGGCAGAAATCACGTAGGCGACCGTCAGCCCCAACAGGATCGCGAGCACGATGAGGACGAGCCCCTGCAGAAGGGCACTCTCGATAAACTTGCCCGGACGCATTAACCATTCGGAGAACGTCCAGAAATCATCAGGTTGCAGATTCACGGCGACTATTCCTCGCTCTTCTCGTCTGCAACGCCAATGTCGGCGCCTTGGGAAACGCGGCGTGCACCGGGCCGGGCTTCGCTTTCGCGGACGATGTCCAGGAACAGTTCCTCCATCGTCGCGGTCGGGTTATCCATTGACTCGAGGTCAGCGCCGTGTTTGGCGATCACATCCTTAATCTCTTGCTTGGCTTCGTCGCTGAGTCCGCGGGCGTGAACTTCGGTAACTTCCTGAACTTTCAGAAGGTCCGTGACTCGCCCGAGTTCTTTGAGCTCGCCTTGGTGCAGGATGGCAACTCGGTCACAAACGTCCTGAACGTCACCGAGCTGGTGGCTGCAGAGAAGTACCGTCTTTCCTTGGTCTCTGAGGGCCAGGATCAGGTCCTTCATTTCGCGGATACCGATGGGATCCAATCCGGTTGTGGGTTCATCCAAGAGGATCAGGTCCGGATCGTTGATCAAGGCTTGTGCGAGTCCGACCCGGCGACGCATCCCCTTACTGTACTCGCGGAGTTGACGATGCCGTGCGCCCTGCAGTCCCACCAGGGTGAGGAGCTCCTCGATTCGCTTCTTTCGTTGTTGGCCGGACATGTCGAAGAGACGTCCGTAGAAGTCCAGCGTCTCCTCCGCGTTGAGAAACTGATACAGATACGACTCTTCAGGGAGGTATCCGATCTGCTCGTTCTTGCGTGTTTCGGTCGCATCCTTGTCAAAGACCAACACACGGCCACCTGTCGGGAAGAGCAGTCCGAGTACCAGCTTGATGGTCGTCGACTTCCCGCTACCGTTGGGGCCGAGGAGTCCAAAGATCTCGCCCTTTCGGACTTCAATGTCGAGCGACTTGACGGCGTGGACCTTCTTTCGACCCCAGAAATCCTTGTAAATCTTGTTGAGGTTTCGCGTCTCGATCACCACATCGCTGCCCGTTGCGGCGGCAGCGGGAGCTTGATCGGCGACGTTTTCGGCTGGGGAGGGGGCGGCCTTCACAGCGGTTGAATCGGTATCCACGGATCAGAATTCCGGAGAAGAAGAGAATGGTCGTATAAATGGATCGATATCTAAGTGATTGGGCTACGCATCAACAAGCAGCAGGGTTCGCCGTTTTTTGCCTCGGTCGGTGACGACCACACCGTCGTTTGACGCGTTGCCAAAGCTCGCCCTCCGCTGCCACAATGCCGGAGAATTTTGGCACGGCCGATCGGCTGATTTGCGTGGCTTCCGACGCGGCAGTCCGTCTTTCGAGCCTCTCGGCCGGGCGCCCCTGCGACACCCCCATCTTTATTCGCCGATTGCATCCGTGACCCAGCCCCCCGACGATCGAAGCACCGCAACCGCACTCGCGCGAATTGACTCATCGTTCGACTATTCCTTGGCGATCGATTTTCTCTACGGAAGAATCGACTACGAGCGTCAGAGGTCGTTTGACGATGCACCGCATCCGGGGCACGGTAAAAATCCGCATCCGGTGCCTCGGCCGCAGCCTTTTCGGCTTGACGGCACCCGCGAACTCTTTCGCCGGCTTGGTTTGGCAGGTTACCTGTTCGCGGACGACGATTCTCTCCCACCGATTCCCCTCGTTCATATCGCCGGCACGAAAGGGAAGGGGTCGACATCAACGATGGTCAGCTGCATCTTGTCTGCGGCCGGTTACCGAGTGGGACTTTATACGTCGCCGCATCTGACACATATCGAAGAGCGTTTCCGCGTAGACAATCGACCATGCAGTCGTCGACAGTTAACCGAGCTCGTTTTTCAAGTTCGAGCCGCTGTCAACGAGATGGAACTCGAGGGTCGCACTCCATCGTTCTTCGAACTATCGACTGCACTGGCCGTGCTGCATTTTCATCGGATGAACTGCGATGTCATCGTGCTGGAGGTCGGCCTGGGTGGCAGGCTCGATAGCACAAATGTCTGCAAGAGCACGATTGCCGCAATTACGTCGATCGGATTGGATCATCAACATTTGTTGGGCAACACGATCGGTGCGATCGCATCGGAGAAGGCCGGGATCATCAAATCGTCGCAGCCCGTCATCTCCGGTGCGACTCAGGAAGAGGCTAGGGAGGTGATTCGCGCAACAGCATCACTTGCCGGCGGAGACTTGTTCGAACTGGACGTCGATTTTCATTGTGAGTCCGCGCCCGAAACGCCGCGTGCGTTTCAGCGGGTTGGCTATCACGTGTCAAATGCGAAACTCGAGTGGGAAAGCTGCAAGCATTTCGAGTTTGATCTCGCGTTGCGGGGAAGACACCAGGCTCGGAACGCAGCGGTGGCCGTTTCGATTGTGCGTCGTTTGGCCGAGTTTGGATTCAATGTTGACGCAGCTTCGATTCAAGCCGGTCTATCCGAGCGGTTGGTCTTGGAAGGTCGGATCGAGTCGTTCCCGTTGAATGACCGTAGCGGGCGGCCTCTCGAAGTCATCGTTGACACAGCCCACAACCCGGATTCGCTCGCCGCGTTGGTTTCGGCTGTAAGGCCAGGTCGCGCGGCGGCTGGACCGACCATGCGGATGACCGTCTACATCATCAGTACGAGTCGCGATAAAGACGTCGCGTCCATGGCGGAAGTCTTGTTGGGCGAGGCGGACCACCTGATCTGCACGCAGTTTCAAACCAATCCACGGGCAATCTCTGCGGCCGAGTTGACGAAGCAATTCGCGTCAGCACAAGCAAGCGAAACGACTCCGGTGGCCTCCGTTCACGAGGTCGCCGAGCCGGAAAGAGCGTTGAAGTTCGGGCTGGATCTCGCGTTTCAATCGCAAAGTTCGATGCCGCCCCTGATCGTGATCTGTGGCTCGTTTTTTCTTGCCGGCGAGCTTCGGCCGATCGTCGAACGAATGGCCGCCGAATCGGCAACCTCGGATAGTTTTCTCGGGGAGCGTGGATCTTCGTGAACGATCTTTTCGGCGAAGACGGAGACCGACGCGGACGACCTTCGTGCCGTTGTCGGATATGGCATTCGTCCGCGAGGGCCGATCGGCAGGGCGATTTTGAAAAACGATGTGAAAGCGTTCTTTCGCCGTCGGAGCGAGAGTCGGCGGATCGATTTCGCAGAGTCACCAATCGCAATCAGCACATCATCGGTCGGGCGATGGCACGCGTGCTTCTTGGGGGAGATGCCGTCGCGCCGCAAGCCGTGACGTTTGGTGTGGGCAAGCACGGCAAGCCGACCGTCGAAGGTCCACCCGAGGCGGCGCAACCCTTCAACATCGCCCACACGGACGGACTAGTTGTTTGCGGTATCGGTAGCGGGGAAATCGATCTCGTTGGTGTCGATGTCGAGACCCTGAGTCGGCAAACGAGTCCCGAGCTTGCCGAGCGTTACTTCTCCGTGCCTGAGCGCGAGTACCTCGAATCTCTGGATGCCGTCTCGCGGCAATCGGCGTTTCTGCGGATTTGGACTTTGAAAGAGGCGTTTATCAAAGCCATCGGAACGGGGCTTCACACACCACTTTCCGACTTTGCGTTTCGAGAGATCGACAGCGAGTCCCCAACGATCGACTTTATTCGCGAGGGCCTGAATGATGGGCGGACGTGGAAGTTTGTTTGCTTTCAGCCGCGGCCGGAATTTATTGCCTCGGTCGCCATCGCAACGATGTCGCCGCATCTGGAAGCGGAAATTGATTGGCGTGTATTCGACGACAATTTGTTCTGAATGCGTTTGCCAGAACCGTCATTTCTTTGATATACGGCTGAACGATTAGCCAGTATACTCTCGATAGGGGTGGGCGGCACAACGTCGCGAAGATCGTCGGTGATGAGGGCTTGTCGGCCGAGAAGAGGTTCTCGGGACAAAGCGTAGGTACAACCGGCAGATGAACGGCGTTGCTTTTCTGAATCCGCCGGTAAACAAATGACTGAAAGTTCAATCACGCAGATTTTACATCAGCTCCGCCGGGCGGAGACGGAAGAGCAGCGCGATGCGGCTGCTGAGCTATTGTTCCGTTGTTATCGCCAGCAAGTCGAGCGAGTCGCTCGTGGGCGCTTGCATCCTGGTGGCGGACTGTCGGACGAAGAGGACGTTGCACAGAGCGCGTTCCGTAGCTTTTTCGGCCGCATCGAGACCGGCCAGTTGGATGCGCTTGTCAATGGAGGCCAAGCTTGGGCGATCCTGGCAAGGCTGACTCGAAACAAGGCAATCGATTCTGTCCGTTACGACAATGCGCAGTGCCGTGGCGGCGAAGGTGGCCGTAAACGCTCCGGTGGCGAACCCGCGCAGGAGTCGTCCACCGACTCCGTTGTAAATGCTTCGAACCAATCCACTTCGGGTTCGCCTGCTAGTCGCCAGCCTTCACCGAGGGCAAAGAGTCGACTTGGAATTGAAGACGATCCTGCCGATTCGATTACGTCGTCTCGCGGTGATTCGCTGACGGGGCGAGATCTCTTTCGCGGCGTCCGACGGCGTGAAGAAGTTCCCCTGGAGGCTGTGCGCGACCGATCACAGCGCTCGGGAGAGGAACTCGTCGCCTCGAACGAAGTCATCGAATACTTTTTGGAGCAATTGTCGGAGGCGACGCTGCGCGGCATCGTCTCGTTGAAGATGGATGGATTCACCAATGAAGAGATCGCGGAGAAGCTCGGCTGCGCGACGCGAACGGTCGAGCGAAAGCTGAACCTCATTCGCAGACTCTGGATTCCCATCCTCGAGAGTTCGTATGAACACAGGGAATCCTGATCCAAACGGCAGTAAAGAGTCGCGCGATAAGTGGATCACGATCGACCGCTTGTGTGACGAATACGAAGCCTCGTTGCAGGAAGGCAATGTCGAGCGGGCGCCGTTCCTCGCGGGCGTTCCTAAGGCTTGGCGCGAGGAGCTCTCCGGGGAACTCGACGCGATCGACGCAGCCTACGAAGATGCGGATGAAACGCGGGAGCAGACGCTAAGAGCGGGGCCGGGCGAGATTTGTCGGCGCAGACTGCCGACGCGGGCGAAACTGAAAGAGCTGGCGACTCTCGATCGTGACACCGTTTGGTTGGGGCGATTCGAGATTCGAAAAAGACTCGGGTCCGGCGCCACGGGAAGCGTCTGGTGTGCCCGCGACGCCAGGCTCGGTCGCTGGGTCGCGCTCAAAGTCCCACACGCCACGCGGCTGATGAGCGAAACGACGGCGGCGCGGTTTCAGAATGAAGCCCGAGCCGCAGCGGCCATCTCGCATCCAAACGTTGTGCAAGTTCACGAGGTGCTGATCGAGGATGGACTCCCGATCCTCGTTCAACAATGGATCGATGGACCTTCCTTGGCGAAGTACATCAAGGATCACCCGCGGATGGATTTCGACCATGCGGCCGACTGGATGGCGCAAATCGCCGATGCGGTTGCGACGGCGCACGCAAAGGACATCGTGCACCGCGATCTGAAACCCGCCAATGTGATGATCGATAAGAATCGTCCGATGGTGCTCGATTTCGGGCTTGCGAGCTACCCTCAGTCTGCTTCGGGGTTGACCAGCGAGGGCACCATGTTGGGGACTCCGGCTTACATGAGTCCGGAACAAGCCGATGGTTCCGAGTTGGCCAGCAAGCCGACTACCGACATCTATGCGATGGGTTCCATCCTTTACGAAATGCTGGTGGGGCAGCCACCATTTACGGGTAAGACGCAAGACATCTTGCAAGAGCGTCGAACCGCACGCGCGCCCTCGCCGAGGGCCAAGGTCGGGAGCATTCCCAGAGACCTGGACACAATTGTTAGACGATGTTTGGGAAGATCACCCTCCAGCCGTTACGCAAACGCGGAGGATCTTCGAGATGATCTGCGTCGATTCGCGAAACGTGAGCCGATCTTGGCGCGGCAAGTTTCGCCCGCCGAGACGACTTTGTGGTGGTGTCGAACACATCCCGTTGCGGCGATGCTTTGGTTCGCCGTCCCGCTGTTCGCTATGCTCATGATTGTCACGCTGGTCCTGCAAAAGCAGGCACAGCAATTGACGATGCAGAAAACGAAAGCGGTCAACTTCTCTGAGGAGTTGAAGATCGAACGGCACATGGTTCAGCTTTCACAGGCATCACGTGAGCTGTCGAACAACCATCACGCGCGTGCGAGACAGCTACTCGATTCGATCCCGGAGGATCTGCGAAGTTGGGAGTGGCAGCTGTTAGAAATGAACTCGCAATCGCCGTCGAAGGATTTGATCTCGGCGAAGCAACGCGCTCCATTCAATGCGATGGAAATCGCCCGGAAACGTCGACGTATGTTCGCCGCTTCAGAAGATGGTCGTCTTTGGCAATGGAGTCTTCCGGTCGATAGGCGATTGTTTCCCCGTGTTGGCACAGCCAAGTTGCCTTCGCCGACCGTTCTTTTCGATCACACAAAGCCGATCGTGTCGATGGCGATCAGCCCCGATGAAAAGTGGTTGGCGTGGATCGATCAAGACGGCGCGGCATTCTGTTGGGATCTCGAAGAGAATGAGTTGTTCCAGCGGCTCGAACCCAGATTTGGCAAAGCCGGTGGCTGCATCACTTTCAGTCCAGATTCGATGCGGTTGTTGATCGCCGGCGGCTCAAAAGCGACGGAATCTAGGGCGGCGGATCTGTCGAGTTGGTACGAACTGTTTGAGCTCAAAGACGACCACTTTGTCTCGATCGCAGAAAAGTTCTTTCGCCCACGCAGTCGAATCAATTCCGTCCGCTTTATCGGCGAGGATACGTTTGCCACGTGCCGTGGTGCGGCTCCACTCTTGTTTGATTCCGTAGGTTTTATCGAGTTGTGGAGGATTGACGGTCCAAAGATCAAGAATGCGAAGACCGTGTGGCGAGGGCGTAACCTTTATGGTCTGGATTTCAATCCGAATTCCGAGCTTCTCGCCTGGTGTGATGACACCGGCACCGTCTTCGTCTGCGATACTTCCGACACTCGAATTGTCACTATAACTCAGGGAACACAGAGTCCCGGTGTTCACGTGCGATTCTCGCCAAAAGGCGATGAATTGGCGGTAACTTCCGTCGACGGTGTCGTTTCGCGTTGGCAGATCAGCCGAGAAGACGATTCGGACGCTCGCATGGCGGAAGTGAACAGTTCTTCGAACGAACCGCCTCGATTGGTTGCCCAGGTTGACCAGGCCGACGAAGTTGACCAGGCCGATGCAAGCGGCGCGGCAGTGGATCAAGCGACGTCGGAGATTGAAATTCCCGAACCGGGCGATGTTTTGCAGCTGAGTCCCGAAGAGATCAAGTTGTCACATGTGCGTGACTACCGTGGGCACGCGGCGGCTTCGACCGCTGCGGTTTTCATCAGTCCCGACGAAGCGGAAATGAAGAAGGCTCCCTATCTGGCAGGTCAGCCGAGTCATCTGATTTCCTGCGGAGCCGACCGGCGTGTCTTGATGTGGTCGCAGAGAAGTCATGCTGCGATCGATCAAGTGACGGCACGTCGGCGACACATCGTCGACGCGATGTGGATCTCTCCGAAACAGATTTCGGTGACCTCGTTCGCGCCGACGTCCTTCGAATCGGTCTCCTACCTTTCGTCCAAACTTCCGAAACATGGTTTAGACGTAGAGGTTCGGCACGTTCCGGGCGGTCGCGCGTTCGAATCGGATCCGATGGTTTCTCCCATCAGCCAGTCATCGGGTCGACCGCCACGCTACGTCGTCACCAGCCGAGACGCGGTTTGGCTTTGCGAAGCAGGTAATCTACTTCCGCTACGCCGCATCGATTTTCCTGAAGACTTTGGTGACGGGTTTTTCACAGCTTCGCTTTTGCTGGATTCGGGCCATGTCGTGGCCGCTCTTTCCAGGAGCAGACCGCGTGACGACAAAGACGATTCGGGCTTAGATCCGGCCCGCCCGAATCGTGTTCATCATTTGGTGATGTTTTCACCAAATGAGGATCAATCGCCTCGTCTGCTCACGCTGTCGACAAATCGACCCGTTGAGTGCTTATCACTTGCCGGTGACGGGTCCGTCCTGGTCGGGGGCACATTTGGTGGTGTGCTCGTCAGCGTGCCGATGAATTTGAATGAGGAAGCTGGCGTCGGATGGGAATCGAGGCGGGTGACGAGTTGGCGAGGTCATCCCAGCCGCATTAATGACTTGGCTTGGTTGTCCAACAATCGCATTGCATCGGTCAGCGACGATGGAACGTGCAAGATCTGGAACATTACTGAAGATCCATCCGAAAGCGAACTTTCCGCGGAACAAGTGATTTACATCAGCAATGAGCCCGCAACGGAAGTCAGCGTTTCCGCGGGTGGAAATCGACTCGCAACCGCTGGCAAGGATCGCGTGATACGTGTTTGGGATACGCGAAGTGGACTTGAATTGATCTCAATGGAACCCCGCAAGGATACCGTTACCGCGATCGCGTTCAGCCCAGATGATCAGTTTTTGCTCGTTGCAGAACTTCAGTCCCGTATCGAAACCATCAGGCTCCAGGTTCCGACCAAAAGTACTGCGGACGCAACAAAGAAAGAAGCGTCCGAGTGAGTACCATCGTTGTGACCGAAATCGGCAAGATCAGCGCGACGACCCACGGCGAATAGCTGATCTGCAAGATCGCCGCGGAAGTCATGAAAAAATCCGCCCCCAACAGGGTCAATCCGGCAACTCGGAACATCGTATGCTCTCCGTGATGAACAAGTCCCAACAAGACGTCCAACAAGACGATTGAGCAACAGAAGTCATCCGGTACAACGCCGTCTGTGACGGCTATCGATGTTTCCCTCTGCCGCTCCCCCGTTCTCGAGTCTAACGCTTGCAGGCTGCGCCTAGGTTAGGGATTCTTGGCAGAATCTCAGCAAAGGCGATTCACTGACCAAACGGTCAGTGTTCGGATGTGAAGCGAGATCGCCCCAAGGGAGCAATACTGGTCTTGGGACCAACTTGCCATTCGCTGTATCTTCTGTCCTGAAGGGGACTGCAAACTTCGCTGGCACAAGGATGTGACCGTGACCGACGATTACCGGCTCGAGAATCTGGAACGGACGCAGCTTGAAAAGACTCGGCGAAGGCGAAAAGGACGTTCTCAGCGGTATTATCGCATGCTGCTCTTTGCAGCGATCGCCGTTGGACTCGTTGTTTTGGCTGCGCCAAGCATCATCAGCCACACCGGACTCGCGCACGCGATGCTTCGCCGCCAAGCCGCTTCCTACGGCTGGGAAGCAAAGGCCGACTCGATTGACGTCGGTTGGGTCACTCCGCTCGCTGTGCGTAACCTTGTGCTGGTCGGACTGACGGATGGTACTCGCATCGAGATCCAACAGGTCGACACCACACTCAAAGTTGGTGACCTCGTGCGACTTGACGGGAGCCAACTCGGTGAAGTCACCGTGCGCGGGGCGCACATGGAGGCAGACGTCTTCAACGGTGGTTCGTCGATCGAGTCGGACATGTCGACAATGCTATCAAATGAATCTGGTTCGTCGGCGACCAATGCAGAGATCAAAATCCAGGACTTCTCCGCCAAAATTCGACATCGCGAGTCTTCACTAATTTGGAAGGTCGAGCAAGCCAACTCGGCCGTGTCGCTTTCCGGCACACAAACGAACGTTTCGCTTTCGGGGCTGTTGTCGGCTCCCGACGGGACCGACGGGAGCCTGCAATGTGAGTTTGGCTTGAATTCCGATCACGGCGGTTCACAAGATCAATCCAATTGGAAACTCGGAATTGATACGCAATCGTTCCCGCTTTCGGTTGCCGATTTGATCACGACGCGTTTCCGAGATCAGGCATCGGGTTCGCCGGAATACATTTCAGGCCATTCGACGGGCAAGCTTGTTCTCAAAGGCTACCCCGACGGCGCATTGGAGGCGGAGATTCTCGGTTTACAGGTGCGCAACTTTCAAGCATCAACAGAGTCGACTTGGTCCAACACGCTGGCAACCGTTGATGGCCGCATCGCATTATCCGAAGGTCGTTTCTTCAGCGAGAACCTGAACGTGACGACCGATTTTGCCGCGGCGCGATTGGATGGCGCTTTTCCGGCTTCGATCTCCATGGCTGGTAGTGGCGACAATCCGCTTCGTTGGTTGCAGTCACTTGACGGTAAGGCGTTGGTTGAAGTCGACTTGCCCGCGTTCGAGAAGGCGATGCCGGGCTTGATTCCCCTTCGCCAAGACGCGGTGCTCGTTTCAGGTCGAGCGAAAGCGACCATTGAAAATGTGCCCGGCGCGGCCGGCGAGCGGCGGAGCCAGTTCATGATCGAAAGTGGCGCAGTTCGCGCACGTTCAGCCGGACGGGCGGTCGTGCTCAGTCCGATTCGATTCACGGCAACCGTTGCCGACATCGCCGGAAACCTTCGCGCCGAAGAGTTCAAACTGCAAAGCGATTTTGCCACTGGTTCTGGTAGAGGGGCTCTACGAGCCGGCCACGCAGATCTGCAAGTCGACTTTGGCCAGTTGTACACGACAATACGGCCCATATTGGATTTGTCTGAATTGTCACTTGGCGGAGATGCGGACATCGAGGTCGATTGGAACGTCGCCGCGCAGTCGACCCAAAGACAACAAACATGGAATCTGACGGCACGCGGAACTGCGAATCAACTGTTGGTAACGCTTCCCGATGGACAGCGATTCAAACGAAACTTCATTCAGGGTTCGCTCCTCACCCGTGGTCTTTGGTCGGGCAACTCGCTCGACGAGTTGTCCGTCGCGGACTTTGAAATGGCGAGCGGTGGTGTCAGCCTCACCGCCCAACTGACGGAACCAGTATCTGCACCAAGTCTTGAGACGGCGTTCCCCATCGCATTGACGATTGATGGACGGCTAGAGAATCTCGGCGAATCACTACGGCCCTGGTTGCCCGAGGTCGTCGGGGACTTGGAAGGTCGGATTACGGGATCGGCTCTTGCTGCGGTCGGGCGAACTTCCGGATCGCTGTCGCAAGCGGATTTCAAGTTGACTCAGCTGCGTATTCATTACGGCGATGCTTGGTACCGTCAGCCCGAAGTCGATGTTGCGTTTAAGGGTGTCTACGCTTGGCCCAGCGGAAACCTTCATACGGAAACATTTACCGCGACCGGACAATCGCTTTCTCTCGCTGTGCGTGGCGATGCGAGTCCGGAGAAGACTCACTTAGAAGTTGCCTGGGATGTCGATTTGCGTGGTTTGAGTGAAAGTGTCGAACGAACGCTTGCACATGCAGCAATGGCGCGCCCGGGCGAAACAAGTACGAATCCACCCGTTCGGCCGATCGCGTTCCGAAGTGGTGGTGACGACCGTCAATCGTTGCATGGGACGTCACGGGGCAAGCTAACGGCAATCCGCGTTGAAG
>JBCCOI010000059.1:0-20701 GCA_039025515.1 Planctomycetota bacterium
GATTGGTGTGGCGCGTACCTCTGCATTCCGTGCAGGGTCGTTCCATGGACCAAGCAGGTACCCATCGGCTTTTCACGCACTCGCAAGACTCCAAAGAAGTTCCGCTGCGACGCAATGGTCCGATTCTTTGAAACCATGGCCATGGTGATGATCGGCGCGATCAATAACAGCAACGCCCCGTACTTCAGCCTCGCCGCAGCCGCCCAATCGTATCCGGTGTTTCGCCATCGAGTGCATGCAAAGAACAGCAGGAACGTCAGCGAAGTCACCAAAGAAACAAAGAACGGCAACTCCGCGTGATTGTTGAGCAAGATCGGGCAGATGACAGCAACGACGATTCCACCGAGTGCTCCACCCGCCGAGAGCATGGCATAGTAAAGCGTCAGGCGATCCGTTGACGGCTTGAGCCGAGCGACCTCGCCGTGGCACAACAAGCAAGCACCGAAGAGCATCACGATGTAGCAACTCGCCTCGGCAATCAGTTGAATACTGCCGGGCAACATCGATTTGCATTGAATTAGCCCCAAAGCAACCAAGGTGACCGCCGCAATCGGTTTCGGCTGGTACCACTGTGGAGAATCAAAACAGACGATGAAACTCGCAAGGTAGAGGCTGAGCGGCAGGACCCAGAGGAATGGAACAACGGCGATGTCCTGGCATACATGATTGGTCACGACCAGCAACATGACCGACGCAAGCGCGGGCAACAAAATCCAGGTGGCTTTCCGGCCAGAAGAGATCGGCTTGCTCACTGTCGTTGCCGAAGATTCATCGGATCGATTGCCGACCCCTCGCAGTTGAAACAAGCTCATCGCCACGTAACCCTGCACGAGAACAAACAAGCAGAACAGCAACGACCAGAAAGTGCTTTGTAGCGAAACCGAGAACACCGGTTCGAACAGAAACGGATAGCTCAACAGAGCAAACAAAGACCCGGCGTTGGAAAGGGCGTAGAGCCGATAGACCTTCTCGTTGTTGTCCTGGATGCTCAGCCAAGCTTGGATCAAAGGCCCCGTGCTGGACAGCACGAAATACGGTAGTCCGACATGTGCGATCAGCATGCTCAATAAGTAGAGCGTCGGCGATTCGCTTCCGGCCGGCTTCCACGCATCCGATGGTTCGATCGGCAGGCTGAGTGCTGCAGCACACAACAACGTCAAATGAACGACCGCTTGCAACGTTGGAGAGGCGTACGTGCGAAGCACGTGCGCGTACAAGTAGCCGGCGAACAACAGCAACTGGAAGAACAGCATGCAGGTCGTCCATACCGCTGGAGTCCCACCGAACCAAGGTAAAACACACTTGCTGATGATAGGTTGAACCTGAAAGACTAGAAACGCACCCAGCAGTGTCGTTGCGGCGAACCAGATGAGAGAACGCCCACCATGGGAATCGCCGCCACTGCTCGACGGCTGTGCGGGCATCGATTCCGGGGAGGGTTGTAGTGCTTGTGCGGCTTGTTGGGACATGGTGGATGCAGACCGGTTGCTAGGGCATCAAGATTGAATGCAAATTTAGGTCACATCACCACGAATTGATCTCCGGAATCAGCGTCTCAAAACAAAATTTGCCGTCGCCGACCAAGGAACGGCAAACAGCTCGTAGCCTCGTCAACTACGCTAGTGGTTGAACGCGGAAATAACCTTGATTGTATCGGAAGACAAAATGGTAACCCGAAGCGTCAGCGAGGCGACAATTCACGCAGTTCCCTCGCTGACGCGTCGGGTTACCAAATAAAGGTCAACTACGAGTTCCACCACTAGGAATTGATTCCGCGATCCAAAGCGGTATTTCGGTGGAAGGAAACGCGGCTACCGGTCTTGCCAAGCATCGTTCATGGAGGAAACAAGCGAAGCCGCGTGCGGCGGAGATACACACGTATTGTGGTCACCAGCAATCGAGTGCGTCCTCAGTCGTGAACCCGCAAGCACGTATCGCCATCCCAACGTGTAATTGGAGTAGCGCAGTCCGATCAGTCCTGCGGGCCCGCGGACTCGAAAGAGATCCATCGCGAGTGACGACGGCTTTGGCTGGTAGTCCAAAAATGCCTGCACGTTCGCTTTGATTTGATTCGGATCTCCTTCTTCGTCGCGAAACTTGAAATCCGAGTCAGCCGTGACGATGTTGCGCTGCCCAGAAAGCTTTGAAAAAATGGTCCGTCCCAAAGCAATCACGGATTCCATGCTCGACAAGGAACTCGCGCGAGACTTGATTCGAATCAAGTTTCCTTTCTGCCGATCGATGAACCGGTTGACCGACGATGCATGTTCATAGCTCGCCTCCGTCCCAGACTCGATGACCAGCAGACGCAAATCGGAATGACCGTCGGCATGCAGTCTCCCCGCAAGTTCGAAGGCGAGTGGGCCGCCCCAACAGAACGTCACGATCGTCTTGCGACCGCCCGGCTCTGCTTGCAGCCATTCACCGGAATAGAGTTCAGCGAGAGCCTTAATGGATGTGGGACTCTCCGAATGCTGTGGCTGCTGAGTGACATAGAGAGATTCAGTCGGCAGCAAATCTGCAGCCAAATGCTTTGCGTATCCGCAGCGGCCACCGACCTCATGAATCATCAGCACGGAACCGCCTGGCGATTTCGAACCACATCGAATCTTGCTCACCACGGGAAGCCTTGGTTCGATCGATTGTGGTTCACGCGATTGCTGGTGGAAGCCCGTTCGGCGTGAGTCCGCCGCCTTTGCCAACTCGGAAATCGTTTCGAACTCGATCACATCACGCGGTTCAATTTCCAGGCCTTCCTTTCTCGCAAGCGCGATGAGTTGAATGCTCGCGAATGAATCAATGCCAAGGTCAACGAAGCGTTCATTCGGACTGATCGCATCCAAATTCCGTATCTGCTGACAAATTCGAACAAGGATCGTTTCGGATTCGCCCAATGATTGCGAAGAAAGAACCGCCGCGTTTTCGTTTTTCTCCTCAGAACGATTCAGAGTGTCTCGCAGACTCTGCAAGACAGACTTTGACAACGAGGCTCGATTCACTTTCCCGGAGGAAGTCTTTGGGATTTCGTCGACAAATCCGAAGTGCTTCGGAATCAAGCTAGGAGGGAGCTTCTTTTGCATCTCTGCATCGAGCACAACCTCCGAAATCTCGTCTTCGTCACGAACGATCCACGCCGCAAGTTCCGTTGGTTGGTTCTCAGCCTCTTGAAATAAAGAACCATCATCGTACGTGATCAGTCGCTCCATCAGCCATCGTTGCTGTGAGGCTGTCAACTCATCGAATCGATCATCGATTGACTTTGGGGAACTCATTTGATTGCCCTCACCAAGACCATCTGGTCTGCCCACCACGCATCCTTGGTGTCACTTGGGACATCAAGATCTTGAACCCGCGTCTGAATCTCTCTGAAATGCGTCAGCAGACTTCGTTGATGTCGACGACTCAGCGAGTTAATCTCTGTTGAAAGATACGTGAACGCACCTCCGGGCTTGAGCAACCTTGCGGCGTCGGAGAAAAAGTGCTCGGCAAAGGTCGCACTCGACGCAACGTAGTCGACGAATTCTTGCTCGTTCATCGGGAAGGCGTGAAAAAAGACCCCGTCGTATCGATCCAGTTGATCAATGACGTCCTGCCACCTACCTTCGACCAAGCGGATCTCTCGATCCGCGTATCTCGATCGCCACGGGTGAAAATGATCCGAGATACTGTGCGGATTCATCTCGATGATCGTGTGTGACTTGACGCCACACTGCTGGATCATCGTTGCGGCGACACCACGCCCAAACCCGATCTCCAAGACATCGCCGTGCTTCTCCGTGACCCAGCCCGCCATCGCACGCATGATCGGCGTTTGCCAGTCTTCCATGATCTCCTGTTCCGATAGGCGATCGTGGGCCAGGTCACGAGGAAGGTGCGGTGCGTCATTGCCGGGTACGAAGCGCGGTGCGATTCGGTCCAGTGCTTCAAGATCCGCCGCAGTATCGCGAAGCAATTGTTCAATCAGCCACCGTCGCTGACGTTCCCTTGGAGTCGAAAGGTGACCGGGTTGCTTCAGTCCGATCGTAACCATCGCCATATCATCTTCGTGATGAAACGATTCGGCGGCCTCAATGTGAACGTGATCCCGCTGTTGATCGTCCGTGGTCACGATCGAATTCGCTTCGGCTAGTAATTCACTTGCAACATCCGGTGGCAAAAGCCGTAGAGATTGCTTTACTGCTTTCTCATTGATTGCGATTGATTGTGAGCCGACGGAAATCAGATCAACGGCCACCTCCTTGACGCCTGGGACGGACAGCAACGCGGACTCAATCTCAGCCAGCTCAGTCCGTCTGCCATTCAATTTGACCTGCCCATCTTTCCGTCCGAGAAACGTCAACGTCCCGTCTCTCTCGAGTTTGGCGAGGTCGCCCGTACGGTAAAGCAAGCCTCCGGCTCCAACGCGGGGATCTGGAATGAAGCGATCTTCGGTAAGCCGCCTTTGGCCGAAATACCCTTTTGCGAGCCGTTCGCCGCCTAGATAGATCTCGCCTTCGAACCCGATGCAGCAGGGCCGTTGTTGCTCATTCAAGATGACGACGTCGATGCCCCCGACGGCCTTTCCAATCGAAACTCGCCGGTCGCTCGAATGCAGCTCACAAGCCGTCGCCCAAATGGTTGCCTCTGTCGGCCCATACTCATTGAACAGTCTCGTTTGAGAAAGAGACTCTTCGTGTTGCCGAACAAGCTGTCCTGGACAAGACTCGCCGGCGACAATGACGCGTCTGAGAGAACTCAATTGTGCGGTATCACCATGTTGCAGGAGCAGTCGGTAGAGCGACGGCAACATCAACGTGTCCGTAATCTTTTGCTCGGCAACAAGTCGGGAGAGTCTTCCGACGTCGCGAATCTCGTCTGGCGATGCGACGACCAATTGTCCTCCGCTGCAGAGTGTCCAGAAGATTCCGGCGATCGAACTATCGAACCAATTGGGTGAGACCAAAAGGAATCGCTCAGGTGTAACACGGTAAAATATCTCACGAGCAACCGTTGAGTGGAGCAGGGCCCCATGTTCAACAGCGACACCTTTTGGGACACCCGTCGAACCTGACGTGTGGAGGACGTAGGCGAGCGTCTCTTTCGTGACTTGGGGTGAGTCCAGAGATTCCAGGAATTCGACGTCATGGCTCTGGATCACATTCTCAAAGCATGATGAGTGCCGCGCGTCGCAAGCCACTGCAACACGAATGCCACTCGATCGCACCGTTGCTTTGATCGTTTCAGTTGGACTGGCGGGGTCAAATGGAACGTATGCAAAGCCGGCTTTCAAAATCCCGAGAATCGCCGTGATCGACTCAATCGAGTTGTCACTGCAGATCGCGACTGTACGCGGTTCGCCCGGAATTGCTTTATCGAGTAACCGTCGCGCGATCTCATTGGATCGCTGTTCGAGCTGCGAGTAAGTTAAGCTGTGGTTCTGGAAACTGACGGCCGTTCGTGTTGGTTCTTTCTCAGACCAATGACGGATTCGATCGAGTACCGATATCTCCATCAGTGCTGACGCCTGTTTGCTCAATTCATTGAGCGATTGATAGGCTGCTTGGTCGACCGGGCAAAATATCGAAATGCTACCGATCTCAGCAGTCACATCACCGGTCATCTGGGCAAGAATCTGCTGCCAGCGTTCAACCATTGTGGCAATCGCGTCGCCGTCGAATCGATCCCGTCGATATTCAACGACCCCCTTGATGCACTCGCTCGAATCGTCAACCAGCCACGTGAGATCGAACTTGGCAGCTCCAAGATCGACGAGATGCACACTCGCGACAACATCGTTGCCGAGCGGCATTTCGGGAAAGGGCTGTCGCAAAGCGAACATTACATCGAAAAGTCTTCCGAACTGATCCTTCAGATCGGCTGACGATGTGTCTCGATGTTGCAGTAACTTTGACATCTGTTCGTGAACATGCCGACAAGTATCCGCTGTCGAATCTGCTGGGCTCAAGTGACAGGCAAGCGGCAATGCTTCGATGCCATAACCGACCCACGTCGAGGGATCACCGACAAGCCCACGTTGAAGGGGACAACCAATTGCCAAGGAATCGTTCGCGCTGTACCGCGACAGAAGCACGGCATAGGCGGTCAGCAGAAACGTACCGGTGGAGACTCCACACTGCGACGCCGCTGCGTGAACCTCACTCGTCAGCTCGCTCGAACACTCGAACTCGAAAAGCGCTCCTTGAAGTTGCTCACTGCGACGGGATAGCGATGTTGTTCGGTTCATATCACCGAATGCATCCTTCTCGCCCACAAAAGAAGGCGATCGCTCACACCCCTCCAACCAATCTTGCCACCAATCGACGTCCGCTTTGGCTGCCGACTGCAATGTGGCTCTTCGGAATCGGCTCGCAGTCTCCCGATCTTGTCCTTCTCCGAACAGCAATGTCGAAAGCTCACCTAACAGATTCTGAACGGAACGCTCATCCACAGCGATGTGATGGAACGTGAGCAGAACTTGATCGGGTGAGTCCGGCGGCGACACATGCACACAACGAATCGGCCAATCGGTCGCCAGGTCGAATGGCATACACCCCTGTTGCTTGATCTCTGCGGGCGTCGCCAATCGACTCCATCGTTCGATGCTTATGCTACCGGTCCCCATTCTTTTCTCAGGCTGCCCATCAATGCTGAGGTAATGGGTGCGTAACGCCGGGTGACGACGAGCGATCTCCTCGATGGCCTCGACCAGCTTTTCATGCTCAAGTTTGCCATCCAACTGCAATCGCAGAGGCACATGATAGGCCGCAGACTCGGGATGAATCTGCTGGTACGTCCAAATCGCTCGTTGGCCGGAAGACAGACTAGCTTCTGATGCTTCGGAATCATGAACTCGTGAGTCGACTTGCAGTTTGCCCGTCTCCGCAGGCCCAGATTCTCCGCCATGAGTTTCGGTGTGGCACGCGATCGAAGCGGCCGTTCGATGTTGGAAAATATCGTCAACGGAGACTTCGACTCCGAGATCACAAGCGCGGCTGACGACATTCATCGCGTCCAACGAAGATCCACCCGCCTCAAAGAAATCTTCTTCACGACCGAAACTCTCAACGTCCAAGATTTCCCGCACCAGCGCGACCAAAACGAACTCGGTCGTCGTCCGTGGTGGATCCCGAGGATCAGCTGGCAAGGATTCGGTGAGCGAATCGATCAGCCCATTGCACGCCTTCTCGTCGACCTTGCCGTTCACATTGCGGGGGATTCGGTCAACAAAGAAAAGACGCTTGGGCATCATCGCCGGCGTCAACAAAGCCCGAAGCCGGTTTGTCACATCCGATGTCGTTAACGTTGAGTTTGTGCCTTGAATGAGAGCACACAACTGGACATCGCCACGCGAGTTTCTCGCTTTGTACAAATGGCAGTCAGCAACGCCCGCAATACCGCGAATTGCGGCAATCACTTCGCCAGGTTCGATCCGAACTCCCGCAATCTTCAATTGATCGTCAACGCGACCACAAAACTGCAGAGCACCCGATGCGGTCGTTCGAACCAAGTCTCCCGTTCGATACCAACGCCGCTCCGTCGAATCAGAATCCTGGGCGTACAGAAAGTTCCGATTTGTCAATTCAGCATTCGCCAGATAGCCGAACGCCAGACCGGCACCACCAATCCAGAGTTCACCGGCGACACCCTGCGGCACGGTCTTCCCCGAAGAGTCGACGATACGAATTCGGTTCCCAGAGATCGGCCTTCCGATGCAGGCTGGTCCCTCCGATTGATCATCGGGATCAATCAGTTGCAACGAGGCGCAGATGGTTGCTTCCGTCGGGCCGTATCCGTTGACCAATCGCAACTCGGGAAGTCTAGTAGCAATCGATGCCAGTCTTTGCTGAGGAATTGGCTCCACACCCACCAAGAGTCTCTTGAGATTCAAGCGACCGCCGTGACGCAACCAATCTTCGGTCTGCTCCAAGAAGAAAGGCGGAAGATAAGCACTTTCGACATTGTGACGATCCATCCAGGCCAACAGACGCCGCGAGTCGAGGCGGTCCGATCGACTCGGAATCAAAAGCGTTCGTCCATAAAGTAAGGCCGACAGCACTTCATACATGGCAACGTCAAAACCGACGTTCGTCCACCAAGAACAAACTGCATTGGGTGATAGCTCTGCAAGACTTTCAAATGCCTCCAAAAGGTTCCACACCGAGTCATGGCCCACAACGACACCGTTGGGCACGCCGGTGGAACCGGACGTGAAGAGAACGTAGCAAGCGTCCGTTGTCAGCGGACATTCCGTACCACTGAAATGATCGTTTGGTCGAATCCGTGGAACTCCCAAGGAATCAACCAGAAGTCTTGAATCACACTGGCCAAGGATCTCCCGTTGTCGTTGATCAGGCTGCTCGGCGTCGACGATCATCAGGCAACGACCACTCGCCCAAACGCCCAACATGGCGACGATCGCACTTGCGTCGCGTCGGCAGATGACGGGCACAACTCGTGTTGCTTGCTGCGACTCCAACTGATCCGCAAGCTCCAGCGCTGCTTCACGCACATCATCATAGGTCAATCGTCGCTGAGCACCCACAACCGCAACACGCGAACCATGTGCATGGCTGACGGCTTCGAAACGGCTCCAAAGACAGACGGACGGTTGCGAATCTTCAGCTACGTCATCGTCCACCTCGTCGATGGAACCCACTTCGTAAGACCCAAGCCTCTGCGAACAATCTCGGCCCATTTGATCGAGTGTTTTTCGAAACTGAGCGATCGCGAGTTCGCGTTCATCCGTGGAGAATGCTTCGTCGCTGAAGTCGAAAATCAGTTCCCATGCGTCACCTCTTCGTGCCGGAGAAACCGTCAGCCGTCTCGAAGGATCTCCGAACCCATTGTGAAGCCATTCCATTTGCGTTTTGCATTCCGCAAAACGATCAACGGATAGGTCGATCAAATTCAAGGCAACATCAAACGAATTGATCAATTGCGGCGTCATTGCACCGACGCTTGCGTGAGTGAGAAGCCCCATCGCCTCCTTCGCAAGCTTCTTGGAACACGAGTCAAACGTTTCCTCCGAATCCAATTCAATCTGCATCGGAAAAATCTGCACGAAGAGTCCGATTGCGTCTCTTGAGCCAGGCTGATCGCGACCGTGCAACGTCGAACCGAATAAGATTCGTTGTTCATTGCCGAGCCGTCGAAGCCAAGCAACTAGCGCTGTCCCGAAGACGTTCAAATGGCTCAGCGATGGCATCAATTGACGGAAAGGACTGGACTTCGCAAGCGACTCAATGAGCCAATTTTCGGATTGAGAAAGTGGAACAGTTATCCGTGTGTGTCGCGAGCTCAATACCTTTGCGGTCGATCCATAGAAAAGTGTCCGAGCATGTTTCTGAGTACGAGCCGACCACCACTTCCGCTGTCCATCAGAACTTACATGGTGTCGTTGTTTCCGTATCCATTCTGAAAAGCAGTCACAACGATCGATGCTCGCGCCCTGGTAGGCACGGGAGAGTTGTCCTAGGAAAGCCCTTCCACAGAGTGCATCGGTTAACGCATGATGCAGGACCAAATGAAACTTCCAATCAGTCTCGCCGAAGCGGATCAATCTCCCCTCGCATAGAGATCGTGTTGGTTGAAAACGCTCCGCAAGACGCGATGCGACGACCAACTTTGACTCCGAATCTGGTGACGGCAGCGTCGTTACATCGACAAATGAAAAGGCAGAGTCAAGCGTTTCAACAGCGCGGGCATGAGACCACACAGCGTCGGCCGCAACGACGCGGAGCACTGCGTTGGCTCGGATCACTTCTTCGAACGCGCTTCGAAAACGATCGGGATCTAGAACGCCTTGTAAGTGATAGAGATAATGAACTTCATAGAGCGGTTCGTTTGGCCGCACTTGTTGTCCACGCCAAATCAATGCCTGATTAACCGCGAGTTCAATTTTGGTTGCAGCGAGGGAACTCGAGTCTAGCTCGGCTGCGAGACGATCACTGCTCATGCAGTTGTGCCTCCCGCGGGCGATGCATCCTCTCGCTTTTGACGTCGAATGAAGACAAACGTTGGCTCCAATTGCTCGCCCGTAACGCTTTCGATGATCTCCCAGCCGGCGTTCTTCACTTCGCTGCAAACCACGTCCTGGGAGAGGTGATGCCAGAAGAGACCGGTATAAATTCGCTCGCCATGTTCGACGGCAGAGTTGCCGTTCGTGAGCCTGCCGACCACACGCGAGATTCCCAAACGAAGCCCGGCCGCGAATTTTCGTTCACATCGCGCACTCACATACGAGATGACGGCCGTTCCTTCAGGTTTCACCAACGTCGCGAGTTTGTCGAGAAACCGGCGCCGCCCTGCAGCGCCCTGGATGGTCGAATACATCCAGCATGACGTGTAAACGAGGTCAAACCGTTCTTCGGTGACGTAGTCATAAAAATCTGCGACCTCAAACTTCGCCTCGAATCGCTCCTCTGCCGCATACCGATTAGCCGAATCGATCATCCACCCAAGACGATCGATCGCCGTGACGTCATATCCTGCTTCAGCAAACAGCTTTGCCTCCCTTCCTTGGCCGCAGAATCCGTTCAACAGTTTGCGTCCGAAGCCGTGCCGTTTCATCTTCGGAATGATACGTTGCTCATAGCAAATGTTGTAACGATTCGGATTGTAGAAGTCTGGGCGTGACTCGTACGTATTCGAAACCATATGCTCGACATCTTCTGGCCGCATCAGGCCAACCGCTGCGGATTCAAAGATACCGGCAACCAAGCTTGCCGGTCGGGCAAACACTCCATCGAAAACACGCAGTCGTGCGGCGTAACGGCAGAGCTTGACCCCAATCGCAAGCCGCCGGGACGACGCTGCTTTAGCAAGCATCGGATCAGCCGATTCGCGGATTGCGGCGGTGGGGCACATGACAGTTAACTGAGCTTGGTCTGGGCTTCGAGATACGAAGCGATCTTGGTAACCGTTTCGAAATTCTCGATCGTGACATCTTCCGGCGGAACCGAAACGCCGAATTCGGATTCGAGATGATTGACGAGACGCATAATACCCATCGAATCGATATGGCCACTTCCTAACAGGTCGGTCTCGTCCGAGATCGCGTCGGGGTCGGCCACAAGCTCCTCGCGAATGAACTTGATCAGTCTTGCGTTGGAATCAGAAACAGCCATCTTCATCAACAATGGGAATTCAAGTCTTCGGCCAGAGATCTGCGGTCGATCTTTCCGGTCGTTGTTCTTGGGAATGTGGTCTGAATGCGAATCATCTCTGGCACTGCATACGAAGGAAGCCGCTCGGCAACATGTTGCCGCAACACTTCACCCAAATGAAGTGATGCATCTTCGTGAACGATGACCGCCGCATAGATCTGTTGTTCGGCGGGATCCTCAAGATCCCTCGGCATGAACACCGCCGCCTCAACGACCTCAGGATGCGTTTCGAGCGCCCGTTCGATTTCGTCGAGTTCGATTCGGTAGCCTCGCATCTTCACCTGACGATCCATCCGGCCGATGAACTCCAAGTCACCGTCGTCACGCCGGTAAACCAGATCGCCGGTTCGATAAAAACGTCTGCCGGACGCTTGTTCAACATAGAACGTTTCTCGATCGTTCGGAGAAGCATCCCAGTAGCTTCGCATCATCGTCGAGGAATGAATCAGCAACTCGCCTTCACCCGAGCCGTTGATAACAACATCGTTCTCGTCGACCAGCAAGCTCTGCGTTTCATCCCAAGTCTTCCCGATTGGGATGGTGTCCCCCGCCAAAATTGCGGCATCACCGTGTGAGCCGGGCGGAACGTTGTAGTAAGTGCATTGGTTGACTTCCGCCGGACCGTAGACGTTCCCGATCCAAGCATTGCGTGCATGCCTTCTCAGCGCATCCACTTCGCGGGGCGACATCGGTTCGCCACCATACAAGATCCACCGAAGCCGACTCCAATCGCGTTTGTCGAGCACACCACGATGAAGCAACTGGCGCAGCGCAAACGGCACGGAGTGCCAGATCGTGATTTTCTCTTGCTCGATCAATGATGACAGACTCGCGGGCAACTTCCCATGTCCGGGCTTCACCAGAACCGTCGTTGCCGCGGCGAAAACGGACGTGAAATACCCAAAGGTTGACATGTCAAAGTGCAGCGGTGCCAGGTTTCCGATGCGATCGTTGGTGTTTACTCCATAAAGCTGGCTCGAAAGCCGCGCGTAGCTGGTTGCGCTCGCGTGCGTATGAACGATGCCCTTCGGTGCACCGGTGGAACCAGAAGTGAAGATCACATAGGCGACGTCATCAGCAGTCACGGCCTGATCGTTAAGCGGTTCGAAGCTTTCGAGATCACTCCATCGATACGAGCCTTCGAGGGCTATGTCATCACTCCCACCGACAACAAACGTGTCCAAAGATGGAATCTCCTTCGAGGTCAAACAATCGATCATTTGAGTCGACAGTTGGTCGGCCAACAGTCCTTTGATTGCCCCCTTTTTCAAGATCACTTTCAGCCGAGAATCTGGCAGCATGGGGTCAATGGGGACCATCGCCGCGCCCGCCATCAACGTGGCATAGACGGCAAGCGGAGACCGAAGGCACGGAGTCAATCGCACTGCAACGCGATCTCCGCGACCAACACCGTTTGCAACAAATAGCGACGCGAGTCGCCTGGCCTGTTCATTCAGTCCGGCGTAGCTAATCGACTCGGCGCCGCAACGGAAGGCGACTTGTTCGGGGTGGTCCGTCGCGGCTCGGGTCAAACAGTCATGCAAATTCATCTAAATCCCAACAACGACCAGCAACTTTCACAAGCTCATTGTCACACGATTGAGGCGGGGTGCCGAAGCCGACTCTATGACAATGACAAGCCGAATGCACGCTCCACGAACCAGTAGCTCGCAATGACTCCGATCACGATCGAACCTCCGATCAAGACGACTCGTTGGTAAAGCGAGCCCTGCCGAAGCAGATAAATCAACGGAAAGATCGCCGCAACGATGACAAGCTGCCCCAACTCCACACCGATGTTGAAGCCGATGAGCACCTTCACCAAGTGGACCATTCGAAACGGCAAGTCACTCATCACGGACGCAAAACCCATTCCGTGAAATAAACCGAAACCGAAGATCACAAGCCACGTTTTCTCGTTAAATTTCGGCCGAATCGTGTTGATCGCGACCAGCACAATCGAAAGAGCAATGACCGACTCGACGATCCAAGACGGTAAGTCGATCAAGCCCAACGATGCGAGACTGAGCGTGATCGAATGGGCGAGTGTAAAGATCGTGACGATCTTGAGAATGTTCCAAAACGCCTCTCGAAAGTTCTCGACCGGAACCCACTTCCCGTCTTTGCGAGTCAGAACCGCCGGCAGCAACAACGCAACAATGAACAGGATGTGGTCGATGCCGATCCAAATGTGCAAGACGCCCTGCCAAATGAAATCACGGGGTCGAAGCAGTAGATCAATGTGGGTGAGGTCCAGTTCCTGCACCGGGTTGTGGGAACCGAATACCATTGCCGCAAACTCGCCTTCGAATTCCTGGCCGCTCTTCCGATTGCGTTCGATGCACACCAGACTGCGGTGTGTGAAGTCGTCGTCGACAAACAGACGATTCTTGATGGTGACGACGTCGGGAACCTCGCCTTCGGGAGCCACGTAGAAGTACTGTGCGTAATTGCCCTCGTCGGCTGGCAAGTCCAGTATCTTCAGGTCCGTGAACTCGATATCGAGCGGCCGATCGGCGACCGATATTGAAAATTGCTCTGCGATGTAGGCGAGAACTTCCGAACGAGTCTCCCTCAGCACTTCAAGTCGAGGATCCTCCTCCGTTCCAGACTCTTCCTTCAACGGCACATCGATCTTCAACTTCTCGCGAAGATCGTCCAAGTTGATTTCAACACGCCCCGTGATGCGGGTCTCCTCGACGTTCAGCCACACGTAGGTCTCGCCTGTCGTGTGAGCTTTGGCCGGAGATTGAAAGAGACAGAGGCATAAAAACGTCAAAAACGCCAGAAAAGGCAGTTTCGCTGGGCGAAACAGTGAACGAAACAACATAAGGTCATTCAAGAATCGACTGGAGATTGGGAAGGTCTCTATTCACCTTCTACCCAGACGATAGTCGGAGGGGCCAATCGAAGCTGCCGAATCGGGAATTTGGCTGAGAAACAATGCCATGATCCGTGCTGTCGGACGTGTCGGACGCAGGCTACGCCGCTCTACGAATCGACGTGTCTCGACGCTCGACTCGCGAAATCAGCGACTCGAATTCGTTCGGTTTCGAGATGACGGCATCAAATCCAGCCGACGAAGCCTGTTGGCGGATGATTGGTGTCAGACCGCTAGCGATCCAAACGTGTTTTGCATCGGGGTTCGTCACTCGCGCGAGTGACGTTTCCCACGTGTTCGGGTCGGTCGCCGAATCATCCCACCAATACTCCGCGAGTCCCGTCACCGTGCCGAGCCGCTCCGGACGGCACCAAACCACGGGCACCGAGGCGACTGCAGCCAGAGCAAAGAGGGCCCGAGCGTTGTCGGCATTTGACGCGACAATCGCAATGCTATGAGCTCGCTGTTCGGGCTGACTTGCCCAGCCGCATCGCCGCAAATAGGCGGGCAACTGCGTTCGCCACTCGTTCCACTGGATGGTCTTGCAACCGAACTGCTGCTCGACCGACGGCCTCGCGCCAGCACAAAGCGGTCCAGTCAACAGCAAGGGCTTGCTTTCGGCGTACTGCTCACACAGATTCGTGAAAGCGGCACGATGCAGCGGCGAATCGTGCTCGAGGCACATCAGCATCGTTCGCACCATCGACGCGGGTCGGCGGATCGCTTCTGCCATGGATTCACGATAGGCCAGTTGCGAGACGACTGCATCGCAGAAGTCGTATGCATCCGCGAAGGCTTCTAAATCGCGTTCACCGATCCAAAGTAGAGTTCCGCCGCCATCGCTGAGCGTGATTTCGCCGGCGAGTTGAATCGTCATGTCCGCTTCCTGAAACCGGGAGTGTTCGATGAGCTTTCGACAATCGAATTTCGCGGGCCGCTGACACCGTCAAGCCGATAGCAGCGCCTCCGCTTCATGCAGGCACGCCCAAGCTTGACCGGGAGATTCGCACTCCCTCAATCGCTGTAGCAGGGATTCAACCGCGATCAATCGACTTAGCTTTGCGAGCGTACGAAGGTGGGAAGCATCGTCGTAAGAGCAGATCAGAAAAAAAACGTCCACCATGTGCCCGGCATCCGAAAACGGGATCGGTGCTTGGCTGACCGCGAGCCCGAGAACGTTGTCGGCCAAGATCGACGTCTGTGGTCGTCGCGGGTGCATCAATGCGACACCACAGTCCAGCGCCGTCGGATGCATTTGCTCGCGGCTGCGGACCGCTTCGGCCATCGCCGGCGCGTCCCACATCATGCCGCTTGTGGCAACCAGATCGCACATGCTGCGAATCACCGAAGACCGCGTGCGAGCTCGGAGCGGTATTTCGATCGTCTCCACCGAGCACAACTCCGTGATCGATCGCTCCTGCACATCGTCGGTCATGCGATCAACGACCTTCCGCACACGATCCAGCTCCACGCTGTCATCGGTAGCGCCGATCTGAGCCTCCAACCAGTGATGAATTTCCGCTTGGTTGAATCTCCATGTTCCGCCCACGCGACGCCCTGGAACACGACCACGGACGGCCATTTTTTCAACTTGTGCCGGTGTGACGTGTAGGTACTGCGCCAGCTGAGCGAGATCAAGGTCTTCCACAACGTGACTCCGAAACGTGAAACACAGGAAACACACATCCTGACAAGTCACACTCCATTCCGGGAGGCCCGTTGGCGACAACTTCACTTTCATTCGAATTCTCTCCGAAATCACTCAAGTTTGACGAATGCTCGACCGGGATGACCTTGACGCTGTCGAAATGGAACAGCTACTCCCAGACTTTGGAGCGTTGAAAGAGTTTTGATGCCCAAGCCCCCGAAGAGCCGACGTCAGAAGCCGCAAGCTGTTGAGAACTTCAAGAAATCGTCGACGGAACAACAAGGGCATTCCCATGCCGCGACGCGAGCTGCCTCAACGCAAGATCTTCGTGCGTGAGAAGGCATCTGTTTGGCGCAATCCTGATCGGCAGACGCGTTGGGTTCTCTCTCTGCTGCTTGCAATCACGTTCCTCGGACTATCCGTGGACCAGCAGACCTACGCCCAGGGCAGCCTCGATCCATTGGGGCAATCATTGGACGTTCCGCAAACGCGTCTCGCTCCGCTCGGTGGCAGCGTCGGTCTGAATCAAATCAACCCGCCCTTCAATTCCGCTCAGAATGCAATTGGATCCACGCCGGGTTTCGGAAATCCCGTACCGGGGCTGGGCGTCCCCAGCGTTTCGGGTCCTTCGATGGTGGCACCTCCGGGTCAGGCCGCGCAGTTTGATCCGTACGCCGGAGGTCCGGCCGCAGGAATGATCGGTCCCTCGACAACGTTTCCTGCTCCCTCTTCACCGGGACTCTTCGGCGGCCTGCTTTCCAGCGGTCCGCCATCGGGTTTCTTCGCACCCGCATCGCCATCGCTCTCCGGCCCTACATTGAATGGACCGATCTACGGAGGACTTGCGAATCAACCGCCTCCGGTGATCGGAAGCGGAACGCTGGGCGGGGGAGTCTGGCAAGGCGGCGCGCCACTTGGCGGGTCACTTGGCGGGCCCGCCGTGATCGTGCCACCCGGCGGTTACGGCGGTTCGACCTTTGGAGGTCCCGGCGTCGTGGCCAACCCCTACACGATCCCTCAAACAGGCCTGCCCGAAGCAGCGCCTTCGACACTTTTCCCCGGTGGTCTCTTTGCGCCGACGTCTTCCTTCAATCCGAACTTCAACCCTTACCGATTAATCCAGCGTGCGAGATTTCGACACACGTTCCTCTTTGGTGGCGACGACGCAGACGATCTCGAAAGCAATGACACCGACGTCGCGCTCGCCTTTGCCTTTCCGAGGTTCTTGTTTTCGCAACAACCGCTCTTCGTCATCCCCGCCTTCTCACTGCATCTCTGGGATGGGCCCAATGCAAGTACCGGAGCCGACTTGCCGGCAAACGCCTACAGCGCGTTTCTCGGTTTCGCCTGGCAATCGGATCCGAACCAGATCGTGGGCGCAGAGTTGGCAGTCGACGTGGGCGTGTTCAGTGAATTTGATATCGCGCGAAGCGATAGCATCCGAGTGCGTGGAAAAGCGTTGGGAACTTTTCGTCTGACACCGGCAACGACGTTCAAGCTCGGTGCTTACTACTACGACCGCGTCAGAGTGAAGCTGCTGCCGGCTGGAGGGATTTTTTGGCGACCCAATCCTTTCACGAAAGTCGATCTCTTCTTTCCACAGCCCAAGTTTTCACGATTCATCTCAACCGTCGGAACACAAGACGTTTGGTGGTATCTCTCGGGCGAATACGGCGGCGGTTCATGGACGATTGATCGCGATGATGGCAGAGAAGACCAGGTCGATATCAATGACGTTCGAGTCCTGCTCGGGTTGGAATGGGGAAGAAGCGATCTGATCCGAAATGGACAACGGACTTGGTTCTTCGAATTCGGTTACGTTGGCGATCGCGAGTTAGTCTACCGAAACAACCGCGCCGACAGTCGAGGCCTCGATGACTCGTGGCTCTTCCGCCTGGGCATCGGCTACTAAACGAAGACCGCCAGGAACGCATCGCAAGCCAACGACGAAGCGTGCGTGTTACTCGCTCGGCAACGTCAGGCCGGGCAATCGAGTCTTCGCCAAAATCGTGTTCAGAAAGACTCGCCGGATTGCATCGTAACCTCGATCGTTGGGATCCTCGATGTTGCTGAAGAACCAATAGTGCGGATCGGAACGGTCATAGTTTGCACGCCAAAACTGCCGGCAGTGCGATCCGTGCCCCAAGAAGGTCTCGTACAGTGGCACGACATGCACATGCTCTATCTCCGCGGCAACGTTTCGAATGACTTCGTTGTAGCGAGCGTGAATCGCTAAACCATCGGGCCAATCCGGCAAAAAGATGCTCGGCGCGTCACCGACGCCATCGGTTGGATCATAGATATCCGCGATGTAGATCTCGCAACCCAGCGGGAACTTGAGCGTGATCGCATCGAACATCTTTCGTAACCGGACTTGGAACGAGTCAATCCATGGCTCTGCCTGCTCCAGCGTCGCGGAATACATTGCGCATTCGCGGGGAGGACTGCGTCCATAACTATGGATCAAGTCATTGCCGCCCGACGTCATCACCACGATCCCGTATGCCTGTTCGTAAACGGGCACCGTCTCTTGAATCACCTCAAGATGAGTCATCGATTCCGAACCGGAGATCGCGAAGTTCTCGGATGCGAGTTGAGGCAAAACGGCCGATAGACAAATGCCGTCCATCTCCTCGTATTCGTCGGACGGATTTCGAATCAAGCGATTAAAGAACGTGTGACGCGGTGATCGAGCTCCCAAACCCGCGGTGATGCTGTCCCCGATGCCGACCAGTTGAACATTCTCTTCTGTCCAAGTCTCTTGAAACGCCTTTGCATCCACTGCCGGTCCGGCAGGACCCTCACCAACCGGGCGTTTCAAATAGAACTCGATGTAGGCGAAAGTCCCTGGGATAAAGACCAAAGCGATGGCAATCAGGATTCGCTGCCGACGCTTGCCGCTTGTTGCCTTACCCATGACTGTGATCCCGTAGTTTCCGCGCGATTCAATTTTTGACTCAACAGTCACTCATCCTGTCGCTGGTTCGAGTCCGCTCGTATCGACTCAGTCTAACTCCAGCCGAACCGAGGATCGAAGCTGGTTGCCGGTGGTCGATGGTAGCTTCGACAACGGCTCTTGCGGTGGGCTAAACAGCAACATTTGCGGGAATAACGCTTGCCACTTCGGCTCCCATTCTTCAGCGGCCGGCAACCAAGTCATAAGGTCCATTCTTGCTGGGATTTAGCTACATTCCAAATGCGATTGCCCTGTATGAAATGTCGATTGTCGATCAGCAGGAACAAGAATTTGTCATCGTGGAAACGGTTCAGCATCGGCTAAGCCGAGGTTTAGGGTGATTCGGTCTCGGAGGGAAGCTCCTCCACAAATCGTCTAATTCGATAGGCGCATCGTCTAGGGAATTAGACGTAAAGAGCCGTTCGGAGGCTTTTTCGGAGAAAGACCTCCGCGTTCAGCCGAAACGTTTAAAACCAAAAAGTGCCGCGACAACGCAGCTGGCATCCCAAAAATGCAGTCTTTGACCGAGCTAACGACTCGCACCGGTTGCTGCGGCGTCGCTTGTCGAGGAGTTTTGATCGTGTCGCCAACGACTTCAGCACTTTACTGAGAAGATGCACTTTCGTCGGCTACGAGCGTCGAGAGGAGAATTCGTGTCACGCCGTGTCTTCCGATGACCGCAGGTGCCGGACTTTAAGCGCTCGCGAGTGTGCGTCTTGAATAAAAAATTACTATCAGCGTTGGTTGGCGCTATTTGACTCTGCTCGTCAAAGGGAGGATGAGACCTGCCAAGGACAGACGCTCCTTGGGTGACAGAGAATCAATGATGGTTAAATCGATGTCCACGGAGAGCCTTCGAAGGGTGCCCTTAAAAGCGGAGAGCCGAGCTTCACGCAGAGGTCCGCCTTTGAGTGTGAACAGTCCTTGATGTATGGCCGACCCTTCTCGCACAAGAGCCGAGATTTTCGACTTTAAATCGGTCCGCTGTGATAATGGTTTTTCAAACAAGCTGTCATACCGTGATTGAAATAAAACGATGAGGCCAAAAGTTGCAATTTCACTTGCCAAGTATTCCGCCGTAGGATTGTCAGGAGGCGTCCGAAGGTTGCCTTCAAGCCACGCCCAGTCCAATTCGGCATCAGCATTTTGAGCTGTGTTTCCTTCTGCCAGAATTTCCTCGAATCGGGGCAGCGGCACAGTTTTTTCTGCACCAGATTTCGCGATCATTTCCCTTGCGATTTTAGCTACATCGAAGGGACTTATGGCGATTCCTCTTTCTGAAAAATATCCCCTATGTGCAAACCCGATGAGAATCATTGCATGATCCTCAGCACTCAAATGGACCGCTGATTCGTCCGCATCCGCCCTAGAGCCACCTGAAACGACCAGGCAGAGGATCATCAGGCATTGGAAGAATCTCGTTCTCATCGACCTTTTCCTCACCGCTTCTCACGGCCGTTGGCTACTGCACAACCTCGTGTTGCCTCCGAATCGTATTATCGATACGCAGCAGATTCTTTGTTACTCGCAACGCTTGCAGGCTTCGCATGAATCTCGAAGAACCTGGACTTTCCGTCAATCGTTAATTGGGTGGCACAATCCGGTCGTGTGGAAAATTCATGGCGCGAGCCAGCGCTCGCTCTTGACCAAACCTAAGACTGCCGATGATACCATCCGTTCCAATAATGACTCAGAACCGCTTCCAAGATGAAGCGAAAATTGGTGTGGAACAGAAGCACGAGCACGACCGTAGCGGCACTGCCAGCAAATACCGCCATGAACAGTCTTCCAAGTAGCCGTTCTTGCCTGCTCGTTGGTCGAAGTTTTTTTTCGTGGTTCAAGGTCCGCCTTCTCTCAGCCAATTTGATGTAGCTGACGTCGATGTCGTTCATTCGGATCGTACGCGTTTGAGATATCTCGCGTAGCGTTGTTTGGTCAGGCAATCGCTGGGATCGCGTTGCCATTGGATTCGGGCTTCTTCCATCTTCGCAGCGTGAGCCATACGACGGTTAGCGCAGCTAACGACACCAGCAACGTGACCCAGAAGTGACTTCTCGCATTAGCTTCCCTCA
>JBCCOI010000060.1:0-20296 GCA_039025515.1 Planctomycetota bacterium
CTGCCGAAGTCAGACCTTGTGCGCACGATGGGTTTGGTGGATCTCTACGAATACACGGAACGCTCCGTGAAGGTGTTTCGTGAGTTTCTCCTGGATCGGCAATACGTGGTTCGTCCCGGTGATAAAGGCGTCGACGAAATCGTCATCGTGGATGAGTTTACTGGACGGCTCGCCGAAGGACGCAAATGGCGTGACGGCATCCATCAAGCGATCGAAGCCAAAGAGGGCATCGAAATCAGCGTCCCGACGGGGCAAGCCGCTCGCATTACCGTCCAAGATCTTTTCCTCCGCTACAACCACCTGGCCGGGATGACGGGTACGGCGGCAACGAGTGCCCGCGAGCTTCGCAAGATCTATCGCACTCCCGTTTTGCGGGTACCGACCAACCGACCGCCGCAGCGAAAGCAACTACCTGACCGCGTTTTCGGATCGATGGAAGCTAAATTTCGCGCGATTGTGGATGAAGTCAAAGAGATTCACGCCACCGGACGCCCCGTGCTGATCGGGACGCGATCGATCGATAAAAGCGAAATCATTTCGCAACTCTTGTCGGCAATCCAGATCGAGCACCACGTGTTGAACGCGAACAACGTGGAACAAGAAGCCGACATCGTCGCAGACGCCGGGCAAGAGAGCCGCGTCACGGTCGCAACCAACATGGCCGGTCGCGGAACGGACATCAAGTTAACCGACCAGATCGTTGACTTGGGCGGCATGCATGTGATCTGTACCGAGCTTCACGACGCGGCGCGCATCGACCGTCAGTTGATCGGTCGATGTGGTCGTCAAGGCGATCCGGGGTCATACCGCCAATACCTCTCGCTCGACGACGACATCTTGAAAGGTGGTCTAGGCCCCGACAAGGCAGAGCGTTTAAAAGCACGTGGTGAAAGTCTGTCAGATGCCGTCGACTCGTACGCCAGCTTGTTCCGCCGAGCGCAACGCAAGGTCGAGCGCAAGCACTTTCGGGATCGAATGGTGTTGCTTCACCACGAGAAGGAACGCAAGAAGATGCAGCGTGAAATCGGCCAAGATCCTTACCTGGATACCCCAGATTGACGGATCTTTTTCGCGAATGTTTGGACTTTGATTCAAGCCTTCCGCGTCTTCATCCGACGGCGATTTCAATTCGAAAAAAACGTAAAAACCGGGCTTTTCCGAGGTTGACAGCGGGTTTCAAAAATCCGTATCCCCGCCCGAGTGTATTAGCTCCGCGGCATTTCCGTCGGCTCCGATTGTGGGCCAACGACTTGCTTTCGAGCACGTCGAGAAGGTTGCAGCGGTGACTCGACAGGCGTGCCACGGGGCTAAACCGCGGATCGGTTTTCGTGAACGTAGGCGAAAACTCTGATGGTTCGATCGAAGTCTCACCGCGAAGAAGGAGTGTCGCGTTGAAACGCCACGAAAGACTTTTCGGCCCCAGGTACTGGGGCGCCGCCGTACTGGCGGGGCTTGTGGGGGCGACCAGCGTCTCCGCTCAAATGTCGATGCCGGGTCAAGACCTGCCGGGTCAGGGCCAGTCATCCACAAACAAATCGGGAGCCGCAACGAATGCTGTTCCTTCTTACGCGCAAGTCCCGGCGGGTTCCGCCGTTTCGGCGCCCGCTTCCCCTAACGCTGCAACTGCCGTTGCCCGCGTCAAAGCTCTGATCAAGGCTCGCCAATTCGAACCGGCCGTCGGTGCATACCGACAATTGGTCGCGGCGGCAAAGAACAACGAGTCACTTCGGTCGGACGTCGCTCGCTTGCGAGTCGATCTGCAGATGGCCGGCATCGATGCCGAGCTACTCAGCCTTCCGGCAACGAACGCGGCTCCGATGCCATCGTCGAAGAAGCAGGAAGCTCTTCGCTTGCTGGCGATCGGTCGTGTTGCCTTGGACCGTGGTGACACCGCCCGAGCATTGAACTTGGCTCGCCAAGCTCAAGCGCTTCGTGTACCTGAATCCGAGTTCAAGGCCGGAGAGCCTCGCGTTTGGCAGTTCGCGCTCGATGCCGAGTCTGCGGCCCGACGTGCGGGAACACTCAACAGCACGAATGATGCTCCTGCGATTGCACTGGCTGGAGGAATTCAGGACGCGAGCGACGATGAAGCGAAGTTCATCCAACAGATGCTTTACAACGGCAAGCCCGAAGCCGGTGCGGTTCAGCCCGTGCAAGCTCTCGGCGAGCCCATGTTGCCGGCCGGCGAGGATCCTGCCGCAATCTATCAACAGGGTTTGACCGCTCTGCAAGCCGGCGATCAAGAGACGGCTCGCAAGCTATTCGTCGAAGCCTGGAAGTACGAAGGCCAACTGGATCTTGCCACGCGGCGTCAACTGAAGGACAAGCTGACGCTCTTGCAGCCCACGCGTTTGCCTCGTGCCGATGCGTCACAGCTGTCGGCAATCGATCAAGCAGACTTGGAAAGCAAGGAGGCGACTCGTCGTCTTTATCGCGAGATCACGGCCGAACTTGCGAAGTCGGCAGAGATGAATGCCACGGCCCCGCTTGACGCGCTCGACAACCTCAATCGTCTTCGTCGCCGCGTCGATGGAGCAGGCATCGATGAAACTAGCAAGCGAACGCTTGCCCGCATGGTGGACTCGGAGCTCGAGAAGCAAAAGCAGTACGTGGAAGCCAACCGAGCCCAAATCGAACTTGCTTTGCAGAACGATCAGGTCCGCATGGATCTGGCGACCAAAGCCGCTCGCGAGGCGAAGATCGACGAAGAAATCTCGAGCCTGGTTGATACCTACAACCAGTACATCGAAGAGCGAAACTTCGCCGAAGCGGAAACGATCGCCAAGCAGGTCGGCGAGCTGAAGCCCGGTTCGCAGATCGCGACCAACATGTTCTACAAGAGTCGCCTCGGCACTCGAAACAAGATCATGGATGAGATCCAAGACGGCAAGGAAGAGCTGTTTTGGGAAGGTTTGATGGACGTGGAACGAACGATCTCGAGCACCGAAGGCTTGGATCCGAGACGTCCAATGAGCTTTGGTACCGATCCACAATCGTGGCAGGAGATGACGCGTCGCCGTCTCTCCGATTCACAGTTTTCGGGCTCCGTCGCCGAGCAAAAACTGAAGGCTCAACTGACGACGCCCGTCAGCGTTCAGTTCCGCAATCGACCGCTCGAAGAAGTCATCAACGACTTGTCGAAGGTCACCGGGCTGCCGATGGTCTTGAATCGTCGGGCGATGCAAGCCGTCAATGTTCAACCCGATGCGCCGGTCTCTTTGGAGCTGGCTAACGAGGTTGAGCTGAAAAGTGCTCTCAATCTGATCCTCAAAGAACTCGATCTCGGCTACCAGATCGAGGACGAAGTTGTTCAGATCACGAGCCGCGAAGCGATGCGTGCGAACGTCGTGACTCGGACTTACAAGGTCGCGGATTTGGTGACGCCGATTCCGAACTTTGTTTCAAGCTACGAAGACGGTTTGGCGGGTGCACTTCGTGCGGCCTACCAAATGACGAATCCACAGATGAACGTGCAGATGATGCCGTTCTCCGCTACCGACATCGCCACGCGTCAAGCCAATGCGTTGCAGCCCAGCAAGATGGGTGCAAACATGCTTGGCCAGTACGCCCCGATGGGATCACAAGGCGGCTTCGGACCGCAGAATCCTCCCTCGGGTGCCGGCGGTGGTGGAGCGTTCGCGGACTTTGATTCCTTGATGAACCTGATCGAAACGACGGTCGTTCCGGACACCTGGGAAGCTCTCGGCGGAAACAGCACGATGGCTCCCTATCCGCAGAACCTCGCGCTCATCATCAGCACCACCAGCGACGTTCACGACCAAATCGTGGATTTGATCGAATCGCTTCGTTCGCTGCAAAACCTGCAGATCACGATCGAAGTCCGATTCATCACACTTTCCGATACGTTCTTCGAACAAATCGGAGTCGACTTCGATGTCCAGTTCGATGACAACATCGGTCGAAGTGGTGTGCCGGATGATGACAGCGGTCAAAGCGTGACGATCGGTTGGAACGGCTTGACGAGTCTTCCCACGGATGACTTGGACATTCGAATCGAGAACAACAACTTCCCGGTTCCGGTGGCCTTTGGTGCTCCCGACCCCGGATCGCTTTCCAGCGTCGGCTTCGCGATTCTAAGTGACATCGAAGCGTTCTTCTTCCTGCAAGCCGCGCAGGGTGACGAGCGGACGAACGTCATGCAGGCTCCGAAGGTGACTCTGTTCGATGGTCAAATCGCAACGATCTCCGACCAAAGTCAGCGTCCGTTTGTGACCAGCATCACGCCGGTCGTCGGTGACTTCGCCGTTGCTCAGCAGCCCGTCATCGTTGTTCTCAACGAGGGCACACAGCTTAACGTGCAAGGGATCGTAAGCGACGATAAGCGATTCGTCCGGCTCACGCTGGTTCCGTTCTTCAGTCAAATTGGTGACGTCGACACGTTCACCTTCGAAGGCTCACGAACGACCACACGCAGCAGCCGCGATCAAGAGGACACCAACAGTGACGGCGTCGTCAATGATGACGATGCGGTTGATAGCGAAGACGAAACGGACATCATCGCCGGTTCGACCGTTCAGCTACCGACGTTTGCGTTCACGCAGGTCAGCACGACCGTGAGTGTTCCAGACGGTGGTACGATTCTTCTTGGCGGAATCAAGCGTTTGAGCGAAGGACGCACCGAACGTGGTGTCCCGATGCTCAGCAAGATTCCTTACCTCAGCCGTTTGTTCCGCAACGTTGCCGTCGGCCGCGATGCGAGCAGCCTGATGTTGATGGTGACGCCTCGGATCATCATCCAAGAGGAAGAAGAGTTCGCTCAAACCGGCTACACGCCGGAATAAGATTCACTTGCTAGAGTGATTTGCGAAAGCGGCGTGTTCCATTCGGAGCACGCCGTTTTTTCGTTTGCGGTCAACTGGTTCGAATCAATCGTCAATCGGTTCGTCGTTGTCTGCATCGATTCCCTCTCGAAACGCGAACAGGTGCTTCTCACCGCGAATCAAAAGGTATCCTTCGGCGATCGCGGGCGTGGAGAGCGTCGCTTCACCAATTTCCATTGCATCCATCTTCTCAAATTCCGGACCCAAACCAACGATCTGGATGACGCCCTGCTCGCTGGGCAGATAGAGATGACTCGATGAAGCAACGGGTGAACCGGTAAAGGAATTCGCGCCATCGCCACGCACTCGCTTTTTGTAGAGCTGCGCGCCATTGACCGCGTCGTAGCACGTCAAAATCCCCGCCGTGTCGCAAACGTACGCCAAGCCGTCATGGATCAATGGTGTCGACATGTACGGTCCTCCGCGGCTTCGAGACCAAACAAAGTTCTCCGTTGGACCGGCGATCTTGCCGCTGTCCGATTCGGGCAACTCCAAACCACCCCTCGCCTCGTGTTTGACGACCGCGATCGGACGTACGGGCGCGTAGCCGCTGGAGAGTAAGACGCCCCATGGAGTGACCTGAGGCGTCGGGGCAACGATTTCGGAAAATCCACCCAAGGACCACAGCAGGGTGCCATCGTCTTGGCGATACGCGGCATTCATCTTTGTGCCGCTGACCACAACCACCGGAGTCCCGTTCGGAGCGTTGTAGGCAACCGGTGTTCCCCAAGTCGGAATCTCATCCCGTTGGACTTTCCAGAGGGTTTCTCCACTTTGCAGATCGAGCGCGATCAAGAAGCTTTCGTCTTGAATATCGCACTGGAGAAACACGCGTTCGCCGGCAATGATCGGACTGCTTCCGAATCCCCATTGATAGTTGCGATCATAAAACCAACCGCCGTCGAGCAAACCGAGATCGCGTTCCCACTGCAGCTTTCCATCTCGGTCGTAGCAGAAGATGCCTTCGCTACCGAAGCAGGCAACGATGTAGCGTCCATCCGTGGCGGGCGTCGGGTTCGCATGACTGCTTTTCGCGTGTCGCTTGACGGCCGGGACAGCCTTGGTTGCTTCTTCGTCCCAGATGACTTCACCGTTTTCCAAGTCCAAGCAGAGAACACGAAACGAGCAAGGGTCATCCTCATCAACCGAAGCCACGTCGCCTGTCAGCCCGGTTTGAAAACCGCTTGCCTCTTCGCTTTCACTCACCGCGGTCGTCAGATAAACGCGGTTCCCCCAAACGATCGGGCACGAGTTTGCGAGGCCTGCGATGGGTGCTTTCCAAGCGACGTTGTCACCCGTCTCGACGTCCCATGAGGTGGGTGCGGAATCCATCGAAACACCACGCGAAAGGTGTCCGCGAAAAGAAGCCCATGGCATTTCCGCAAACACAAAGTCATCCGGCGTTGTGTCGGCCCGGAGAGCCTCATCATTGTCCGATGCATCCGCGTCGAGATCCAACTCGGGAAGCTCCGTCATGTCCGGTTGCTTTTCAAACGTCACAACCTCGCTGCGAGACTCGCGGCGAAAGGTGTTAAAAGCACCTTCTGCGTTGCTTGAAAACACAACGGTCGTCATGCCCCTGCCAAAGGTGCAAGGCGAGAAATGTGATAACCGTTGAAGCCCGGCTTTGCGGTTCGGCTTGACCCAAAGCGAATCGCCCTTCGCCTGCATTTGAAGCGTCTCTCCGTTGGATCCACGGTAGAAACCCTCGTATGCTTCGACCGGATCTGGATTCTCGAACTCGGTGTCAGACGCGTCGTCGGGGAGAGCTTCTCGCAATCGTTCGACAAGTTTGGAGTGCTCAAGCAACTGGGCGCGCTGCGCAGCCCAAAGAATCGCATCTACGGAGAGCGTCTCGGCATCCAGGATCGCGTTCATCACGACGGCGTCCTTTCGATAAACGGACTCGGTAAGCGCGCGGCCTGCGTCCGGCGCGTTCGATTTCACAAGAGCCGTTATCAAGTCATATTGCTTCCGCGCGATGGCCCATCCGATCGGCGTCGAACCATAAAAGCGATCCTTTGTTCCCGGATCGGCACCCGCGGCCAGTAGCTGCTTGGCCACATCGGTCTTGCCGTGCTCGGCGGCCAGCAAGAGCGCCGTCACGCCGTAGGGATTCTTGGCGTCCACATCAACGCCAGCTTCAAGACAGTCCTTCACTTGCTCAGCATCGCCCTCCGCGGCGGCTCGCCAAAGGTCATCGGAATCAAGCGTTGTTGGAGCCGCCAAACACGGCGGTACACACGCGATCGAAACGAGCAGCAAAGCCAGGACCGACGGAAGTCTCCGAAAGCCCGAGCACATCAGTTTGAGTATCACGTCAATTCCGTTCGGTTTATTGTTCTTGATTGGCGAGCAACATTGCGAGGTAGCTTTGCTCTACCGCCGCGCCCAATTCGATCTTGGAAGCCAAACCGTCGATGGTTTTCGCCGTGGACGTCAGCTCCTCCGTCGTTGCCGATTCGCACAAGCATTCGATTTCGGCAAAGCTGCCAACACGCTCGACGGAGTCAAGGGTGATGGTGAAACGGGCGAAGGAATGCCGTGCCGCAAACTTGGCAACACGACGTGTTTTCTTGACGGTCGCGGCGACGTTGAAGCCCAACGACTCGAAAAGGTCGAAGAGTTTCGAACCATCGTGATCGCCCGGCGTGAGCGGCCACTCGAGTTCTTTCCGCGCCTTCAATGTAGCATCATCGAGAGATGCTTTTGGGCCCTTGTAGGTGACAAAAGGCTCGCCGTTGACACGACGAATCCTCAAAGCTTCGTTCGTTACCGCAAAGTCACGACAGGGATGCCTCAAGTAAGTGTCTTCGTGAGTTTCGTCAGCTCCGAAAGTCGCGTCCAGGGACATCAATAGTTCACCGGAACGCTGCGGATTCACGCAGCGAAACTTCTTTTCGACCTCGATCACGGCGAGCTCCTGGTTCATGCCAAGCGAATTCAGCCAAACACCAATCCCCGCCCAGCCTACATCCTCAGCCACTCGCCGCCAGCCAACGGCCAGTTTTTAACGCCGGCCCGGATCACTCGTCAGTACGCCAATCGATGCCAAAGCGAACAGGAATCAACGAGTTTTGGAGATTGCATCCAATACAAACGGCGCACGCTGGTGAACCGGCTTCAGCCGGCCGCGCCCTCGCATCAACCCGCTAATCCGATTTAGCCGCTAGCTGCCAAAACACCGAGACTGATTGTCAACGGCGTGTGCCATCAACCGCTCAAGGCTCTCTTCACCGGCAAAGCGGTCCGCCGCCGGGCGACGGCCAATCTCCAAACAGCAGGTTCAAGAAAAACGAAGCGATCGCTTTTCGGCTCAGGACGGATCGGACCACCAGAAAGGTCCTTTCGAAGGCATCTCGGATTCGAGACGTAGAGAGCTAGAACGGGACAGGTTGCCGGTTGGCAAACTGTCCCTAATCGGCGTGGCGGAGCGTTTCGCCATCGCCGATGTTTTCAACAGAGCGGGTCTCGGAAGACCCATCAACTCGGACGTTCGGTGAACTAGAAGTCGATGCCGCCGCGATCGCTGTCAGGGCGTCCGCCGCCCCCGGGACGTCCGCCCCGGCCACCACGATCGCCGCCGCGTTCACCACCGCGTCCGCCTCCGAATCGACCACCACCTTGGCCGCCGCCGCCACGGCGTCCTCGTTCGGCTTGAGGCATTTCGAAGGGCTCACCCTTCATCTCTTCAAACTCTTTCTTTTGATTGGAAGTCAAAACATTCAGGACCTTGTCCTCAACACCCTTTCGAAGCTCTTCGATCTTGGCTCGCATGTCTTCTCCACCGCCGCCACCACCTTGGAACAGCTCGCGCATCTGGTCCCGAACTTCGTCTCGCATGTTGCGGCTCACTTCAGTGAGCTGATCTTTCTGGTCTGCGGTGAGCTTGAGCTTCTTTCCAACTTCTTCGTCCATCAAAGCCTGAACACCCATCATCTGGACCTGGATTTGCTTCAGGCGTTCCATCTGCTCAGGGAAGAGGACTTCTTCGAGTTGTTCGGACTGTTTGGCAGCAAATTCCTCCATCTGCTTTCGCATCTTTTCGAACATCTCGGTTCGCGCCGCCTGTCCTTCTTCGCTTCGGTCGCGAGGATCAAAGCCTTCCGGGCGTTCGATGTCGGGCCGCTGCGAAGCCAACTTTTGGACCGCTTCGACTTGGTCGGGCATCATTTCCAGTTCTTCTTGGATCTTTTCAATCCGCAGCAGTCCGACAAGGCTGCCTCCTGCTCCGCCGCGTCCTCCACCGCCGAACTGGCCGCCGCCGAATTGGCCACCACCACCAAACTGACCGCCACCACCGGGGCCCCCGCCGCCTGGACCACCGCGACGTCCGCCGCCGCCGCCACGCTGGGCCATCACGTCGTTTGCGATCAGCGACAAAGCAGCCGCGAATACGATTGCCATTGCGGCACGCGAAACTTTCATCAAACCTATTCCTAGAAGGGAGCAGCTAAATGAGCCCCGGCGATGCTGAAGAGCAAGGCTTAGCCCGTGTACAAGGGATTCAACCACTCGGGCCGTTGCAGGTTTCACCCGAGAGCAATTTTTTTGGAAAAAACTTTGCTCGCCGAATTCGCTGGAGACTTCCAGGGAACGGAATCGGCGATGCCTGGCGACACACCGCAGCATTCTTCCCACGGCAGCCGAACTATTCCGAGACGACCGGTTGGCTGGCGAGTTGCTTCTGGGCCTGCTGCAGAAACTGCATCGCTTCGATTGGTGTGATCGAGTTCAGTTCGAGCTCTTGAATTTTGCTGATCACTGGATGGTCCGAGAATCCGAAAAGCGTCAGTTGGTAGGTGCCGCTCTGGTCGCCGGATCTTCCCTCAGGTGGACTGATCGTCGGTCGGTCAAGAGAATCACGATGGTCCACTTCCAGCTGTGCGAGCACGTCCTTGGCTCGTTCGTTCACACTGGCGGGGACGCCTGCCAATCTTGCAACGTGAATTCCGTAACTCTTGTCGGCACCACCGGGAATGATGCGGTGCAGAAACACGACCTCGTCATTCCACTCCTTGACCGCGACATTCAAATTCGCGACGCGAGGCAGCGACTCCTCCAGTTGAGTCAATTCGTGGTAGTGAGTCGCGAATAGCGTCCGGCAACCGACTTGTTCGTGCAGATGTTCGGTGATCGCCCAGGCCAGCGAAAGCCCATCGTAGGTGCTGGTGCCGCGTCCGATCTCGTCCAAAATCACGAGTGAACGCGAAGTGGCGGTATTGAGGATCCGCGCCGTTTCGACCATCTCGACCATGAAGGTGCTCTGGCCGCGACTCAACTCGTCGCTCGCACCGACCCTGGCGAAGATCCGATCCGCTATCCCAATCGTCGCCGAATCGGCCGGTACAAAAGACCCCGCCTGCGCAAGCAACGTGATCAACGCGACCTGCCGGATGTACGTACTCTTTCCCGCCATATTTGGACCGGTGATCAAAAGGATCATCCCGGTCTCCGGCGCGTGCACACAATCATTGGGCACGAACTCTCCTTGTGGCAACGTGACATCCAAAACCGGATGACGTCCACCCTGGATTCGCAAGACTGAGTCATCCGTCATCGTCGGTCTCACCCAGTGCCGCTGCACGGCAAGCTCGGCGAGCGATGCGATCACGTCCAACTCCGAAATCGCCGCGGCAACTTCCTGAAGCGTAGCTAGATGTTCGTGAGTTGCCGTTCGCAGCTGGAAGAAAAGTAGCTGTTCTCGCGCCGAAGCCTGCTCATCGGCAGCCAGCACTTTCTCTTCGTATTCCTTCAGCTCCGGAGTGATGTATCGTTCGCAATTCTTAAGCGTCTGCTTGCGAATAAAGTCCGCCGGAACACGGTCCTTCTGCGCGTTGGTTACCTCCAAGTAATACCCAAAGACTCTGTTGTAACCGACCTTCAAATTGGCGATCCCGGTTTCATCCATCTGGCGTTGCTGATACTCGGCAATCCATTGCTTGCCGCCGGCCGCCAGCTCGCGAAGCGAATCAAGTTCTTCGTCGAACCCGGCGCGAATGAAGTTCCCGTCCGAAGCATTCAGCGGACACTCATCTGCGAGTGCCGCTTCCAATTGACTCCGCAGCGCCGGGCAAAGGTGCAGGTGTGCTTCGAGGTGCCGGATTCGTTTTGACTCCCGGTCTTCCAGCTTTGCCTTGATCGCCGGCAGGCCTTGAAGCGTCGTCGCAACCTGCTGCAGATCTCGCGGACCCGTCCGCGCCGTGGCGACGCGCGCGAGCAAACGAGACAAGTCGAACGTCCGTTTGAGGATGTCTCGTACTTCGCCGCGCAGCGAAGCTTCACCAACGAACTCCGCGATCGCATCATGCCTCGCTTCAATCGCTTGCTGATCCAGCAGGGGTGCCGCAATCCAATCGGCCAGCATTCTCGACCCACCGGAAGTGTTGGTCAGATCGATGGCGTCGACCAACGAACCACTTCGCGACGCCGTCCGCAACGTCCGCGTGATCTCTAGACTTCTTCGCGTGGAAGCATCAATGCCCATCACGCCGCTGCGGTGATGAGCCGCCAATGCGCGGAAATGATCGAGTCCTCCGGGCTGCGTCTCTTGAAGGTAGGTCAAGACCGCGCCGGCCGCACGAATCGCGGGACCGTCGTCTTCTTGAAAACCGAATCCTTCCAACGAGCTGACGAAGAACTGTTTGCAAAGCGACTCTCGCGAAGTGTCTTCCGCAAAACTCCATGCCGGTCGCGCCGTCCAAGACCATGCCGCAGTGGAGTCCGGTGAGAATGAAGCGTCGTCTTCGCGGAAGATCACTTCGGCGGGCCCGATGCGTGCAAGTTCATCTTCAACTCGCGCAAGCGGAAAGCAGCCCGCACAGAATCTTCCGCTCGAAAGTTCCGCCCATGCGATTCCCGCAACGCTGGGCTCGGAGCTTTTTTTTGCGGACGTTTGCACGACGACGGCAGCCAGGTAGTTGGCTTCTCGGGGATCCAGCAACCCGTCGTCCGTCAACGTTCCAGGACTGACAACACGAGTGATCTCTCGTCGCACCAGTCCTTTGGCTTGTTTGGGATCTTCGACCTGCTCGCAAACCGCGGCCCGATACCCCGATTGAATCAGTTTGCTGAGGTAGCCGTCCAGTTGATGGTGCGGAAAGCCAGCCATCGCCGTCGGGTTGGTGCTGTCTTTGTCGCGGCTGGTTAGCGTTAAACCAAGTACCTTCGCCGCGACCTTTGCGTCTTCCAAGAAGAGCTCATAGAAGTCCCCCATTCGGAACAGCAGCAATGCGTCGCCGCATGCCGCCTTCGCTTCATGGTACTGTTTCATCATCGGAGTCATGCCGAGGATGGTACCGCGTCAACGATGATCGTGACAATCCACGGCGGTCACCTGGAGGGCATCAGACGCAGCAATCCTGTGACGGTCGCAACACTGAGGCAATCTAGCTGGATTCCGCAGTTGCCCCGGCGGAAAGTCGTCGACCTCTCAGGGGTTGGCTCACCAAAGCCTTTTTGCAATACTTTCGTGACGGTGGGAGGTCTGAGAAGGATCCCGCGTCGATACCCAGCACCCCTAGCTCAACTGGATAGAGCATCGGTCTACGGAACCGAAGGTTAGAGGTTCGAATCCTCTGGGGTGTACTGGGTGGCTGATCCTGAACCATCTGCAAGCATCAAAGCCCCGGTTTTACGGGGCTTTTTGTTTGCCCTGACGTCTAGTGAGGAAATATGCTCCGTTGCTGATGTGCACACCAAAGTGCCAACGGTGCGATCGTAGTCGTCGTCGGTGACTTGGTCGTAGTACTTCTCCGCTGTCGTCGCATCATGGCCCAGCCATGCAGTGACCGCCGCTGGATCGATATTCCGAACGGCGCAGAATTGCTTCAGGTCGCGCCGGGCCGAAGCTCGAAGGTTTGGAAACGGTTTCGGCATCTCTGCTACCCCCGCACGCACACAGGTCGCGTTGAACCGCGTGCTCAAGCTGGTCGTCGAGTCACAGTACCGCGTGATCACGAACGGTGATGAGTGTCCCTTGATTTCAAGCAGGTCGGTCAGCTCCTTCCTCAATTCTTCGAAGAGTGGAACCACTCGAGTGGCCTTGCCGTACCGCTTGGTCTTTTGGGACGTCACGGTAAACCGACCTCGTTCCCATGAGATATCGGACCACTTGAGCGGTGTGATCTCCGATGGCCCTCTAATTTAAGCCAGCGATTCGGCACAGTGCGACGATCACTTGCCATTCCTGGTCCGGACAAGCCTCAAGGATTGCGGTCGTGTCGGACGTCGACAAATATCGGTTCTTCGTCCTGTCGCTGCTCAGATCGATCTTGATCCCGGCGAACGGATTCACGTTCACCAGACCATCGTCCAACGCTTGACGCATCATCTGGCGGAATCGCTTGATGTTTTGAACGGAAGTGTTCTTCGCCAGCTTCGCGCCTTGCGTGTCGGTGGTCATCCAACGCTTCCAGCGATCGATGTCTCCCTTTGTCAGCGCGTTGAACTGACCCCACCATGCAAACGCAACAAGTTCCGTGCCAATCCTCCGAGGCGAAGGCTTTGCCCCGCGGGTCGATCATAAGAGTGGAAACGTTTCCAAGCACTGCCAGATTCGGGGATATCCGACGCACAATCGAGTCGCTGGCATCGGTCCTCAGGGGCATTATTGGCCGAGAGAAATGCGTGACATCCACCGCGTTATGCGACGAGGCCGAAAGAGTATGAAAATTGGAAACGATTCCACCGTGGCGGCTGAATCCGCGAACTGTGAACCACGTCATGCCATCGGCTACTGGGGCTGCTCGAGAAACTCTTTGATTCGCAAAAGATCGCCCGATTGCTCCATCGAGATGGCTCCGCAAACGGCCAGCAGGTTTACACCAACGCCGCCACGATCTTCGCACTCATTCTGCAGCGTCTAGGCGGCGGCTTGACGCTCAAAGAAACCGTCAAACGCATGGTCGAAGATCACCAAGATCTCATGCAGCAAAGCAATCGACGTGTCAAAGACCAAACGGTTTCGCAAGACACCTCAGCTTACGACAAAGCCCGTCGAAAACTTTTGTTAAATAAAGTTGTCGTTCCTGGTAGTACAAGCTCCGAATCCAACGGTTCGCCACCGCAGCGCTGATCACGCCGGGCGCCTTCCCTTTGTCCTTCAGCTTTCTCCGATAGCTCGCTCCATCGTTCACTGTGACGCTTCAAGCGGTGCGCCGCCTCGATCAACACCCTACGAAGCTCTCGGTTGCCCGCCTTGATCAAACCCGCATCCGCCTGACGCTCTCCGCTGGAAGCGTTCCACGGCGTCACGCCGCAGAAACGCGCAAGCTGTTTCCCACTTTGAAAGCGATCGAACCGACCGATCTCCGCGCGGAGCGTCAGAGCCGTCAACTGTAGATTTTCAATTTCGTTTGGTGCTGCCGGGCATCCATTCGGTAGTTTCAACGGTACGGGTAACGCGTCCCTCGATGAGGTCAACAAACGCGTCCGCCACATCAATGAGCCGCCAAGTTTCAGGATTGCCGCTGAAAGGCCCGGAAAAGCCGAGAAGATTCAATACGTGATGATCGAGCGTTTCAGGTGAGTTTTCGAGTGAGCTACGCAGAGATGTGATGGCTTCAAGGATCAGTTTGCGTCCAGCAGCCGTTGAAATGTCAGATCCCAAATCCAGTAGAACGCAGCCGTTGAAGGATCCACGGGATGCGAGCAACCATTGAGAACGGATTGCATCACATGGCGACGAGTCATCAGCGGGGTCTTCGAGGTGCAGCGCCAGCAATCGAAGCCAGAGTTCAAGGACACCGTCACGCATCCAGAAACCGTTGTCACCAATGCCCACAAACGTTGTGCCCATGATTGATCTGTGCCTGCCAACGTACGGATTTCACAATACCGTCGCAGGCGAAGCGAAGGCGGATCGGATCAGACTCGATTGTATAATGAGAGCAAGCGCAGTAGTACATCGTAGGTGTTGTCGAAGGGACTCAACATAAAACCATGTTATGTGCCGCGGTGAATCAATAGTAGGTTCGGCGATCAAAACCGTCTTCAAGTCCATTTGTGCACTCGTAGTAACCAAAGCTCCAATTTGCGTCATCAGAAACACCGTACTCTCTTTTTAACGCAGCGTAAATGTCATCGGCCGACGGTCGTGTATCGCCGGGTTCAATTGACTCAGGATCGAGAAGAACAGTCACACGAAACACATCAGCCTCGCCAGCCGGATAAGCCGCGTTGTGGCAAGGGTAGTGAACATCAACGGAACCAATAGCTGTGGATGCGCCCACAAGCTCCGCATCACGAGTTTCCAAGATGAAATGCCAGCCTACAGAAGTCGAGAATTCTTCAACCGCGTACGCGTTTCCGGCGATGTGGATTTCGCGTGGCATAATTAGCGACTAGCGGCACACAACGGAAGGTTTTTACGACACCGCCCAGAACGAAGCGAGCGATACTTGAACTACGAGAAATTGTACCAAGGCCAGCACGCGTTGACAAAGTTGGAAGGTGTGCCGAAGGCCTCAGCGTAAAAACCATGTTATGCGGCGGATCATCAGAAATCGGGTTCAAATTGGCAGTGTAAAGCCGGGGAGTCGGTGTAGCCAGCGGCGCCGAGTTTGGATTTGGTGTCAGCCATGATTTGGATCATCTTGGCGTCATCAGTTGAGTTGTTGGCGAGATATTCCCAGCCAAAGTTGCCGATCGAAGTGCCGAGCAAGAGGAAGTACGATTCCTCATTGGTGACGCCCCACCAGCAATCAAGTCCGTGTTCACGTGCGGCCACCTGCTGAGCGGATTCCTGACGCTCGAATGGCGTAAGGTCAGCATCAGCGAGATCGAATCGCAAGCCGTAGTAGACGTGAAAGTTGGAAGCCCCCATACGCTAGTCCGCATAACACTGACTCTATGCGACACCATTTAGTTTGTAAGCAATTTGGTCGCGGGAAATTGCTTGTCATTATGTTGCTGTCATTGCGCGCGTCAAAGGTGGATTGCCAATGGCTAGCTGTCATCCAGGCCCAGTTCGATGCCCACCTTCGGCATGCGGCGGTAGGCGTAGGCTAACAGCTTGAGCGGATGGATTGTGTCGATTCCCGAAGCGTGCTCGATCTGCATCTTGCAGGCGCTACACTCGGTACACGCGTTGCAAACTCTCGCTCTTCGCATCGCGGAAATCATTGGCCAACCGATGCGGAGACTGTTTCGGTAGTTCTTGCGCTGCAAACCCCACGTCCCGGCCATGCCGCTGCAGCCGGCTTCGATGTGGCGAATCGTCAGATCCGGGATCAGCCTAAGCAAGCGGATCGATGCGATCTCGCGACTTAGCACCCGCAAGTGACAGGGGCGATGATAGAGAAACTCCAAGTCAACTCCTTGGAAGTCTCGATTCAGCTCGCCGTCGTCATCCAAGGAGGCGAGGTATTCGCAGGCCTCGTACGAATGTTCGGCGACAAGGATTGCGTCTTCGTCATCGAGCAACTTCGGGTACTCGTGCTTCAGGCAAAGCACGGCGGACGGTTCAGTTGCAACAATCTTGTAACCGGACCTGGCCGCCTCGGCGAGCATCCGAACCGTGCGTCGGGCTTGACGCCACGCACCACGCAGATCACCGGCCGTGATCCGGGCCATCCCGCTGCCCGTTTGCGAAGGCGGCACATAGATCGCGATTCCGTTTTGTTGCAGAATCTCCGCAAGCGCCTTGCCTAAGTCCGGGTCATGGTAGTTCGCGTAGTGATCGACGAAGAATAGCACTTTGCGACCGTCGCTCGCCGGCTGCTTCGTCCAGCGACGTCGCGATGCGTATCGCATGAAGCTCTTCCTCGCGATCGGAGGAACATCTCGCGCCGATGAAAGCCCGAAGAGATGCTCCGCGATCCAGCGAGACACGCCATTCTCCAAAAGCATGTTGGCGATCCACGGAACTCGCGAAAACACAGCCGCAATGGAGTCAATTCGGCAAAAGAGTCGTTCCGAAAGCGGCTGCCCGTTTGTGGCAACGTACTGCGCTTTTAGTTCGCCGACGATCTTGGGAATATCGACCGAAGCGGGGCATTCGAGGCGGCATTGGTGGCAGTTGAAGCACAGGTCCGCGATCGACTTTGCGTGTTCGGAGGACAGCAAGTCGACGTCGATTCGTCCACTTAGTACGCCCCTCAGCAGATTGGCTTTCGCACGTGGCGATGCTTCTTCGTGGCGCGTCGTCCGAAAAACCGGACACTGCCGTTCCGAGTTGGCGGTCGTTCGGCAGCGTGCGCAACCGTTGCACGCCTGTGCGACCGCATCGATCATGCTACCGGCCGGCCATTGCTGCAAAACCGGCAACTGTGGGACGGCAACGCTGTGAAGACGAGCAGACTGGATGACACGTTCGGATGCGGGAACCAAGACCCTCGTTTCGCCAACGACTTCAATCGACTCGCCGATCGGACGCACGTTCTCACCCGGCCGTTGCATGACGGCCCCGAAGAGCTTTCCCGGGTTGAGTCGATGATGTGGATCGAAGAGACGCTTGATCTGTCCCATCGCAGGCCAGAACTCGCCGAACTGTTCGGGCAGCAGAAAACTGCGACTCAGGCCCGCCGCATGCTCGACGCCGACATGGCCGTCGAATTTCCAAACCACTTCGGCGACTTCGTGTGCGATCGATTCGATCTTTTTGCGATCCGACGATTTAGAAAGATCCAAGAATGGTCGAACATGTAGCTGCCCGTGTCCGGCGTGGGCAAAGATGGTCGCCGTACATTCATTCTTGCGAAGCGTCTTTTGAATCGTCGCCAAGGCCTCGGGGAGTTTATCGGCGGCAACCGCAATGTCCTCGATTAACGGAATCGGCATCCCGGGCCCCTTGAGTCGACTCAGTCGGGGCGTGACGCGGCGACTGAGTGCCCAGCATTGGTCACGTGTCTTTTGGTCCGTCGCGATGTTGGCGGAGAACGCCGCATCGTCTCCGATGGAAAGTGCGTCGCGAAGTATTTCGAGCCGGGTCTGCAGTTCCGTCAGCGATTCACCCTGCAACTCGATGAGCAACATCGCTTCCGCTTGTCGGGGGAGCATCTTTTCGAACTGTCGTTCGGTTTCCATCGCGATACCGAGCAGCCGCCGCCCCATCAAGTCGCAGGCGACGGGTGCGTGCGAAAGTGACTGGACCGCTGCGCGGGCGGCCGACTCCAGGCGATGAAAGAACAGCATCATCACGCCGCGATGAGCGGGGATGGACTCCGTCGACACGGTCGCTTCGGTGATCAAAGCCAACGTGCCTTGCGTGCCGCAAAGAAACTTTGCCAAGTCAACGCGGCCTTCGCGATCGAACAACCCGTCAAGGCGATAGCCACTTCGCGCCGGCGGAGCACTGGAAAGCTCGCGGACGCAATCCTGGTACTGCGCGTGGATTTCGCTCAGTCCACGCGCGAGTCTTCCCGGCGTCCCAGGATCTGAGGGATGGTGCTTGGAGAGCTCGAGCACCTCGCCTTCGATCGTGACGACCTGAACCGAGCAAACGTTGTCCCGCGCCGAACCGCTACGTAGGTAATGACTACCCGAAGCATTGATGGCCAACACGCTGCCCATCGTCGTGATGCTGCGAGTCGCCGGATCGGGGCCGAACCAACGTCCGGTTGGTTTGAGGTTGCGATTGAGTTCCGCGAGCGTCAAACCGCACTGAACGGTCGCGGATCGACCGGCGGTATCCATCTGCATGCGCCGCATGTAGCGTGAAAAATCGACGACCAATCCCGGGCCGACGGATTCACCGGCTACACCGCTGCCCGACCCACGGGCATGGATCGCCAAATCGTGCTCTCGTGCGTAACGCACCACCGCGACCACGTCGGCAATGGATCGCGGACGGACGATTCCGACCGGCGGAATTTCGTAGATGCTGGCGTCCGTCGCATAAAGCGTCGTCGACAACGGATCGCACAGGACATCACCGCGGACAATCCCGCGCAGATCGTCTTGGATCCTTTGTCGATCGATTTCCATATTGCAACAAATGAGGAGGAAACGAAGTCTTTTGCGGCTGAACCTAAAAACAAACGATCGCGCGTATTCGGATCATAGATGGTAGACTATGGATGATACTTCGCCGCTCGCGGGAGAGCTCACAGCAAAGTGAACGGTCGAAGTCCTTCCCCCTTTTTTCCCTCCTCCGATCGAAACAGGCATCAAATGACGGCTAGCCGATGTCTCATCCCGTGTTGGCGAATCCAAGCACCGCTGCGTTCGCCCAAAGCTTGGTTGCCTTCGCCTGCGGTGTTGCTTTCGCCTGCGGTATTGTCACTACTGATTGTTACTTTGCCCACCTGCCTTTGGCATTCGTCGGTCTCGTCGACATTCGCGGACGAAGGAACTCTCAAAGAAGACGGAACTGCCAAAGAAATTGTTCTTGTGGCCGGATCTCGGTCGCACGGATTCGGTTCACACGAGCATTATGCGGGCCTGCGGATTCTTCAGGATGCGTTGCAGAAGAGCGACGACAACCTCAAGGTGAGTCTTTCCAAGGGTTGGCCAAAGCCGAAAATGTTGGAACGCGCCGACACGGTGGTGATCTACTGTGACGGCGGGAAGCGGCATGTCGCCATGGATCATCGCGCGGAACTGAAGAGTCTGCTCGCCGAAGGATGCGGACTAGTCTGTTTGCATTACGCGGTGGAGATGGTACCTGGCCAATCTGGCGACGATTGGGTCGAGATGTTGGGCGGACACTTCGAAGTGAACTACAGCGTCAATCCGCATTGGGACGCAGACTTCACGTTACTCCCAACGCATCCGATCACGTATGGTGTTGAGCCCTTTCAGGCGAACGACGAATGGTACTTTCACATGCGTTTTTCGGATGCCGGAAAGCTGACGCCGATCCTCTCTGCGGTTGCTCCCGAATCCACAATGCGTCGGAAGGACGGCCCGCATAGTGGCAATCCGCATGTCCGCAAGAGCGTCGCCGCGGGAGAACCGCAAACGGTTGCTTGGGCATACGAGAGACCTGATTGTGGACGATCATTCGGATTCACCGGCGGACACTTTCATTGGAACTGGGGCAACGACAACATCCGACGACTGGTCACAAACGCCATTCGTTGGACGGCGGGTGCCGATATCGAAATGGATGGATCAGATTTGGGAGACAAGATCGGCATCGAGTCGTTGTTGCAGAATCAAGACTACGATCCGCCGAAGAATTTTGATGAGAGAGAAATCGCGGAACGCTTTGAACTTCTCAGCCAGCCCCGTCGGAGCTCACGAGAAAGCGCGCGTGCCGTGAAGTTGGTGGCGACGCCCGTGGAGCAACCTTCGACAGCCGAAAGCGATCCCCGCGACCCAAAGAACGCCGTCGCAGGCATTGAGGTAGCCGACGGATTGGAGCTGACGTTGTCAGCCAGTGAGCCCTTGCTGAAGAGTTTGACGAATCTCGACATCGATTCTCGTGGGCGAGTCTGGGTCTGTGACGTCATGAACTATCGCCGCAATCAAGGTTCACGCCCGGAGGGTGATCGTATTTTGATTCTGGAAGA
>JBCCOI010000061.1:0-20133 GCA_039025515.1 Planctomycetota bacterium
AAACGTTGAACGTCCCGCTGACCGTTCCGGTTTGCAGCATCGGTGTGTGGGTGAGCGTCGCACCTTCTGCTGGAGCAATCGTACCGGCGTAGAGCGCGAGCACTTGACGCAGTCCCGAAGTGATCGGGCTCGCGCCTCCGAGTGCTTGCCCGGTTTCAACTCCCGGAGCGTTCTCGTCGATGAACGACCAAAACGGATCGACGTTCATATCCAGGTTTGGATACGGGTTGTAGTCCTGCCAGACGATGTCGCAGTTGTAGTACTGCATGCCCGGTTGGCCCTTGCTCTCCAGCTGCAAGACATCCCAGAGTTCGCGGATATCTCCCTTGGGCTGTGCACCACGGCCGCCCATGCCGAACATTCCGCCGCTTTGCTGTTTCGGGTCACCGGTCGCGGTCATGTCGCCGCGCCCGATGGGCATCGGGTCTTCGAAAATCGCCATCGGCACACCGGCTTTCGCGGCTTCGATCAGTCTCTGGAAATTCTCAGGGGCCATTGAGGAGGGCTGCACGACCAGCAATGCGTCGTACACACCCGGCGAGATCGGCGCGTCAAACGCCACCTCTTCCACCTCATATTGCTTTGCCAGTTCGTCAACGAGCGGGTGTTTCGGAATCGGCTGCATCTGCATCCCCGCCATTGCGACACCACCCATCAATTGGGCGTCGGTCCGGACGATGCCGACACGTTTGCGTTCCCCGCGTGCGACGGTGTTTATCGAACGAACCAACTCGTATTCGACAGGGATGCCGTATTCAAAAAATGGGACGACGACTTTTTCAAGACCTGCACGAAAGGCGGCTCCCATGATCAGCCGCTTTTGCTGGAAGGAACCTTGTTCGCGAACCGTTCGCGTTACCGGCTCAATCGCGAAGCGTTCCTGAGCCATCGACGCCTCCTCGCTAAAGAGGTCGATGTCGTCGTAGAGATTGACTTCGATGGTCCGTCCATTCGAAGCCGCTTCGCTCTTGAACTCTTTGAGCAAGTTGATCAGCTCGTACCGCGTCCGCGCGTAAAGCTCAGGAATTTCCTTGCTGATGAACGCGTCAATCTTGATGGGGCGATCGGACTCGAGATTCTGGATCAGTTTTTCCGTCGCCGGTGCAAGAGAGCTGACCTTACCTTCGGTCATGTCTTGCCGTCGCAGGTCACGGTTTCGGAAGAGGTACACCGCACTGGTGGTGATGACCACCAAGGCGATGATCCGTGCCAAATAATGGTAGGCCATGGTGTTGCCGTCTTTGCCGCCGGTCCAGTGCCGTCTGCCGATCAACACCATGCAAACATAGAGCGCCAAGACGGTGACAAGAACGAAATAGGTAACCGAAGAAGTGCTCACAACGCCGCGGCCAAAATCATCGAACGGCTGTGCGATGCCGCAGGCTCGAATCACTTCGGACCAATCGACGCCCAGGATCGGACGGCTGCTGACGACCGACTCCGCGAGTGAAGCAAAGGCGAGGGGTGCGTTGAACAGGGCTCCCAAGATAAACCCGACCGTCAAGTTTCCCGTCAGGAACGACGCGACCATTCCGATCGCGATCATCGTGACACCCACAAACCAGTACCCGAGGTAAGTCGAAAAGATCAGTCCGGTGTCGAGTCCACCTTCGGTCAGAATCGTGAGCGTGACGAAGGTGCTGAGCTGGGAAAATAACAGCGAAGACGTAAAGATCGCCGCAGCGGCCATGTATTTGCCGATGACGATGTCGAAGTCGTCAGCGGGCAGCGTCAGCAAGAGCTCGTCGGTGCCCGCACGTCGTTCTTCCGCCCAGATGCTCATCGTGATCGCGGGGATAAAGACGAGCATGATCAGCGGATACCAGTAGTTCAGCTGATCGAGCGTCGCCAAGTTCTGGTTGAAAAATTCATAGGGCCAGAACGCCGCAACCGAAGTCAGGAAGACGAAAATGCACAGAAAGACGTATCCGGTCGGGTTACTGAAATAGCCAACGAAGTTGCGTTTCATGACCGCGAAGGCGGCCCGCTTCGTACCCGCGATGAATCCGAAGAATGCCAGAACGATGCACAGAAAAATGACGTCCAAAACGACGAGATTCAGCAGGGCAGCGATGTTATCGTTCATGAGAATTGGTGTAGCGTTGTGCTGGGAGACTCTGGTGGGATTCGCTTTGCGAAAGATCAATAGCGTCGGACGACGAGCAGCATCGCCGACGCCATCGTTTACGATCAGCCGGATTCGGCGGCGGCGTGATCGGTACTTTGGGTGAGCTGGTGGAATGCTTCGTCCAAGTCGTTATTGCCACGCTCACGCAAACCATCCACGTCGCCGTTGTAGACCAGACGGCCCTCGTTAATCATCACGACGCGATTCGCCATCGCTTCGACTTCTTGCAAAATGTGCGTCGAAAGCAGAATCGTTTTTGTCTCTGCGAGCTTCCGCATCGTTCGCCGAACGCCACGAATTTGGTTCGGATCCAAACCTGCCGTCGGTTCATCGAGAATGAGGACGTCGGGGTCATGCAAAAGGGCTTGGCTCATCCCAACACGTTGCTTGAAGCCCTTAGAGAGTTTGCTGATCGGCTTGTAAATCACCGATGACAAATCGCAAATTTCGATGACCGCTTCGATTCTCTCCCGCTTTCGAGAACCCGTTAAGCCACGGGCTTCCGCAAAGAAGTCCAGCATGCCGGAGGGCGTCATCTCCATGTAGAGCGGGCCGCTCTCGGGAAGGTAGCCGAGGGCTCGACTGCCCGAAATGCGATCGTCCATCATATCGTGACCGGCGATCCTCGCGTGCCCTTCGCTGGGCGCGATGTAGCCGGTCAGCATCTTCATTGTGGTGCTTTTGCCGGCGCCGTTGGGCCCGAGGAAGGCGACGAGCTCGCCCTGCATCACCGAGAAGTTAACTTCTCGAGCCGCCGCGAAGGGCCCATAGAATTTGCTCAAGCCGTCCGCTTCGATCATCGGACGGCGTTGTTCTGACTCTGACATCTCGATTGGTTCTTGCGAGGTCCGAATAGACTTTAGGCTGCTGCTACGCCTTCGGACGTCGCCTGGTTCGAGGGGACCAGGAAATATTTGCCGACTATTCCAATCCTGCGGGGGCTTACTCCAAACCTTCGCGGGCGATGATCACGTCAGCACCCGGTGTGAGCTGTCGGAGCTTCCGTGCGACTTCGGATTTCTCCATCGATCCCGCTTTCGCGCGAGCGATTAACTTCGCTACCTTCTTTTTCCGCGTTCTCAGTCGACGGATTTCACGAACTCGCTCGATGCCGCTGGGCATGTCAAACCACTCCAGGAAATAGTGAATCTTCAGTTATCTCGGGTCGCGAAGTGTAGCAGCAACTCCGTCGACCTGACGAGAGGCGATTCCAGGATTGTTTTTGGCCGTGGTCAGAGTCACGTCCGCACCTAGCACCATGCCCAAACCTAGCGACGGTCGCCCATCGCGCGGAAGACGAAGTAGGCGAGCGTCATGATGGATTGCAGCGTTCCTGCGACGTAGGTCAGCGCAGCGGCGTTCAAGACTTTTGCGACGAACTGCTCTTCGTTTGCCGAGATCAGGTTGGCGGAAACCAGGTGCCGTCGCGCTCGATTGCTAGCGTCAAACTCGACCGGCAAGTTCACCACCTGGAAAAAGACAACGCAGGAAAAGAGCGCGATGCCGGCCCAAAGCAAGGGCTGTCCGATCGTGGGTGCGCGGTAGCTGAACATCAGCCCAATCATGGCCAGGAACACGCCGATGTTGCTTCCAAAGTTTGCGGCGGGAACCGCCAGGTTGCGGACGACCAAAGGCGCGTACTGCTTGGCGTCTTGGAAGGCGTGCCCGGCTTCGTGACATGCCACTCCCAACGCCGCCATCGAGCGACCGCCGTAGACCTGTTGGCTGAGCCGAAGCACTTTCGCCCGTGGGTCGTAATGATCACTCAAATGCCCGGGTACCTGTTCGATGCCGACTTGGTGGAGCCCGGCGGAGTCAAGCATTTGACGGGCCGCTTGTGCTCCGCTCATTCGTGCGGGGATTTCCGACATCGATTGAAACGTACTCTTCACCCGCCACTGGGCGAACAAACCGAGTGCCAGAGGTGGAAGGATGAAGAGGAAATAGACTGGGTCGAGGATCATGTTCGTTTATCGGATCGGTGTTTTTGGCAGTTCTTGGACTCGCGTCTCATGCATTGCAACCGCCGGACCAAACACTACCTGGAAGTTTCCAATTGACGCCGAAACTCCGTGTAGGCGTACCGCTTTTCCGGCAATGTCGCAAACTCTGGGACATTCATGGAGATACAGTGTATCGCTCCCTGCAAAGCCTTCATGCTGGTCATGTCAATCATCTCGACGGAGTATCCGGGAAGCACTCGCTGGTACATTGCCTTCGCTGCCGCCAAAATTTCCGGGGGGTCGGTATCGATTCTCGGAAGCAATATTAGGTCGTTCGCCAGGATGACATTCGTCATGGAACTCCATTGCTTGCCGTTCGGCGTCGGGAAATCGACTCTGGTGACTTGCATCGGTGACGAGCCGACCCAGATCCGGGCCAATCTGGCGGCGTTTCGATCCAGAATTCGTGCGTTGATGGGGTTGCGTCTGGGATCCAGCCTGCCAACGACGACGTGGTCAGGAGCCACAAACGTCATGAACATGTCCACGTGACCGGTCACTTCATTCGACAAGCGTTCCAGAACGACCAGCTCCGAGAGATTGCAGGCCCGCTTGAACTGGTCAGTCACCATCCGACGGGCTTCAACTTGAGGGTTCACCACGCTGCTGCTGGGGGGAAACCCAATGGCGTTGTCCTTGAAGATTCTCTCGCTTGTTACACCAAGACCCCTGCCGTTGAAAAGAAGGTTTCCGCCCTGGATAGTCCACCGTACGGTGCGGAGCTTGGACTGACAAGTCTCGGCCCAGCGCACCGGGAACGCGTCGTCTTTGGGTCTTGAGCCTTCGTAGAAAAAATCGAGGGCGATGGGGCCGTCCGCAGTTTCCGCCAGACGCGGCGCGAAATCGCGAACCCAAATCGTGTCCAGTTCCAACGGCGAAAAGAAGACATGCGATCCGTCGATGCCGGCCTTCATCAGGTGTTCGACGACCTGCTTCACCCGCCCCAGATCGTTGTAAAAGACGATCAGCTCGACATGACCGTCCGTAGCCTCCGTGATTTGCGTCAGGATGTCGAAATGATGTGGCATCCAATCGCTGATGCTCAACATCATGGCTCGCTGTGGCTCGAACTCGCCCGGGACTCGGATTTTGGCGAGCTTCTCGCTGCCGGAAGTTGTGGGCGACGTGCGGTCACTGATGTCCGGTTGCGAGCTTCGTCTTGCCGGGGCCTTGGGCGTCGCTGCGGCGTCGCGTCGTGTTGTTGGAGGTGCGTGGGACGGGTTCCGGATCGGCTGCGGCGTGTAGGTCGGGCGGTATGCGGGGCGGCTCCATCGCCGCCGGAACCACTGCGCGTCCGCTGGCGGTGCGATCAACAGAAACTCGAGGCATACGAGCAAAACGATCGGGCTGCCAAATTGTCGAGGCATCTACTTTTCGCTTGGGTTTGTAAACGTCGGATTTTGAAGGGACGGCGCGAGGAATTCCGCAGGCCGGCGATCTTTACTGACGGACCCTCGCAGAAAGTGTTGGCGAGAAGGAAATGTGCTCCGTCTAGCGGAGCATAGATCAGGCAATTTGCGGTGCGAGGTTGGATTCGGGCGATCCCCGGTAAAGTCCGCGAATCGAGCTTTATGCCCCTCCGCTCGTGCCACTGGCACACCGTTTGCTACCACGGGCACACGAATCAAAACACTGTCAACTTGACGCGTCGCGAGATCTGCACGCGTCAACCTCTACCCTTTCCTCAACACGCAAGAAGGTGAGCGCAATCATGGCGACTGCCACCAAATCCAAGTCGAAGGTCCGTCTGCAACCGATCGGTGAACGAATCGTCGTGCAGCGAGAAGAAAGCGAAGCAACGACCGCCGGCGGCATCGTCCTGCCTGACTCCGCACAGGAGAAGCCCGCTCGCGGAACCGTCGTAGCGGTCGGCACGGGGAAATTGCTCGATGACGGCAGCCGCGGCGAGAGCCAACTGTCGGCCGGCGACAACGTTTTGTTCAGCAGCTACGCAGGCGAGTCCGTCGAGATCGACGGCACCGAGTACCTGCTAATGCGTGAAGACGACGTGCTTGCAGTCGTCGGCTAGTCACCGCGGGGCAGACTGTCGAGCAGTCGACGCGGAACTGACGATTGGCGAAATGCGAATCGATAACCCAAATCTCACAATCAAAGAAAAACATTTCCATGGCAAAGATCATTGCATTTGAACAGGAAGCTCGTGAAGCGATCCGTCGCGGAGTTTCCAAGTTGGCGCGGACCGTGAAAGTGACTCTCGGACCAAAAGGCCGGAACGTCATTCTTCAAAAAAGCTTCGGCAGCCCCACCGTCACCAAGGACGGTGTCACCGTCGCGAAAGAAATCGAATTGGAGGACGTCTATGAAAACATGGGCGCCCGCATGGTCCGCGAAGTCGCCAGTAAGACCAGCGACGTTGCTGGTGACGGCACGACGACTGCCACCGTCATGGCCGAAGCGATCTTCAATGAAGGCTTGAAGGCCGTCGTCGCCGGTGTAAACCCGATTCAAATGAAGGCCGGCATCGAAACTGCAGTTGATGACATCACCGAGAAGCTGCACTCGATGGCGACCAAGGTCAAAGACCAGTCAGCGATGGCCGACGTCGCGACGATCGCAAGCAACAACGATCGCGAAATCGGCGAGTTGCTGGCTGACGCGATGAGCAAGGTCGGCAAGGATGGTGTAATCACCGTCGACGAAGGTAAAAGCCTTCAGACGGAGCAAGAGTGGGTCGAAGGGATGCAATTCGACCGCGGCTACCTCTCGCCGTACTTCGTCACCGACAGCTCCAGTATGGAAGCCGTTCTTGAGGACGCCTATGTCCTCGTCTTCGAAAAGAAGATCAGCAGCATCAAGGACATGGTGCCGATGCTTGAGAAGGTCGTCCAGCAGGGTAAGCCGCTCTTGATCATCGCGGAAGACGTTGACGGTGAAGCACTCGCGACGTTGGTCATCAACCGTCTGCGAGGAACGTTCAACGTTTGTGCCGTGAAGGCTCCGGGCTACGGCGATCGTCGTAAGGCAATGATGGAAGACATCGCCATCTTGACCGGCGGTCAAGCCATCTTTGAGGCATTGGGCATCAAGCTGGAAAGCGTTGATCTTCCGCAGCTTGGCCGCGCCAAGAAGGTGATCATCGACAAGGACAATACAACGATCATCGAAGGTGCTGGCAAGAGCGTCGACATCAAGGCTCGAATCGATCAAATTCGCCGCGAAATCGAGAACAGCACCAGCGACTACGATCGTGAAAAGCTGGAAGAGCGTCTGGCGAAGTTGGCCGGAGGCGTGGCAAAGGTCAACGTCGGTGCGGCCACCGAAAGCGAAATGAAAGAGAAGAAGGCTCGCGTCGAAGACGCCCTGCACGCTACACGTGCGGCAGTCGAAGAAGGTATCTTGCCCGGCGGTGGTGTCGCTCTTCTTCGTGCCAGCGGAAAGGTGAAACCGGCAGAAGGAATGAGCGACGACGAGATCGTCGGCTACAACATCGTCCTTCGTGCTTGTCGTGCTCCATTGCACATGATCGCAAGTAACGCGGGGCAAGACGGCGGAATCGTTTGCGAAAAGGTCTTGGCCGCGAAAGCGAACAATGGCTACAACGCACTGACCGATACCTACGAAGACCTGGTTAAGGCCGGTGTGATCGACCCGACCAAGGTGACTCGTACGGCACTCGGCAACGCGGCAAGCGTCGCAACACTTCTGCTCACCAGCGATGCATTGGTCGCTGAGAAGCCGAAGGAAGGCGGCAAGGGCACCGGCGGCGATCACGACATGTATTGATCGCGACCGGCGATGAATGAGCATGCGAGGTGGCGAGTCCGAGGCACTTCGCCTTGTTGACACGTCGAACGAAAAAGCAAAAGCCGCAGAGATGAGTCTCTGCGGCTTTTTGTGTTCTATGGAGTGTGTGATGCATGAATGCCGCATTTTCGTCGCCTGAAGGCTCCTCGATGACGGCCTACGATTGAACGTCGTTATTTCCCTTTCCAAGGCGTTCGATACTTCTTTGATTTATCCTTCAACTCGGCTTCACGACGCTCTCGATACTTATGTGATAGCTCGGCCGCGATTTGTCGGCTCTCCTCGTCATCATCCCAGTGGGCCCGGAGTACTTTCTCGCATTCGGGAAAGTGGCTTCCGTCATCACCAACTCGTTCGCGTAAATCCGCGAGTCGCTGCTTCAGTTCTCTGGCGGTAGCCGCGTATTTGGGATCGTCGTAGACGTTCGCGGTTTCGCTTGGGTCGGCGTGGAGATCGTAGAGTTCCCATCCCGGCGGAGTTCGATAACCGCCGTCGTAGTTGCATCCGTAATAAAAGATCAGTTTGTGCTGCTTGGTTCGAATACCGACGTGTCCTGGATTGTCGTGATGCGCCATATGCATCCAGTACCGATAGTAAACTTCTTTTTTCCAGCTCGCTGGTTCACTACCAGACTCGAGCATCTCCTTGAAGGAACTCCCTTGGATCGATTCGGGGATGTTCGCTCCGGCAAATTCGAGTAGCGTCGGAGCGAAGTCGACGTTTTCGACCATCGCGTCGAGACGCTGTTGGGCGGGAATCTGTTTCGGATATCGCACCAAGAATGGCATTCGCTGCGACTCCTCATACATCCAACGTTTGTCTTGATAATCGTGTTCGCCCAACATGAATCCTTGATCGGCGGTGTAGACGATCAGTGTGTTGTCTAGCTGCCCCGAGGCCTCGAGTGCTTCAAAGAGCCGCCCCAGGTTGTCGTCGATGCCTTTGACGCATCGCAAGAACTTCTTGAGATATGCGTTGTAAGCCAGTCGCGTGTTTTCTTCGTCGCTGAAATCGGCCGGATCGTAGTTCTCAGGAAACTCGTCCGGATAGAGCGACGGCAAATCACGGAGATAGGAGCGGCGTGGGTTCCGGTTTCCGATGGAAGTGCCAATGTGTGGAACCAATTCATCGTCAGCGCCACGGGTCGCGATCGATCCGAAGCGAGCACCGCGATTCCAGAGCGTATCCGGTTCCGGGATGTTCACATCTCGCAAGTAGGATTCGTAACGAGGCGCATTGTCAAAGTAGTCGTGCGGAGCCTTGAAGTGATGCATCAAAAAGAAGGGTTTGGAATCGTCTCGTTCGGCCAACCACTCGAGCGACAGATCGGTGATCGCGTCGGTGACGTGCTTTCCCTTAAATTCGATCGTATTTTTGCCCCAAGGAAGCTCGCCACGAACACGGAAGACTGGGTCGTGGTACTTGCCTTGCCCCGGCAGCACGCAGTAGTGATCGAATGCCGCCGGTTCGTCTTTCAGGTGCCATTTACCGATCATGGCCGTCTCGTAGCCGGCCGCCTTCATCTGAAGTGGAAGCATCTGACGATCCGGCGGCACGCGTCCCGATAGATCAAATGCCCCGTTGTTGTGGTTGTATTTTCCGGTGATCACACAGGCGCGAGACGGCGAGCAAATCGAGTTCGTGCAAAAGACGTTCGTCAGGAGCGCGCCTTCGTTCGCGAGTCGGTCCAGATTGGGCGTCGGGGCAATTTCAGCCAAACGACCACCGTAAGCGGAAATCGCATGCGCCGCGTGATCGTCCGACATGATGTAGAGGATGTTTGGCGGATCAGCTTTTGCATTCGTTTCGCTTAGGAACAGTGCAAGAATTGCAATGATCGTCCCTGCGGCAGACGCAGCACTGCGGTGATTCGGGCTCATATCGATCGTTCGGGAGGGAGGTTGGGAATTGCGATGCCGGTGTTGCGTCGTCGTGGCGCTGGCGTTTCGCCGAAGCGTTTCGCTAAACCGACGTTAACCGATCATAGCTGCCAACCAGCTGACGCGTTGCTTCGGCAATCTCCTCAGGAGTATTCCACTTTCCGATTCCAAAGCGAACACTCTGCCGAGCTTGCTGTTCAGTCATGCCTATTCCCAGCAAGACGTGACTCGGTTTTGCTTCCGTGCTGCTGCAAGCCGATCCGCTGCTAAACGCGATCTCGGGACAATCGATCATCCAAGTTTCACCTTCAATACCAGGCAGGCAAACGTTGAGATTTCCCGCCAGCCGTATCGTTAAGTCTTCAGGCGATGCTCCATTCAAGAAGATTCCGTCGATCCCATCGGTAAGCCCCCGCCAAAGCTGATCACGAAGCTGGCCACAGGTGGAGCGTGCTTGATCGAGCTCCTCGCATGCATAGCGCAGTGCCGCCGCGCATCCGACGATCATGGGTGGCGACATGGTTCCGCTGCGAAGGTTTCGTTGCTGTCCGCCTCCGACAAGCAGAGGTTTCATTCTCACTCGGCGGCGTTCGAGTCCACCGGCAAACGTGAGAAAGCCGACTCCTTTCGGTCCATAAAATTTATGCGCCGATGCGCTCAGTAAATCGATGTCGACAACGCTCAAGTCAACGGGGATTCGGCCGACCGCTTGCGTCGCGTCGCTGTGAAGTAATGCACCGACTTGATGGGTCAAGCTCGCGATCTGGCTCATCGGTTGAATGGTGCCGATTTCATTATTCGCCCAGTGGATCGAAACGATTGCGGTGTCATCGTCGAGCAGTTCGGAGAGGTGGTCGAGATTAACTTGGCCTGCGGAATCATGCCCCGCCGGATGAACGGATACTCGGCTGACGCGAAAGCCATCCTTTTCCAGCCGATCGACGACGTCCAAGACGGCCGGGTGCTCGATGGTGGATGTGATCACGTGTCGACGTTTCTGCCGAGGGTGACGGCAGATTCCGTCAATCGCCAAGTTGTTGCTTTCCGTGGCTCCACTTGTCATCAGTACGCAATCCGCCGAGACCCGAAGCTGAGCCGCGATGGATGCGATCGCCTGCTCCATCAAACCAGCCGCTTCGCGACCGACTTGATGGGATGTGCTGTGCGGATTCCCGAACTGCTCCGTGAATAGCGAGAGCATTTCCTCGGCGACTCGTCGATCGCAGGGTGTCGTCGCGTGGTGGTCGAGGTAGATCATGAAGCGCGGCGGTAAGAACGGTGGTTGGCCTGTTCGAGACCGGACGTTGTTCGACGGATTTACAGTCGCGTTTGCGCCTTAGTGCATCATCAACTCTTGACTTTGATTTTCGTGCAACGTGAGCTGTTGGGCGATAGCCCCGGTTTTTCTGAGACAACCGCAGCTAGTAGCGCCGTGCGGTTCAATCCAATCGTTTAACGTTGACGAAGCACTATTCGGAGGAATCTTTGGCAGTTGTTTTCTCGGCGGCAGCGTCTAGTTGCTTGGTTCGATCTTTGCCTTTGTCTGTGCCGCCCGTTGACGCTGCGGGGACGCTCGCTTCACCGGGTTTCCCATCGTTGTGGTCTTCGTCATCTTGTTTTGGATAGTCATCGTCCCAATTCTCCACGTTTGGCTGCCCCAGCTTCCCAACGCTCTTGGCAACCAACATGGAGACAGAAGCGTCTCCAGTCACATTGACGGTCGTTCGGCACATATCCAGGATTCGGTCAACGGCAAAGATGAGTGCGAGGCCGCCTTCTTCGACACCGATGGCGCCGAGGACGATGACCAGCATCACCATACCCGCACCGGGGACGGCCGCCGAACCGATCGACGCGAGCGTTGCGGTAAGCACGATGTTGAGTTGCTCTTGGATCCCGAGTTCGTTGCCGAAGGCTTGGGCAATAAACACGGCAGCGACGGCTTGATAGAGACTTGTTCCATCCATGTTCACCGTCGCACCGACGGGCAGAACAAAGCTTGCAACCTCGCTGTCGACACCCAGGTGTTCCTCGACACGTTCCATGGTGACCGGCAGCGTCGCTGCGCTCGAACTTGTTGAGAAAGCAAGCATCTGTGCCGGCGAGATGCCTTTCAGGAAAGACTTGTAACTGCGGCCGGTGAATGCGACGACCAGCGTCGGGTAAAACGCAAATACCATGAACGCGAGGCCGGCGACCACGCACGCGCTGTATTTAATGAGAGCTAGGAAGATGTCCCAACTGGGCGTCTCGACGACCAGTGAGCAAAGAAGCGCGAAGACTCCAAATGGAGCGGTCAGCATGATCAAGTCGATCAACTTTAAGATCACCGCATTGAGTCCATCAAAGAACCCTTTGACGGGCCTCGCCGTTTCTTCGGGGACCAGGATGAGGCCGATGCCGAAAAACACCGCGAACACGATCACTTGCAACATGTTCCCGTTGTCGGTGGACGCTTTGAAGATGTTGCCGGGGACCAAATCGATCAACGGTTGAAGTGGTCCTTTCTTCTTTTGCTCCTCTGCCGCGGAGATCTTTTCCCCGGCTTGATCTTTGTATTGATCTTGGAGTGCGACCCGTGTGTCTTCGCTGATGCCCGAGCCCGGCCGGAAGACATTCACGATCAGCAGGCCCATCGTCACAGCCACGATGGTGGTGAACAGGTACAGCATGATGGTTCGCCCGCCCATCGAAGACAGCTTCGAAATGTCCTGCAAGTCAGAGACGCCCTTGATCAGCGAAGCGATGATCAGCGGGACAGCGATCAGTTTCAGCGAGTTGATAAAGATGGTGCCGAACGGTTTGATCCAGTCGATCACCAGGTCGCCTTGGTTCAGCCAAGCGGCGAGCAAACCGCAAAGTACACCCACGACCATTCCGATCAAGATCTGCCAGTGCAATGCGATTTTCTTCATCAGGACTCAGTCAGGCTCGTGTGAATGGACGTTGCGAGTGTAGCGGTCCCGGGCCCCGAGGTCACAGACCTCGTCTACAGTTTTGTGGCGGGCTTTTCCGACGCCATGTTCTGGCCAGGAGCGTTTCGGGAGGGGTTTGATCACGGTAACAATGCTTCGTCGACTCGTTTTCCTTTCCAAGGTGTGTTCCCATGGCCAATCACGGTTCGGCTCAAGCATTGCTCGAGCGCTGTCGAGACCTTGCGGCCTCCAAGGGTTGCGGGCCCGAGGGATGTGCACCCGGGCCGGAAGCGACATCAGATGCCGACTCACTCATTGGCTTCTTTCAGCTTTTTCGGCCCGATGGCGAGGGCTTGGAGGAGCTTTTTGAGGGTCTCGACGAAGCCGACGAGCTGGCGGAGCGGCTCGAGTTTTTGTTCCGGGTCTCGGGAAACAGTCTGCGTCCGCAAGGCGGCCGAGATGTTTACTTTATCGTTCGAAACCCGCCGCAGCTGTCGGTCGAACAGGCGGAGCACCATGCCACTCAGTGGCTTGAGGGGCTGCGGGAGCTCGCAGATTTCATCGGAGAGCGAGAAGTGAGCGAGCGGCTTGAGGTTTTACCGGGGATCCGTGTGTTGGAGGGACTGCCTCCCAAGCATCCGCGTGATCCGGCGGAGCAAGCCGAGCTGCTGCGGACACTGCAAGGGGCGTGCAGTGAGCTGACTGCTAAGATTTCGGGCGTACCGGCCGAAGCCGCATTGCTGCGTCAGGCGTACTACTTCACCTCGTGCGATGCCATGCTGAGAGACTTCCTGATGTGGCCTTTCCATCGCCGGAAGACTGGGATCAGAGATCCGTTTCGCGGGTATTTCATGCTCTGGAGCCACGGAGTGAAATACCGCGTCTTCCGCGAGGGCCAGATCGATCTGTACGTGCCGAGGCCCGGCGGGCACTGAGCGGCATCCGTTTTGAAGCCCGCGTGTCCCGCTAGCTGACTAGAGGTCCGCCTTTTCGCTCCCTTCGCCGTCGTATCGGTTGAAGGCGAAATACGCAAAGGGCACGGGAAGGCAGAAGAGGAGGAGGTAGAAGAACCATCCGACGGTGAGCCCCAGTGCGACGGTGATTCCACAGAAGCCGACCCAGATCCACCAAGTGTCGCGCCAAAGACCTGCAAGCTGATTCACCTGTTTCTCCCTCCGCGCGTGCTTTCGGCGGTTCCATTTCTACGTTGCGGCCGAAACAAAAGCGACAGCACCAGGTCGCAGTGTTCGCTCATTTTTCAACGTTGGCAATTTATCATGTCTTTCAATCGTCTAAGTGCCTCTGTCTCGGCCCGGCGTTTGGCTCGTTCTGTCCATGTTTCGCGAATCTTTTTTGCGGTTTTTGCGAAGAGCCGTTGACGCTAATTCGGTACATACCTACATTTTCGCCTCCCCACGGCGGTCGTGCTATGGGGAGAGTTCGTCAACACCTACGCGTTATCATTCCTGGAACTCAGCTGTGGCATCCGGAGCAAACGAAGTCATTCGAATTCGTATGGAAGCATACGATCACTCCGTGCTGGACCAGAGCGCCCAGGAGATCGTGGATACGGTAAAGCGAACTCACAGCGAAGTGCACGGTCCGATTCCGTTGCCGACGCGAGTTGAGCGATACACGGTGCTGTCGAGCCCCTTCGTGAATAAGAAGGCTCGCCAGCAATACGAAATTCGCACCCACAAGCGGTTGATCGACATTGTTCAAGCAACCGCGAAAACGATTGAGGCATTGAATAAATTGAGTCTCCCCGCTGGGGTGGACATCAAGATCAAGGCTTCGGCTCGGTAGAGGGTCTCGGTCGGCGTTTGTGTTTGCTGGTCTATGCTGCCGGTCAATTTTGGTCGGCGGATCCACAAACTTGGTTCGGTATTTCCATATGGATGGAAGCTCGGGTCGATAACCCTTGCCATCAGGCTTGCGGTTCGGCTCGGCAGTTTTCAAAACCCATTTCCGATTGATCAAATGCCTCGGCGGAAGCCGTGGTGATAATGCTATGTCGCCATCAATACTCGGCCGAAAAATTGGGATGACGCAAGTCTACCAGGAAGACGGCACCGTCGTCCCGGTGACTGTGGTGCAGGCGGGGCCCTGCAATGTGTTGCAGGTGAGGACGGTCGATCGAGACGGTTATGATGCCGTTCAGTTGGGTTTTGAGGACAAGCCACGTCGTTTGGCTAGTCGTGCCGAACGCGGTCACGTGGCCAAGCTTGAGAGCAAGCGTTCGAAGAAGCGAGCCGAGGCCGGCGTTGAGCTTTTGGAAAAAGCTGGTTGCGAGCCCCAGCGGTTTATTCGCGAGTTCCGCGGCGAGTCTGATCGCACGGTCGGGGACACGGTGACGGTCGAGGTCTTCGCGGATGTGAAGCGAGTCGATGTCACGGGCACCAGTAAGGGCCGTGGCTTTGCGGGCGTGATGAAGAGGCATAACTTTTCCGGTCAGCGAGCATCTCACGGTGTGAAGAAGGTGCACCGTCACGCCGGTGGTACCGGCTGTAGTGCGTCGCCGAGTCGGGTCTTCAAGGGTCGTCGCATGTCCGGTCAGTACGGCAACGCGAAGGTGACGACTCGCAATCTTGAGCTTTATCAAGTGATGGCGGATGACAACTTGATGCTCATTCGCGGTGCAGTCCCCGGGCCGAATGGCGGTCTGATCACGATTCGTCAAACCAATAAGGTGGGCTAGTCAGCATGGCATCGCTACCTGTGTTCAATGAAGCCGGCGAGGAAGTCGGCAAGTATGAGATCGATTCGGAAGCGATCGCCGATCGCATCAGCAAGCAATTGCTGCATGACGCCGTGGTGATGTATCAGGCAAATCTGCGTCAGGGGACGCGTGCTGCCAAGACCCGCGGTGAAGTCAGCGGTACCAACAAGAAGATGTATCGTCAGAAGGGAACTGGGCACGCCCGGGCCGGTAGCAAGCGCACGAATGTGAGGCGTGGTGGTGGTGTTGCTCGCACGGTAAAGCCACGTGATTACAGCTATCGTCTTCCGAAGAAGGCTCTCCGGCGAGCTACCCGGATGGCGATTCGCTCGCGTATCGACGACGGTGAGCTGTTGGTGATCGACCAGCTTTCTTTCGAGGTCCCGAAAACTCAGCAGATGGCCGGCGTTCTTCAAAAGTTGGGCTTGGCGGGAACCACAACATTGGTCGCGACAGCCGAGGCCGAAACTGCAATCTACAAGAGTGGGCGTAACCTGCCCGGGGTTGAAGTGCAGCCCGTTCGGCAGCTTAACGCACTCTCGGTGTTGAAGCCGAATCGCGTTCTGGTCACCAAGGCGGCGCTCGACAGAATCAAAGACGGATCCTTTGCCGACACACCGGCGAGCTAGGTCGAACAAGGCACTCCTAGAGAAAATAGATAAGTCATGGCACGAATACAGCCGCCAGTTAGGCCAGAGCCAAAGATCAAGCTGGAGCCGCATCAGATTTTGCTGCGGCCGTTGGTGACCGAGAAGGGTGTGCATCGCGCGACCCGGCACAATGAATACGCGTTCGAGGTGCACCAGATGGCGACAAAGCCTGAGATTAAGTTGGCCGTCGAGAAGCTGTTCGAAGTGCGTGTTGAGAAGGTTTGCACACAGAACCGCAAGGGAAAGTTTCGAAGAACTCGCAACGGTTTGGGCCGTACGTCGGACTGGCGGCGGGCGATCGTTCACCTGCACGAAGACGACAAGATCGATTTCTTCTAGGCCTTCAGGTTTGTTTCTTCGAAACAGTTAGACACTCACACTTACGCAGAGGATTCCAATGGGAATTCGCATTTACAAGCCGACCAGCCCCGGGCGCCGAAACGCCTCGGTTAGCGATTTTGCCGAGCTGACGCCCGGCTATAAGGTCGAGAAGTCATTGCTGAAGCCGAAGCGAAAGACCGGCGGTCGAAACAATCAGGGGAAGATCACAGCGCGGCACCGAGGCGGTGGCCACAAGCAGATGTATCGGATGATTGACTTCCGACGCGTCAAGGACGGCGTTGATGCTGTGGTTGATTCGGTTCAGTACGATCCAAATCGCTCGGCAAGAATCGCTTTGTTGAAGTACGCCGACGGTGAGAAGGTTTACGTGATCGCACCGTCCGGGTTGAAGGCCGGCGATAAGTTGCTCAACGGTCCCGACGCACCGCCGACGCTTGGCAATTGCTTACCGCTGAAGAGTATTCCGCTTGGCACAACCGTTTGCTGCGTTGAGATGAGGATCGGTGGAGGTGCGGCGATTTGCCGATCCGCCGGAACGGGTGCGACTTTGATGGCTCGCGAGGCGGACTGGGCTCAGTTGCAGTTGCCGAGCGGTGAAGTTCGGCGGGTGCCGAGCCGATGTCGGGCGACGATCGGTCAAGTCGGTAATAGCGAGCACATGAATGTCGTGCTCGGCAAGGCCGGACGGGCTCGGTGGCTCGGACGACGACCCCATGTCCGGGGAACGGCGATGAACCCAATTGACCACCCGCACGGTGGTGGTGAAGGGCGGACGAAGGGAGGTCGTCACCCGGTGAGTCCGCAGGGCAAGAGTGCTAAGGGTGGTGCCACTCGGCAGAAGCGTAAACCTAGTAACAGCTCGATCGTTCGTCGTCGCAAGAGCAAGCGATACGGCCAGCTGAAGTTGTATTCGTAACGGGATGAATCGATGAGCCGCAGTAGCAAGAAGGGTCCGTTTGTCGATCCGAAGTTGTACTTTAAGGTCCAAAAGCAGGCCGAAGAAGGCAAGAAGTCGCCCATTAAGACTTGGGCGCGGGCGTGCACAATCGTGCCCGAATTCATCAATTACACGTTTATGGTCCACGACGGAAGGAAGCATGTTCCCGTTCTGGTGACGGAAGACATGGTGGGTCATAAGCTCGGGGAGTTTGCCCCGACGCGGACGTTCAAGGGCCACGGCGGAAAGAAGAAGTAGGACAAGTCAATGTCATCATTTGTTGCAAGTCATCGAAACGCACGTATCAGCGCCCAGAAGGTGCGGCTGGTTGCGGATTTGGTGCGCGGGCAATTCGCCGACGAGGCCTTGGACACGCTCAAGTACCAGCCGCAGCGCGGTGCTCGAATGCTTGAGAAGGTGATTCAAAGTGCGGTGGCCAACGCGCTCGACCCGGAGCAGACCGGCGGCCGTCCCTACACGATCGATGAGCTGGTTTTGAGTGATGTGCGAATCGACGGGGGGCCGATGTTTCGCCGGATGCGACCGCGTGCTCGTGGTAGTGCCCACATCATCAAAAAGCGAAGTAGTCACATCAGCGTCAAAGTGACGCCGGTGGATGAAATCTTGGAAGGTACTTCCTAGTAGAAAGGCAGAGACGCAAAGATGGGACAGAAAGTCAATCCGATCGCCTTCCGTACCGGGGTCACCCGTGGATGGTCGAGCCGATGGTATGCCTCCAAGCAGGACTTTGCAGAGTTGCTGGTCGAGGACCGCAAGCTGCGGCAGTTCATTACCAACCATCCGAAGAAGACCCAGTACAAAAGTGCGGGAATCGACCGCATCGAGATTGAGCGGACGCGTGATGAAGTTCGCGTCATGTTGTATGTGGCGCGCCCCGGTTTGATCATTGGTAAGAAGGGGCAGGAGATCGAGATTCTGCAGGCTGAGCTTCAGAACCTGATCGGACGGCGGATCAACCTGAAGGTCGAAGAAGTGGGGCGTCCGGAGCTGCAGGCACAACTGGTCGCCGAAGACATCGCCCAACAATTGCAAAAGCGTTCCAGCTTCCGCCGAACGATGAAGCGGTCATTGGAACAGACAATGGATGCGGGAGCGAGAGGAATCAAGATTCAGCTTGCCGGTCGTCTCGGCGGAGCTGAAATGGCTCGCCGCGAGAAACAGAGCATGGGCTCGATTCCTTTGAGCACCCTGCAGGCGAAGATTGATTACGGAATCACAGAAGCGATGACGCCGCAGGGGCACATCGGAATTCAAGTTTGGATTAACCAAGGTACTTACGGAGACGACAGCGATGGCGTTGATGCCCAAACGGGTCAAGCATCGAAAAAGCCAAAGAGGGCGCATAAAAGGTAGCGCGACTCGTGGCAACACGGTCGTCTTTGGTGATTTCGGGATTCAATCGTTGGAGCCCGGCTGGATCAAGGCGACCACCATTGAGGCCGGCCGGATTGCAGCACAGCAGTACGTCCGCGGTGAAGGCAAGCTTTACATTCGAATCTTCCCTGATAAATCGGTTACCAGCACACCGTTGGAAACTCGGATGGGGAAAGGCAAGGGTGAGCCTGACTTCTGGGCGGCCGTGGTGAAGCCCGGCACGGTCCTTTACGAGCTCGGCGGAGTAACTGAGCAACAGGCCAAGGTGTGCTTCGCCCGGTTGGCGAGCAAACTGCCGGTCAAGGTGCGTTTCGTCGAACGGCGAACGTTTTAGTTTGAAACACTAGTAAATGTCCATGAGTGCAGGCGTCGGTGATGACCAGCAACAGCGAACTGCGTGAGATGAGCGACGAGCAACTTCAGGCGACGGGTGACGAAGCCGCGAAAGAGTTGTTCCGGCTCCGATTCCAGTCCCAGTCGGAGCGTTTGAACACGCCCAGTGACATCAGGAAGAACCGACGTCTTATCGCCCGGGTGAAGACCATTCAGACCGAGCGAGCGAAGGCAGCCAACACCACCCCAGCCGAAGCATAACGAAATGCCAAAGCGTGTAGTTTCGGGAATCGTCACCAGCGACAAGATGGACAAGACGCGACGCGTCGAAATCAATCGCTCGGTGAAGCATCCCAAGTACAAGAAATACATCAGCCGCCGGACCGTCTGCCACGTGCATGACGAAGGAAACGAGTCCGGCGTTGGAGATTTGGTCGAAATCGTCGAGTCCGAACCGCTAAGCAAGCTGAAACGCTGGCGGTTGGTACGCGTGCTCGAGAAGAGCACCGAGGTCGACCTGGTCGCTCTACGTGCAGCCCGCAAGGAAGCGGAGCAAGCCGAGGCGGCTGCCGCGAGCGGCGAGAACGAATAGATCCAACCACTGCGGAAGTAATCAATGATCCAACAAGAAACACGATTGGATGTCGCGGACAACACCGGCGCCAGGCAGGTGATGTGCATCAAAGTGCTGGGCGGAAGCCGTCGTCGGTTCGCGAGCGTGGGGGATGTGATCGTCTGCAGCGTCAAAAGCGTCATCCCGGGCAGCGACATCAAAAAGAAGTCGATTGTTCGCGCGGTGATCGTCCGGACGAAGACGCCCACCCGCCGAAATGACGGCAGCTACATCAAGTTCGACAGCAATGCTGTCGTCTTGATCGATAAGGACAAGGCCCCCAGGGGGACCCGGATCTTCGGCGCCGTCGCGCGGGAGTTACGAGAACAGAACTACATGAAGATCGTCAGTCTTGCCAACGAAGTGGTCTGAGGATCGGAGCGAATAAATCATGTTGTTGAAAGTAGATGACGAAGTGCTAGTGATCGCCGGCGGTGACAAGGGCCACCGTGG
>JBCCOI010000062.1:0-19775 GCA_039025515.1 Planctomycetota bacterium
ATTCCGATTGACGATCCCGCAAACCCACACGCTCCGGTGATCAAGACTTTCATCTAGCTTTCATCCACCTGAATGCGTTGTTCTTGGTCCCTGAAGTTCGAGCGAGATAATTGTTCAGACGTCTTATCGTTACTGAAGGTTGCATTCAGCTTGAGCTCTTCGCCTTTGAGATAGTCACCGCGGCTGAAGTACTTCTCGAGCCAGACGTAGGCAACAATGAAAAAGTAACGGCTTCCCATCTCCCGAATTTTGAGTTTGGCAAGGCCACTTCGGCGGTTTCTCCACGTGATCGGTAGTGTGACCCAGGAGTATCCCCTGACAATCGCCTTGAGGGGGAGTTCAACTGTCAAGTTAAAATGTGGTGAGAGGAATGGCTTCAACCCATCCAGTGTCGTGCGGCGATAGGCTTTGAACGCATTTGTTGTGTCATTGAGACGTATCCGGAAGATCAAACGAATGAACAGGTTCGCCATCCGATTGAGCATGAGCTTGATCCAAGGGTAGTCGATCGCACCCCCGCCACGCACAAAACGACTTCCGAACACGCAGTCGTATCCTTGGTTGAGGGCTTCCCAATATCTCACGACATCCCTGCAGTCATCGGACTCGTCGGCCATCATGATCACGACGCAATCACCACTGGATTTCTCAATCCCGGCACGGATCGCACGACCAAATCCATGTGGTCCCTGACTCTTATGTGGATGGAGTTCGCCAATATCTTGCGAAATCTTCTCAAGGATCTCCCAGGTTCGATCTGAACTTCCATCGTCGACGACGACGATTTCGTGGGGGATCGACTGAAGCCGAAGCTCGAGATTCAGGTGGCGGACTGTAGACTCAATGCACCCTTCCTCGTCGCGAGCAGGGATCACAACGGATAGGAGTGTGAGCGTCCCGCTCGGGAGTTGGTTTGCCATAGAACCGTTGATGACGCAAGACAAAGATCAACTCTGAGAGCGTGTTGACCGGGTCAGTCGATCAACATCCGTTGAAACCTGAATGGTGAAGTGACCAAGGTCAATGGTTATAATTTGCGACCGATAAGGAGACAATCCAGGTTTGAAACGCGTACGGCTCAGTTTCTCCCACCCCTATTTGGTCGATTCATGAGAAGTGTTCTAGAGCACGAGCCGTCTGATCGATCTTCCCTCCCTTTCGCTTTTTGATGTTGCGCTAAATCGTTTTAGGGGCAAAGCCCCGATTGTTTGCCGGGCCTTTGGCCTGTTTTGGTCGGTAAAGCCCAACTTCAAAAGAACCAATGATGAAACGAGTTGATCAAGAAGCAGGGGGGAATCGCATTTGGGAGATCATCACCGCGACCTTACTGGCACTGTGCACGACTGCTGTCTACTTTTCGGCGACTGGACACGAGTTCGTAAGCTTCGATGATCGCGAAGTGGTTTATGAGAATCCCTATGTACTTGGGGGCCTAAGTCTTCAGAACCTGAAATGGGCGTTCACGACCTCGCATTTCTCAAACTGGATGCCGCTAACGTGGGTATCGCTCCAGATCGACAGCACGGTTTGGGGAACAGATGCATTCGGCTACCACATCTCCAATGTTCTGATTCACGCGATCAACGTCGTGCTTGTCTTCCTGATTTTTCGACGCTTGGGTTGTCATCAAGCTGCTGCCACGATTGGAGCTTTGTTCTTTGCAATCCATCCGCTGAACGTTCAACCGGTCTGCTGGATCGCCGAGAGAAAAGGTGTCTTATCGTCCGCTTTCTGGCTCGCCTCCGTCCTCTGTTACGTCCGGTACCTTCGCTCAGAGAAGAAAGCGGCATACCTAGCGACTGGCTGCTTTCTTGTTTGTTCGCTCCTCTGCAAGCAGGCGGCTATCGTATTCCCGGTACAGGCACTCATTCTTTCATTTTTGCACGACGGTACGCTTTGCAATCCACAACGAAAACTGGTTTTGCGCCGAATCTACTCTGCGATCCCCTGGGCGATCATCTGCGTTTGCTTCGCCATTGTGGCCTTCCAGGCACAGGCAAGTGGAGGTTCGATTGGGACCGGAGATGCCTACCCCTTGATACAAAGGATCACGCGAGTATTCACGAACTCGTTCGAGTACATCTTGCGTTTTCTTTTTCCCGTCAAACTGCAGTTTCATTATCACAACTACGGTGAGTTCCCATCGATTTTCAATATCGTCGTTTCTCTCGTAGTTCTCACAGTGTTGACAGTTGTGGTGGTGCGATCGCGGTCGGCTCTGCTCCTGTCGAGTTGGCTCTGGTTCTTCGTCTCCATTGCTCCCGTTTCGGGTATCGTTCAGATCGCTCAGAATCGGATTGCTGACCGCTACATGTACGTTCCGATGCTCGGACTGATCGGGTGTACTCTGTGGATTGCATCGCGATGTTTCAGTCGCAAGCGTCAACCGGCGATCATCGCGGTGACGTTGCTTGCCGTGATTTTTTATGGCGGCATCGCCTTGAGTCAAATAACGGTTTGGGAGGATAGCATCACGCTGTATCGACACGCCCTGGATTCAGATGATCGCAACCCAAAAGCGAACCTCAACCTGGGCGCGGAGTTGGCGGAGCAGGGGCGATTTGAAGAAGCGATTCGCTACTATAGAAAAGCGCTTGCGGTCGAGCCGAGGAATGTACGTGCGCTCGCAAACCTGGGAAGAGTCTTGTCGTTGATGGGGGAACAACGCCTGGCTATTCCCCTTTTGAGCCAAGCCGTTCGGCAGTCTCCCGAGTTTGCGATGGCCCGTTGTAACCTCGGAATTGCTCTCGTCAGTGCCGAGGAATACGAAGACGCACAAGAGCACTTTCGATTGCTGGTAGCGGAGTATCCCGAGAACGGAAGATATTGGGGTAACTTAGGAACCTCGCACTTTCGCAACCAGGAATGGAATGCGGCCAAGCAGGCCTATCAGGAGGCCCGACAACTCCAACCAGAGGAACCCGTTTGGCAACTCCGTTACGGTGACTGCAACCTTCGCTTGGAAGACTTTGCTGAAGCAGAGAAGGGTTACACATCTTGTATCCTCGCCAGTAAGGCGAAGACAACAGAGCCCCATGAAGGTCTTTTCGCTGTGGCTATATGCCGAACCGATTTTCAGGCGACGGCCAAGGCGCTGGAAGGTTTGAAGCGATTAAAGAGTTCGTCTCGCACTTACGAAATCCAAGTCGCGGTAGCCCTTTCACTCAAGAGTCGTCGCACTACAAGTGAGCAAGAATACGTCGATCGTATCGTCGCCGGACAGTTCCAAGACGTATGTGATCGAGCATGGTTGGAGGTTCTGTCGGTCATTGTTGACCAACCCCTTACGGAGTTTTTCGATCATTCGGAGGAATGCGAAAACCCACGGGTTGCCGCACTTCGATCCATTTTGAGATCTCGTCCTTTGATTGACAAAGAGCCACCCGATCAAGGTTGATCTGCTCTTCGGCGGTGCTCCTTGTAGGCTTCGCGAATACGAGGTGTGATCGATGAATCGAGTGAAAGTGCTTCCTCGAAATACCGATCGGCTTCTTCGCGTTCACCCACCAGAGAGGAAACGACACCCAGGGAAAGAAGCACTTCTGCTTTCTGTTCCACTCGAAAGCCGTAGGAAAGTGCACGTCGATACCATGTAGCGGCTTCGGAGAACTCATTGCGGAAGAAAAGTAGGTCGGCGATGCTTCGAGACCAGAAGTAGTCTGAACCCTTGTAGAAATACCCGCGCTTTCGCGAGATCTCAAACGACTCTCGCATCGCGGCCTCAAGCTCCAGGGATGACCGAGAATTTTCTGCGGCTAATCGGGCGATAGTCCTCGGATTGTGAGGCTGCCTCTTAAGATCCGAACTCGAGAGCGCTGCAACGGAGGTGTAGTCCGCATTTCGCCTCAACGTACCGGCGGAGAGAAGGACGGCAGCAAGAATGACGCATCCGGCTGAAACCGCCGGGTAAGTCTTCAGTCGAGTCCAGGCAACGGCGCCCACCGATACGATCAAAATAGCCGTCGGGAGATAGAATCGATGCTCAAAAATCAAGTCCTGTGTCGGCACAAGACTGGTCGTGGCAAGCACGAGCAAGATGAAGCTCAGGGCGAATCCAAGCATTGGTATTTTGTACCAAAGAATTAGCAGCACGAGCACGATCAGTATCCAGCCGGCCAAGCCGAGCCAATGCCATCCATCAAAAGTCAATGGAAGCCAACCGTAGTCGAGCACAAGGTCGGTCGGCAAAACAAATAGCTTCAAATAGCGTCCATACACGAGGGGTTGGGAGGCTATGTACTCCCACGCATCAATGCCCGGCAATCGGAATCCGATCGTGCTGGCCTCCGTTCCGCTCCGGAGCAGACCGGGCACCCGCCGATAGAAACCGTACATGACTGGAAGGCAGAGCAGTCCAATACTGCCATAGACGAGTCGTGGATGGGTTGGGCGTTTCTTTGGGAAGACCCAGAAAGCCGTGGCCAACACAATTGGAAGGCCGGCCGCGATCTCCTTGGAAGCCATCGCAGCTAAAGCACAGGCCACGGCTGCAGCGGCGAAGAAGGGAGTATGCCGAGAATCCTCTTGTTTTGCCGTGTCAACGAATTGGCTTTCAGCCGAGAACGCCTTCAGCCAAAAACAAAGCGACCAGATGATAAAGAGTGATGCCAATGACTCATATCGCTGGACGACGTAGGAGACGACATTCGTCGTCAGTGGGTGAACTCCCCAGAGGAGCGAGCAAGCTCCGGCAAGCAGGCGAGCTTCGAGAAGCGAGTTGACCGAAGGGACGTAGCACGCGATGCGTTCGACTAATCGAAAAAAGCCGACTAACGCAATGAGGTGAATGGCAAGGTTGACCGCGTGCGATGCCTCTTCAGACCGCCCGAGTATGGAAAACTGAAGAGCAAACGTGGCCTGCCCCAGCGGCCGTGAAGCAATCTTGAACCAGCGGAAGGACAGAGCATCCGCTAGAGCTTCGTTCCGAAGAATACTAATGTCGTCGAAAACGTAAGTGCCTGAAAGGCATGTCAAATGAACCGCAGCGACCCAAACGAGAACTATGATCAATATAGAGCGGCCGAAGACGGAAAATACACCTGTGCTTCGAGTGTCGGGTTTCAACCGTCATCCTCATCATCGCCGTCATCTTGCCTTCCCTCATAACGCGCGACTGCTAAAGCTGCGAGGCTCACCTGCAAGTCAGCGTTCATCTCATTCGCAAGACGCTCACAGAGAGCGAACGGACTCGATGGGTCTTCGTTACGGACTTCCAAAAGCTGATTCTTCACATGCATCCTTTCTAAAGAATCGGGCATTACCTCGAACGCCATCTGGTAATAGAGCTTGGCTCTATCCATTGCGCCTTGCTTGTAGACGCCCCGAGCACGCTCGGCAATGGACCACCAGCGATCCGCGACCGCGATCTGATCGTCAACCGTTTCTGGGCCGGCAAGATCGGCTTCGGCGAGCTCTGCCAGTTCTAAGTTCTTGCTCCGAGTGATCATCTCGAGTCCCGTCTGCCAATCCCCTTTAAAGAAGCAAAGAAAGTAGCCGAAGTTCGAAACGGCCGCATCGTTATCGGGGTTGATTCGGATCGTCGCTAAATGCTCTTTCGCAGAATCAAACTCAATTGCCGCCCCACCCAACTGCGACCGCAAGCGAGCGAATAGTTTTGGAAGGTCTGATTCTTCAGAATCGGAGAGGTACTTGTTCGCGGTGCGAGCCAGTTTCGAACCCCGCATAAAGTCATTCTGAGTGATGGCCGCATAGATAGTATGGAGCGCACGCCTGATGTACTTTACTTTTCCATCGATCGTCACCGGATCACGACGAGCTGTTCCCTGGCTGAACTTCATCAAAGCGTCCATGTTCTGCTCATACGCATCGATCTCGAACCGACCGACCCGAAGATCGAGAGCATGAAGAAGCAATTCGGCGTTTCCGGCCTTGATTGCGAGGTTTTGCGCCGCGACTGTCAAAGCGTATGCGTCTGCCGGTTCGGACTTAATTCGGCTTGCCGAAGAAATCAGCCGTTCGCAAAGACGATTCAGTTTTCCGTCCGTGTTCGCCTTACCCAGTTCTTCGGCAAAGACCTTCCTCAGTCTCTCGGATGCGTTGCGAATCTCCAAACCGGTCGGCGCCTCCTCCCTGACGGCTTGCACTTGTTCGATTGCTGGCACTTGGTTCTGAACCGTGACCGAAGAAGAGCCGGTGGGTTCCTCTGGTTTGGCCGCAACCGCACCCTCAGTAACTCCTTCGATGGTAATGGGGCGATGAAGTTTCCCTAACGAATTGCCATCGGAACCGGCTGCCGTGAATGCCGTCCAAAGAAGTGTGGGCGAGTGGGACTTTGCCAATAACGTCGGCCATCCGTTCCCCCAGAGTGCGAATGCACCATCACCTCTCAAGCTACCGAGCGAGCTATGAAGTTCTTCCCTCGACTTTGGCTCGAAATCCAACGGTGCCGCCCACTCCACCGCAGCCGTGTCGTTGACTTCAACCAGAGCAATCGTATTGTGAAAACCATCTTCAACGCTTGAAAACGCTCCAGCCAGCTTATGGTATGTAAAGTCGGGTGTGGACGGGAGCTGCAAGTTTGTCATCGTGTCGAAACGTTCCGGAGAAACATACTCTTTAGGAATGTATTTCAATAACGATTTATTGGGTTCCATATACCAGGGCTTGTTGAGATCGAATTTTTTGTAGAGTTCGTCATATCCCAAATACGGGAGTAAAAGAACTCTCCACGAAACTGTGGTAAGTCCACCTCGCCCTTTCATGTAGCGGGGTATCAGATATCCGCGTTCATCCTGGTACGCTTTAATCGCCTCTCCCACTGCTACCAGGTTCTCGTAGGCCCATTTCCGGCGTTCAGCTTCAGAGAGCGGTTGCTCGGGACGCAACTCCTCAACCGTAAGCAAAGGCTTCTTCTCGATGACCTCATCGTCCGTCTTCTCCACCGTTGCTTCAGGTTTTGCCGCACGCCCTGACGGAACCGTGACGGGTGACTCCACGGTTTTGGCAACGGGGGCAACCGTAGCGGCGTTAATGGGCGGTTCCGGCTTGTTCTCATTGGGGTCTGATTTTTGCCGGACCCGCTTTGCCGCTCGCATCATGAGGTCCTGCTTGCTGGGACCACAGCCGGCAAAGGACATTGAAAAGACGATCAAACAGCACAGACCAGAAAGTCGCAACCGGTTTTTGTTGGATGTAAAGCTCATAGCAAACATACTTGTGTTCTCAAACGACTACGCTCTTTTCTGTGCCGCAAGCAGCACCCTATCAAACCAACGAAGTGTTTGGCAGCCACCGCCGCAAGCAAACGTCTTGACAACATCAAAGAACTCGTAGGTGGTTTTCGCCTCGTCAAAGATTCGCCTCAGCTTGATGGACCAATCGTTGAGTCTCTCCTCCGTCGTCGCAAACTGACGAGCGGGGTTTTCGATTTGATGGGGGTTCAATTTCAGGTCTTCCGCTTCCGAGCGGGGCCTCTTCGTTTCCCGCGCGAGCAAGCCGGTTAACTCTTCGCCGCCGAACTCCATCGTCCAAATCCAATAAGCTTCAGCGGACATCAGAATCAATGAAGTTTTTGCAGCTCCGCAATCCACAAGTGCGACCGCGTGGGATCGCAACGATCCATCATCTTTGTTTTCATCTTCCTCGTCCTCTTTCTCCGGCTCAGAGCATTGCAGATCTTCCGCGAACTCGAAGGAGAGTAAGTTGACCAATGCGACCGAATCCCCCTGCATTCCGGCAATGTTGAGTTCGGCGTCCTTAAACAAGTTGAGCCGCGATTCAATTGCAGACATTCGCGCGGCGTGAATGCTGCTGGGACGTCCGAGAGACTCCTTCTCTTCATTTAGATCAGAAATCTCGTAGTGAACCCACAATTCATCCCGATCGAATGGAATTCGGTCATCAACCTCTCGTTCCATTAAACTCTTCGCCTGTTTTCCGCTGACCGGCGGAAGCACAACGAAGCGGTTGATCAAGTCTTGAGCCGGAAAATTAATCCATACAGGCGTATCGGCAATCGCTTTCGATTCTCGAAACCGACAAAGCGCTTCGGTGATCAGGCTATCTTCGAAGTTGTAACCGGGACGGCACAGCGGCTGGTCAAACGTCTCAGAAACATCATCGATCCATTCAATCCCTTGCTCCGTTCGTTGGAGGCAGACGGCCGATATGCCATAACTCCCGACATCGATTCCCCAAACCATTTGAGGAGGTTTGCGTTTCAGAACCTTTCGAAGCAAACCGGATGGTTTACTCATATTTAATGAGACTCGCGATTCGCCGAGTCCTTGAAGCGCCAAGCCGACAGCGACGTTGAACTGTCCCCAACGCGATGCCGACTTGCTACCCCCGGTATGTTTGATTTTCGAAAGAATCGCTAAATGACCAAGTTCGCCACCCAACCAGCTCTCGTTCCTTGCACGCCTCAACGGAAACGGAGATCGATCCAGCCTCTCGTCCTCCTTAAGGCTCCTCGAAATCCCCTGAGTGCATTCCCGATTTCGAGGTTCCTCCGGTTCGTCTTTTGCGAGCCGGACTGATAGCCTGCCAAGTGTCGGAGTATTGAACAGCGAGTCATCAAGCTGTTCTCGCAGCCAAAGTATGTTATCGATGCGATCCAGCAGCTCAGTGCTGTAGTCATCCTGCGACGCTTGTGGGAGGGCCTGCAGATTCTCGCGAGACTTCGAATAGTTCCGACGCTTGAACGAAGCCTCGGCGCTGCTCATCAACGATCTGCCAATCTTCTTCGCGAGCTTTCTGTAGCTGGGATCATTCGGCTCGAGTTCGCAGAGTTGATTGATCAGCGATCCAGCATCCACGACGGCGTTGCGCGAAAGAGCATCCTTCAACGCGGTTTCAATCGCATCGTGACTACCCATGAAAGAACGTGAGCGTTCGAGCGCAGACTGAAACGATTCCTGCAGAAGGACGAAAGGTGCCTTCTGCAGAATCTTCACAACGCGCCTGTGGTCTTCATTCTCGATCGCAGAAACAGCCGCTTCCTCAGAATCGCGGGCGAGCTGAACTTGAAAGACCTCCAGCTTTTGAATCTTCTGGATCGCTTCGCTTGCCTGACCAGCGATCTCACGATACCGGAAGTCCGAATCCTTCGCGACGCGAGAGAGAAGGGCAATCGCTTCTTCAAAGCGATTCTGTTTCGCATGGTCGACTGCATCGCTGACGAAGGCTTGATACTTCGCGCGCTTCGTCTCAACCGCTTCTTTCAGGTCAGCACCGCAATGGGAGCAGAAAGACTGGGTCAGCTGAACGGGCTTGGAACACTCAGGACATGGTTCGTAGAGCGCTTGCCCACAACCTTGGCAGAACTGCGAGCCAGCCTCACTTAAAGTCGAACACCCACCGCATTTGATGGAACCAGTGACGGAAGAAACTTGATCGGATGCCATGACGAGATCGAACGAGAACAGAACTGGCGGAACGACGCGAGCTCAGAGTGTACAGCTCATTTATTCAGCTGGAAAACAGCTCCGTAAATCGGCAACCAGTTTTGAAAAGTAGGGTCATCTGGATCGCCGACTTGGACATAGCCGTGTTGGTCATCCCGATTGAAATTGACCGCTGGACATCCCTTGGGAATCGAGATTGTGACCCGATAATCGCCCTCACGCCCGGTTGGCTGGATTGCCGTTTCGAGTTCCGGGGGTTGATGGTCGAGGATGGCGATCTTGCGATGTTCGTTGCCCCGGACGCGAGCGAGAAACGAGAAGTCATGACGGCGGTCGGATTGCTGTGTTTCCAAATCAACGCCATTTCGTGAATCGACTTCGGGACCCACGAACGCGATCGGTGAGCGAGTTTTCCCCCCAAAGCTCAATGTTCGTTCAACTGCGGGTTCGCCAGTGCCGGGATTCACAACAAGACGCGCCTCGCCGCTAAATTGACCTTGTTCATAAACTGGGACTTCGAATACGACTTTCCAAGCCGACTTGGGATCGAGTTCCAACAGCTTGGGTGCGTTCAGATCTGCGGGCTCGACATACCACTCAAAATCTTCGCGGTCGCAGAGGACATCCTCGATCGTGAAGCCATCCCAAAGCTGGCTTGAAACGAAAAAACTCGTCCTCAATCGTGACCCAACATCACCCTTTCCCAGCCAAACTGATTTCGGAACGACTAGCTCGGATTTAATTTCCCCACGAACGGTAATAGTAATTGTTTTATTGAACGGGTCATTCGTCGCTAGCACGGCCGATTGCTCATAGACCTCAGCTTTCATGCCCGTATTCCAAGTCATCGTGACCTTGGTGGATTCACCGGGTTGGAGTAACGAATCTTCAAGCTCTCCGACGGTGCACTTGCAGCTTGTTTCTCTCACGCGGAGGGCAAGTGGTGATAGCCCAACATTCTTGACGATAAAGTCGTGACTGACGGTGTCATGAGGGTTGAGCCTGCCGAAATCAAACTCGGTAAGTTCGACCTGAGCAAGGGGGACCTTCTCGTGATCCTCCACTTCGCCACTCAGCAGGCGGTTACGTTGCTTGATTTCACTCACACGGGTCTCGTAGTCCTCCCGCAGGAGGTCAGGCACGCCGTAAGGTTTGTAAGTGACTGAAGTTGCGAGCACGAAAGTCAATGCCCCAAATGCGACGATACCAACGAATAGGAATGCCAGGGCGCGTGTTAAACGATTCATATAAAAGGCAACCTGCAAAACGCAAAATGCCCCCGCGGATCGCAAACGGATCCGCAGGGACCAAAGACAACAATCAAGAGTGATTTCGAAGCATCAGTCCTCGAAAATGCCCTTGAAGAAGAGCTCATTCAAGAAGAGGCCGGCGAAGAACTGATCCTTTGCCATCTCGGTGGTGTCGTCGGAGTATCCAACTTGTAGGATGTCGCTCTCGCTCAAACCGTCCGCGATCGGGAAGCCCGGATTGAGATAACCGTCCGCATTCGTGTCGTAGAAGATTTTCACCGAACCGTCGGCCATCAGAATATTGCAAGAACCCTGGTGAATGGCATACCAGTCACGCGTATCCTGCAGGTAGGTGCCTTGATCGCTAACGCCGTTCGTCGTACCCGAGGGGGCAGCGCAGTTTGCAGTGGTCGGCATGCTACGCTCACAGGCAAGCTGCCTCGCGAGCGAAACCGCGAAAGCGTTTTCGATCAGTCGAACCGCATTCGTGCTGGTCTGATACATCGCGGGACCGTCATTGAACGCCTCGGTGAGAAGCGAGCCATTTTCGATGTAGGTACGCGACTGGTTGTCGCCGTTCGAGAATTCACTCCCCGGCACCAGAGCCAGCGTTGTCGAAAGGATTGCTTCGTCGACATCACCCGCACCTGCACATCCGACAAATCCGACGTTGCTTGCGGTAATTCGAGAACGATCCATGACGGAAGCGGTGAGCGGACCGGTCGTTCCACTCAATCCCTTGTAGCTAACACCGCCAAGGGTGTGGAGCTCGCTAGACTGCAACGACGTCTTCACCATGCCGCGCACCAAGTGCCAGCTGGTCGAGTAGTTCGTGTTGTAGCCCTGTTGCACGAAGTAGCGGGAAACGAGGTCAGCTCGCTCTACGGTACCAACGCCAGTGGCCATGAAGCCCGTAGTGGCGGTAACGACCTGTCCGCCCCAGCTCAAGATTTTCGGACCGCACATCCCGGCTTGCACGCGTTCATCCGTCGCACCTTCGCTGGGTGCCGTCGTTGCTGTTTGACCCAGCAGGTCGTTCAGCTTTTCCGAGCCCTTCAGCGGGTTCGAAGGGTCGAGGGACTCGTTGAGGTTTCCGTCACCGATATTCACGATGTCGGCGACCCAACCGTAAGTGTCCATGCAACCGTCGCGACGGAAGTCGCTTGCTCCGCTGCAGTAACGGGTCTGCGGGTCCCGTTCGCTGAACTTGAAGAGTCCAACACCGATGTTCTTCAGGTTGGCACGGCATTGTGCAGCACGAGCTGCCTCACGTGCCTTGGTGACTGCGGGCAGCAGGAGTGCTGCCAACAGCGAGATGATGGCGATCACCACCAACAACTCGATTAGGGTGAAACCCTTTCGCGTACGCGACATTTCGAAATTCCTCTTGCGGATTCCTGTGGGCGAATTTCTTAATCCGCCCACAATTGAAAAGACGTGCCGAGATGGACAGCCGGCGACCTGCAACACACGGGGCACTTGCGGACCTCTCTTAAAACTCCAATTCGCGGACCTCAGTCAGTGAAGTACGCATCTTGCGACTCACACGAAGAAACCCGTCAAACGGCGGCCAGTCGCGGACCGCATTTCCGTGATGCTGAGTCTGACGACTCGCACCGATCCTTCTCCGATGCCGCGTATTCAATCGTCACCATCCTCATTCGCAATCGCAAATTGCTTGGAACCTGCAGACTTCACACTTCCTTCGCATTCACGTGAACTTGTTTTTCATCTGGACGTCTCGATCCCGGAAAAATGGGAGGATTTCACCACAACCCACAGCGATGCTTGATCACTTTTTTTGGGAGTTGCGTTGGCAAGTTGCATGTCTCTTTGCTCGTTCATGAAGTAATTGTGAAGCTGGTTTGACGACCGCCGGGACAACCATACACTCGCAAAACTGGTGCTGGTCAAAGCAACAATGGAGCAGGAGACAATCGATGTACGAGCGTTCCAAGAGATTGGGAAAGCGTTGCGGGTGCGGTAAGCGAGGGGCTTTCACTCTGATCGAACTGCTCGTCGTGATCGCCATCATTTCACTGCTAGTTGCTCTCATACTGCCAGCCGTTACCAGGGCTCGAGAGGCCGCTCGTGCGGCGCAGTGCACGGCCAATCTCAAGAATGCGGGTGTCGGTTTTTCGCAGTTCTCACTTTCAGATCCGCAGGGGCGACTCTGCACCGGATCGTTCGATTATTTGCGAGAAGGCTGCTTGGATTCCTGGGGTTGGGTGGCGGATCAGGTCAATGTGGGTCGATTGGATTTCGGATCCACGCTCTGTCCTTCAAACGCGATGAAACTGAACGAAAAAGTGCTTGAGGTCTATGGACTCGAGACGAATGACGGCCGAAATGAGCTGCCCGGTACGGAAGGTTTTGATCAACGGTATACCGATGGAATGTGCGGACGAGCAGACTGGAACGGTCTTGCCGGCTCAGCGGCACCATCGGTCGGTTTCGCGTCAACCGATCCCGAGACTGATGAACGGGTTGCGTTGGTCAGTCGCTATTTTGTCGGACAGGGCTACAATACCAACTACGCATCGAGCTGGTTTCTCTCCCACACTGCTCCCCGTGTTCAGTTCCGTGCTTCCGACCAAACCATCCGAACAGCCGGCCAAGCGGCACAACAGGGGCTGCGAGGAAGACGTGAAACGTTGGGGCCGTTGAATGAGCGATTCCTTGGACAGTCCGATTATCCGACCAGCGCGATTCCACTTCTGGGTGATGCTTCTCCGGGCGATATCGATGAAGCGATCACACCGGTCGCCTTCGGATATGACGGAACAGATCCTTTCGCTCAAGGAGACAACTCTTCGCGAGTCTTTGCGGAAGCCGGAACCCTGACGACGGAAACGGTCGGTGAGGGCCCTGCCTTTTACCACACGTCGGATCGCGAGATAAAAAGGATCGGTTCCAATGGTTCAAGGTTGGAGCGACAGCTCGAATGTGAAAGGGCCGGCGACTGCCTTCCCCCAACGCAAAGGACGACGGCGACCCGCACCTACCTGCAGTCCACGCTCACTTGGTTCGGCCACCACGCGGGCAGTGGAGGCTTCTCGCTGAATTTGCTTTTCGCAGATGGCTCGGTTCGAGCCTACAACGACCGAGACGGGGACCTGTATCTCAACCCTGGCTTCCCAATCCCCGGGGACCTCGATGAAGAGGACTACATGCGCATCGGGTATAGGAGCGGTGAGATTGAACTCCCCAAGGCTGAGGTCTTCAGCGGCGTGTTTATTGCTCCCGGGACGTTGAAGGGCGTCTTTGAGGATTGACGCAGTTCAGCTCTCCACGGCGGTCGTCGAATAACTCGCTGGTAGCATGTCAACTTCCGAAGGGAAGTTCACGAACACTCGGATATCTGAAGGCGAAAAGGATTCAAGATTCACGTCACCGTTAGATCTCCATTCATTTTCTTGCGTCCAGTCAAACGTCTTGCCACGGGCTTGGAATCGATAAGCGTCAGCCTTTGCGAGGGAAACTGCTGCGCGCGAAGTTCCATAGATCACGGATTTCAGCCCTGCCTTGATGGCCGCAGACTTGCGGATCGCGATTCCGTAGGGCTCGCAGTCCCAACGGTGAAGATGTCGCCGAAACGTCCGCCGGGCAAGCACGTCGACCAACGACGATTCTGAAAAGCAAACCACTGGAAAGTCAGAACACGACACGATGCTCGAACCGGTCAACCTTCGCATGCGCAGGATTCGGTGCAATGATCCGAGAGGAGACCGAGACCGCTCGACCAAACTCGTTTCACCGAGCAACAGTTCGTCTCGGTAGTTCTCATGTGATTGACCCGGCCATGGGCCAGAAAACTGGCGTGTGCAGTGAATCAGCCATTCGTCACTCGAACGCATCCATACTTGGTCAGTGGATGCTGAATCCTCAGCACATCGCACAAAAGGTGACTCGGAAGTGACCGAGCGGTCTCGAGGCAAGTGGCAGTACCATCCCACCGCGCCCAGATCCATGAGCGACCGCAACGAACGTCCCGTTTCCTTGGCCAACGACGGATGGACCGCCAGACGAGTGCTCGGTTGATCGTCTGCTAACAGACGCTGGCGAATCGAATGGAACACACGACCACGGGACCTCACAAAGACACAGTCGACGCGATCAGCAAGCAACGCAATCAAGGGATCGCGGTTCGCTTCGGTCAGGCCATCGAACTCCATCGAGTAGGCTTGCTGATGAGATCTCGAACACCCGGCCCTGCAAGAACCACCAATTGATTGTGCCGCGAGGACCGCGACCGGGACATCAAACAGATTGGCGGCTCTCAATACCCAGGGTTCAATCGCAGTTCCTGCCGCAACCAGCAACGTCTCACATGAGTGCTTTGCTTCAAGAACGGACCGGCAGACATATCTCGCGATCAAGGCCTGGCGTTCTGCGCTGTGGCCAAGATGGCTGCACATCACTGCACGAAAACGAACTCCACTTGGGACGACTTCACCGAGCCGACACAACTGCTCCGCCGAAAGCAGATCGGCCAACGGCGAAGCAACCAAACGATCAAATCGCGTTTCCGCAACGATATCAATCGCTTCGGCTCCGTCACTCAGACAAGTTCCCATTGCCGAATGCCCCTCACGGTGGATTTTCGCGAACCAAGTCGTGGTCCGAACGCCAGTGAGTCTAGCGAGTAAACTGAGCGGCTTGGCGGAACAATCAGGACAGGAACGGGAAAACAGATGCTATCAAAGTACTTGCGAATCGCGACAATCCTGCTGCCCGTCGCGGTGATTCAAAGCCAAACATCAGCCGCGGAACCCGGTCCTCACGCGAAGGCTTCACGTCCGAACGTGATCATCTTGATCGCGGACGACGTCAGCTGGAAGTTAGCCATTGCTTGAATTCTTGAACAGCTACCGCCGAGCTCAGTTCATGCGAATTCAGTTCAGGCGAGGTCCTGTCTCGCTTTCATGAGTGACGTTGATCGTACCGATTTTGAGGGCGACGGTTTCCCCATTGGAATCACCGTCCGTTTCTTGCCGATAGCATTCCCACCGAGGCGACTTGGACGTATGCCTCGATGAACAAAATCTTTATCACCGACGATTGACCTAATCGGCGGAAGGAACTGCCTACAATGCGATCCACATCCCTCTTCGGAAGGCTTCTCGTCACACTCGCAATCGGCTCCGTGTTCGCCGGTTCCTTGGATGCGGGTTGGAATGAGTTTTGGCAGAAGGTCGGCATCGGCTACGAGCGCAACAACGCTTGGCCAGATCCGTTCAACGAAATGGATGCGATGGGCGTTGTTACGCCCTTCGAAATTCAGAAGCAAAACGGCTGGATCCTTCACAACACCATCGGCCCGCATCAGTTCCGTGCCGTTGACGGGGCTCTAACGATCTCCGGTCAAGAAGCGTTGGCTTGGATCGCCCGTGAAGCTCCTCCGGCTCGCCGACAGGTTTACGTGGTCCACGGGCGAACAAAAGACGAGACGCAGGCAAGGCTGGCATCCGTTCGCAGCATGCTGGACCAAATCGAGTATCGTGGGCCCAAACCTGAGATCTTCCTGACGTCACGCACGCCTCCGACTGCTCCTGGTGGCTGGGCGACAAAAGTCAACAGGGCATGGCTTGATGAACTCGCGCCGCCGAAACTTCCCTCAACCAGTTCATCGGGGACGGGTTCAGCGACTCGGCAGTAGTCCATTAGAGTCTGGCGAAATCACGTCCAAGGGCGGCTTTCCTGAAGGGAAGCCGCCTTTTTTCGTTTGAAACATGGTCGGGAGCGAAAAGCTTCATTGAAGTCGATTCAGGGATTCGGTCGATGGTAAATCCCGAAGCGTTAGCAAAATCCGGGCAATCCTCGCAATGCCGTTTTCGGGTGATGTTTTGCTTCGGCGAATCATCCTCATCACCAAAGCCGCTCAATCCCGTCACGGGAGACCCATCGACGTGTCCAAACACAATCATTCGACGAAATCGAAGCGCACCCACTTGGCCGCCGTTCTCGCTCTTTCCGTCGCCGCCGGAGGGATGACGGGATGTAGTTCCGCAGGAGCGAAGCTCGCATCGCTCAATCCGTTCTCAAAAGCCGAGCCTTCGACGCTTGCTACACCGGGTTCCAATTCCACCACGAAGGTTGCCGGTTGGACATCGGGAGAGAAGCGAGTCGTTGCAGCCGACGAAACCGATCCCACCAGCTTGGCGCACAACGCCGAGGTGACGGCGGAAGTCTTCTGTGCCAACGGAAGACTTTGGGAATCGACGGGCAACTTCGAGAAAGCAATGGAAAGCTATGCGAAGGCGCTTGAGAAGGAGCCGAACGATCCGGCTGCACTCTCAAACATCGCGAGGCTCCACTTGCGTCAGGGCAACCACAAAGAAGCGGCGGAGTACTTCGGTAACGCGATCAAACAGAAGCCCGATGATCCGGGGCTCTACAACGATCTGGGGCTCGCACTCAGCAAACTCGGCAATCACGCAGCCGCGGCCACCACGATCGAACAGGCCCTTCGTCTTTCTCCGGGGTCTTCTCGATTCACCAACAACTTGGCATGCGTGAGGTTTGATGGCGGAGATGCGGAAGGCGCAATGCAGGTTCTCGTCGAGAACAACAAGCCCGCTGTCGCCCACTTCAATATGGCCTACCTGCACTACAAACACGGCCAGAAAAGCGAGTCGACACGTCATCTGAATCAGGCAATCGCGTATGAGACTTCAACCGCCGCCGATCCGGCTACAAAGCGTGCGGTAGAGCGGTCCAAAGAATTGCTCGCTCAGCTTGGTGGCAAGGTCCCACCATCTAGCGTCCCACCGGCCAGCGTCCCACCGGCCAGCGTCCCATCGACGACTGCGAATGCGACGGCCATTGCCAGCAGCACATCATCGAAGCCGGCGGAGGGAAGCCCACAGGACGCGACTTCGTTTACGGTTTCCGACAGCGGAAGCGCCGGCATTGGCAACGCCGCTTACCGAACTACTCAGTCATCGATGGCTGCTCCTCCGTCCAAAGCACCGACTTCTCAATCGGCTAAGCCGGGATCCACTCCCGCTGCGCCCTCCTTATCGGTCCCCGGTGCGGTTGCACGCGAGACTGCTCCGGCGAAGGAATCTACATCAAAGACGACATTCGAACTTCCACCTGGATTCCAACTTCCCTAGCTTGAGATTTGCCACTCGCTGGGCGGCATCCGCCCTCGGCAAAATCTCGATTTTCGCGCGGCATGACGACTTGCCTATCAAGCTTTCGCCCAGGCGTTGAAACTTGGTACGCCCTTGAGTGCATCCGGCAGTTCGCTGTCCATCGTTGACGCATTACCAGGGCATCCGCCGATGAGCAGAGTCATCTTTATTCCAGTGCTGCTAACAGCACTGAGCACACTTGGGTGTTCACCTCTGAGGGAGATCTCGCCCATTGGTCGGTTCGAGCGAAGCTTGATCTATCGGCCATCGCCGTTTCCCTCGGATTTACCTGGCGACAGGATTCCATTCGAAGACGTTGTTTTCAAATCGGACGATGGAACTCGACTTCACGGATGGTTTGCCGATCACCCTGACCCAGTCGGCGTCGCACTCTTCTGCCACGGGAACGCTGGCAACATCGTCAGTCGCGGTGACACGCTGATGATCCTCAATCAACGGCACCGGTTGGCCGTGATGGTCTTCGACTATCGTGGCTTCGGGAAGAGCGAAGGCACGCCGACTGAGCACGGGCTGCTTTCCGATGCGCGAGCTGCAAGAGCGTGGTTGGCAAGGAGGAAAGGAATTCCGGAGTCAGAAATCATCTTGCTAGGGCGTTCACTCGGAGGAGCCGTTGCCGTGGACCTCGCGGCGAACGATGGTGCGAAGGGCCTCGTACTGGCAAGCACCTTCACGTCCATGCCGGAAGTCGCCAAGCATGTACTTCCGATTGTGCCCGCTGGGCTTCTGATGACACAGCGTTTCAACTCATTGGAAAAGATGAAACGCTACGACGGACCGCTGTTGCAATCACACGGTGACGCAGACACGCTTATCCCAATCGAACAGGGCATGGCGCTGCATGCCGCAGCTTCCGGTGCCAAGAAATTCGTCACGATCCCCGGCGCTAACCACAACGATCCGCAATCCGAGGAGTACCGACAGGCATTGGATATCTTCTTGGCCGATCTGCATAGCCAATAACTCTCAGTCTCGACACGCTGCGGTAGCTTTTGCTTCTTCAATGACAGTTTGTTCGATCCGGGCAACGCGGTCCTTAACGTTTGAACCTTCCAAGCAACTGACGTGTCCATATTCCGTCTGCTCTCGGCAAGACAGCTCCATGGACTCTCGCTAGTTGCAACGGACGGGTGTCGACAAAACAATAGGAGTGTTTTCGATGTCGTTCCCATGGGTTGAGTCACCGCTTTGCACCGATCTCTATCAAATCACGATGGCGCAGGGGTACTTCCATCAAGGAATTGAGAACCGGCACTCCGTGTTTAATCTCTTCTTCCGGAAGGCTCCATTCAAGGGCGGATACGCAGTTGCTGCTGGCCTCGCAGATGCGATCAAGTTCTTAAGCAGCTTTCGAGTATCAGACGACGACGTTCAGTTCTTGTCCACGCTACGTGGCAATGACAATTCAAGTCTGTTTAACGATGCGTTTTTGAACGCAATACGTGGGCGGACGCTTGAACTGGACATCGATGCCATGCCGGAAGGTACGTTGGCGTTTGCGAACGAGCCGCTGATGCGAGTGAGTGGACCGCTTTGGCAAGCCCAATGGGTGGAGACGGCTCTGCTGTGCATCATCAACTTCCAAACGCTCATCGCAACCAAAGCAGCTCGCGTCTGTGAGATGGCAGGTGATGACGCCGTGCTGGAGTTTGGCCTTCGACGTGCGCAAGGCACAAACGGAGGTCTCTCTGCGTCACGTGCTGCGTTCATCGGTGGATGTGCCGCAACGAGCAACGTTTGGGCCGCACAGGCATTCGGAATCCCTTGCAAAGGCACTCATGCTCATAGTTGGATCATGACTTTTGATGACGAACTCACAGCGTTCTCCGCTTACGCAGACGCGATGCCTAACAACTGTGTGTTCCTTGTCGACACATACAACTCCATCGACGGAATCAAGAACGCAATCACAGTGGGCCTGGCACTGCGTGAAAAGGGTTTTGAGGTCGTGGGCATTCGGCTCGACAGCGGCGACCTGGCGGCATTAAGCATTGAAGCACGAA
>JBCCOI010000063.1:0-19722 GCA_039025515.1 Planctomycetota bacterium
AGCAATGAAGCAGTAAAAGACGGTTTCTGGGTCAACCGTCTTCCGGCTGTCGCTTCACGACATGGGTTCATCAGCATCGGGGCGTCGCACTGCGGCGCCCTGATGCCCGAACACCCTCGCTGATTTCCACGTCGCTACCATGCCGCGTGAGTTAGATCAGTCTTTCCAAGAGGGTTGCGTGAAATGTCTCGCGAGATTTTCGGCCGATCAGGCCGTAGGAGCTTGTTGCTGGGTGGTTTTCTGGTGGGATGCTATCCTGCGCGAGGCTTCGCGGACGAGCAGCCAGACGAACCGGCGGAAGGCCCCGTCGAAGCTCCGTTTGAACGCGATTACGATCCGCCCGGATTTCGCCCGTCCTGGAAACGCCCGCAGGTCAATCGAACACTCGTTTCCGACTTCGTCATCTACGCCCATTCCGATCTTGAAATGACGAAGAAGCTTCTCGAACGCGAACCGGGTCTCATCAATGCGTCGATCGATTGGGGTGGAGGCGACTTCGAGACGGCACTCGGTGGAGCATCGCATATGGGGCGGAAAGATATTGTGAGCCTCCTCATGAATCGAGGTGCTCGGCCGGATCTCTTTACCGCAGCCATGCTGGGCAAGCTGGAGACCATCAAGGCTTTCTTGGATCTTGAACCAAAGCTGATTGACGCAAAAGGTCCGCATGGCTTCACGCTTCACTTTCACGCTCAGGTCGGAGGCGAAGATTCGAAGCCCGTTTTGGATTATCTCCAATCGATTAAGCCGACCGAGCTTCGCCCGATTCCCTTTCTGAATCGGCCCAAGAAAGAGCCTGAGAAGTGATCGCACACTCGTGCCGTCACCGAGCAAAGGTCTAGTTTACTTCTTCGGTGGACGTTTAGCCGGTTTTGCGGATGCAGGTCGAATTAACGTCGCCGTTGGACGACGATTGACTTCGATGTCACGAATAAGATCGTCGTACAGTTCCTGCATCACTTCGCATACGTCGGGATGCTTGTCCGCGACGTTTTGTGTTTCACCGATATCTTTGGAAAGATCGTACAGCTGAACGAGCTGTGGCGACGGAGGTCTCCCGGTGGGCGCGTCTCGCCCCTTCGCCTTTTCCTTCCACGGATAGTACTTCCATTTTCCGTAACGGACGGTTCCGTCGCCGTGTGGCAAGACAAATGACTCGCGCGGACTCTTGCTCTGAGGATTGCTCATCAAAGACCTAATATCGATCCCATCGATTTTGTGGTCTGACAGCTCGCCACCGCATAGCTTCGCCAAGGTCGGCATCAAATCAATCGATGCCGCAATCTCGTTACACGATGTACCCGCTGAGATATGACCGGGCCACCACATCAAGGTGGGCTCGCGAATTCCTCCGTCGTAGACGCTCGCCTTCTTGGCGCGAAGTGGCTTTGAAGAACCGACCGCCGCGCCGTTGTCGCTCGTGAATACCACGAGTGTCTTTTCGGCAATCTCTTCTTCTTTCAACGTCTTTAGAATCTGGCCGACGGACCAATCGACCTCCGCGATGGCATTCCAGATGAGACTCTCCGTTCGATTCTCAAAATCCTTACTCACCGCCAAGGGGCGATGCACCATCGTGTGGGGCAGATACAAAAAGAAGCTCGCTGCCGCATTCTCCTTGATGAACCGAATGGATTCCTCCGTGTATCGTTTTGTCACCGTCTTTTGATCGCACGGATACTCAACGATTTCGTCGTCGCGCATCAGCGGAACCACTGCCTTGCGAGTCAATCCGGAATTCAACTCGTCCACCGTGACGCCATCACGAAGCAAAATACTCTCCGACACGCGGTTCGCAGGATCGATCCACATGTCATTGCTGTACGGGATACCAAAGTACTGATCGAACCCCTGCTGCGTCGGCAGGCACGGAGGCAAATGTCCGAGGTGCCATTTCCCGACGCATGCGGTCTTGTAGCCCACCGCTTTCAACATGTCAGCAATCGTAAGCTCATCGGGATGTAAACCGCGCGCCGCGTTCGGAAACAGAACGGCAGGCATGCTCAGCCTCTGGTAGTGGCATCCGGTCAACAGTGCGGTCCGCGATCCCGAACAGACTGCGCATCCGACATAGAAATCGGTAAACCGCATGCCTTCGGCGGCCATCTGGTTGAGGCTGGGTGTTCTCGGCCCAATCGCCCCATTGAACTCCACATCGCCGTAGCCCAAGTCATCGATAAAGATGATCACAACGTTGGGTCGCTCGGCGGCATTCACCGCGTAGGGCGACAGAACGCAAAGCAGGATCAAGACCGAGGGAATCAGTAAAGTTCGAAGCATGGCAGTGAAGTCAGGTGGGAAATTCCTAATGTCACCCAATGTGTGACTAGTCATTCATTTTGCTAATCGTAACCGCTTGGAGCCACCAACTGCCGGCGGCATTCGATCCATAGAGCCTTCCGCTGTCGAGGGTCAGAGTTTGTCCGGCTTTCAAAACTCCGAGATCGGCCAAAATTCCGGCGTGATTCGTCTTCGTGTACTTCTCCGCGTGCGCGTCGACACAGTAAACCGGCAACGCTGCCCCATCACCGATTCGAAAGAATCCGCCGCAAGCTCCTCTCCGGCCGGATACTAACTCGAGCGACTGGATTATCACATCTTCATTGAAGGTGATCGTGAAGGACTCTCCGTCGTTCACTTGACTCGATTGCTTGTCGGAAACCGATTCAATGCCGAATCCGTCGTCGCTGAAAGAGGCATCGCCGTCGCCGACAATTTTCAGATTTAGTTCGATCCCGTCGCGAACGAACGATTGCGATTTGGCTTTATGCAGATTGAACCGAATGGGGTTTCCGTTGGCGAGCGAAACGAGTCGATGACCACCCACATTTCGATGCTTGAGACAGACCTGCTCAAGATGCCGGACAAGCGATTGCAATCCCGGTTCCTTGATGCGATTGTTTTTCTCCTCAAGATCCGTTGCCAGATCATAGAGCTCGAGCGGCCTTGTGGATCCCGCCCGGATCATGCTGCCATCGAACAGAATCTTCCACTGTCCAACGACTTGCTCGCCTTGAACAACGGGATCGTCCAAACGCATCATCAAGGTTGCTGCATCGCCTGACGTGGGCTTCATGCCCGCTTTCTTAGTTTCCTTGAAACCGTTTGCGTTGTCGTTGCAAAACATCGGAATCTCACTGCGATTCGATTGTTTGCCACGCCAATAGCTCAAAGCGCTGATGCTGTCTTCGGCTCCTTTCTCACCGGCGGCGAGATCGGGCAACGGAACATCCAATAACTCTGAAAATGTGGCAAACAAGTCGGTCAGCGAGATCGGTGTCGCATTATCGATTCCCGGGGATTGATCATCACCATTGCCGATCCCGCCTGCGGCCCAAGTCACCAGAAAAGGAACGCGGTGGCCTCCTTCGTAGCAAGATGCTTTGTGGCTTCGGAAAGGGCCCGTAAAAGCTTTGTTATTGACTTCCGCGCCGTTATCACTGGTGAAGATCACAATGGTGGTCTCGATGAACTTCTTTCCCGGATGGCGTGGATCGTCATTGGAGTTCAACCAGTCGAGCAGTCGTCCCAGGGCGACGTCATTCTCGTAAACATAATCCATCCTGGTCGTTCCGGTCTCACCCGATTTGGTCTTCGAATGACCTCGCACCGGCACACCCGCGATCGCGACATCGGGCGTATGTTTGGTATGATTTGAATTGGATGGGTAATACAAAAAGAAGGGTCGATCTGCCTTGACTCCGCCGACCATGTGAGAAGCAAGAAACTCGATCGCGGCATCGGAATAACGGCTCCCCAACTGATCCAAAATGTATGCGTTGGGGCCTTCCTCGTAGAACTGACTCTTGCCCTTTACTGAGACAAGCTTCCTGCCATGAATAAAGCCCGGTCCACCCTTCTTACGCGTGGCCAAATTGGGCGCGGAGGAACCGTGCGAGCGACTGTTGAACCTTGCAAATTCAAATCCATGGTCGACCGGACCATCGGCCAGAGGTTTCGTCAGATCGGCGTCTTCCAACGAATCGGAAATACTGCCATCTGATCTGCGATAAAGAAGCCCAACGTGCCACTTACCAACGATACCTGTGTTGTATCCTTGCTCCTGGAACAAGGTTGCGAGCGTTGGGCGATCTTTTTCGATCAGCGGATCGCCTTGAGCGCCGAACAATACCCAGTGTTTTAGCCTGGTTCGCCAAGGGTCACGCCCGGTGAGCAATCCATAACGTGTCGGCGAACAACGAGAACTTGGCGTGTGCGCGTCGGTAAATCGCACGCCCATCCGCGCGAGCCGTTCCATCGACGGGGTGTGCAATTGGACTTCATCGCTGTTTCTTGTGAAGTCCTGATACGCACTGGTATCTCCCATGCCCATGTCGTCTGCCATGAACAGGATAACGTTCGGGCGTCTGACATCAGCCGCCGCGGAAAAGGTTGACACAACCTCGGCGGAAGCCCCGGATTCCGAGACCTGCTTTAACGGTTTCGCCCTCTCAGCCGGCCATGGCAGCACATTGGCTTGATTGGCCCAATCGGTCCAGCGACGTTTCATCGCCGCAGCTCGGTCACGGTGGTCGTCCGCCAGGTCCTCCAGTTCGGTTCTCACTTCGCTGAGGTCATAAAGCTCCCAAGCGTCTTCGTCGGTTGCATCCAACGTGACCAATTTCCAGTCGCCTTCGCGAATGGCCGCATGCTTCTCGTGTTCCCAGAACAATGTCCGCGGCACCGCTGACGAAGGATCGCTCATCGCCGGCACCAAAGACTCTCCGGGCGAGACCTTGATGTGGTTCTCACGATAGCTTTTCGGATAAGTCGCGCCCGCAACATCGACGCACGTGGCCATCAAGTCGACGACGTGGCCGACCTGAGCGGAGAACGCCCCGCCCTTGGTGATGACTTTTGGCCAATGGGCGATCAAGGGCGTTGCAATACCACCTTCGTGCACCCAACGCTTGTGAAGACGAAACGGAGTGTTCGAAGCGTTCGACCATGCTTCACCGGTACTGCTGGATCGCCCCGATTGCTTTCGCCAAGATTCAAAGTTTTCGCGTTTGTTCTTGTTCCACTTGTAGCCAAACATTCCGCCCTCGGCACAGCAACCGTTGTCGGAAAGAAAAAGCACAAGCGTATTGTCGAGTGCTTTGAGTTCCCGCGACTTTGCAAGGATGCGGCCGATGTTTTGGTCCATGCGTTCAATCTGCGCCGCGTAAATCTCGCGTCGAAACGCGATCTCGTCTTGCTCGTCATTTGAAAGCGATTCCCAGTCGGGGCAGTTCGACGGAGACAACTGCGTGTTGCGAGAGACGATCCCCAGTTCCTTCATCCGCGTCAGTTTTTGTTGACGTAGCTTGTCCCAGCCCGCTGCGTATTTGCCTTGATAGTGTCCAATGTTTTCTTCGGGTGCTTCAAGCGGCCAATGCGGAGCGTTGAAGGCCGTATAGAGAAAGAACGGCCGTCCATCCTCGTTTGCATCGTCCAAGAACTTGAGCGACCAATCGGTGAAGACATCTGTCGTGTACCATTCTTGATCGGGATGCAGTTCGTTTTTGGGCTGTGCCGTCGGCTTGATGACGAGTTGCTCGTTGTGATAAACCGGGCACCCTGGCAGAACCTTGAAATAGCTATCGACGTGGATGTGAATACCGTAGAAGTGCTCAAAGCCACGATCGGTCGGCCATTGACCCTTCTGGTGCCCGACGTGCCACTTGCCAGCCATCATCGTTCTGTATCCCGCATCGCCTAAGACTTCGGCGATCGTGACACACTCTCGATTGAGATAGGGATGGTATCCCGGCCCCTTGTCGCCGTAGACCATGTGACCGAGCCCGGCTTCATGTGGATAGAGTCCCGTCAAGAGCGACGCACGCGTCGGGCAACACCGCCCCGTGTTGTAGAATTGCGTGAACCTCAATCCGCCCTCGGCGAGCACGTTGATGTTCGGCGTGTTGATTTCGCCCCCATAGCAACCGACATCGGAATAGCCCATGTCGTCGGCCATGATCAGGACGATGTTGGGCCGCTCATCTTCGGCGACGCACGCCGAGTTGCCCTGAAGCAAGAAGGAAACGACGACGAGTATTAAAGATCCTGTTTTCATTTTGTTTTCCGGCTGAGTCACTAGGAAACTCCACGTGGACTCCGTCTTCACCAACAAAGTCGGCCTCATTAAAGCGACTTCGAGTTTTGTCTCGCGTTTCTTTGGCAATGAATTGCAGTCATCTGAAACACGATCTCAAAAATGCAGGAGCATTCTCGAGCATCTCGAGAACGACACCTTACTGCGGAGTGTTGTCTTTGGACGGCTCAAAGTTCCAGCCGTCGACACGCGACTCGCCGTGAACACCACACGCAAACGCCAATGGTGCTTCCAAGCCCGCATCCGAGGTCGCGCCTTGTGGCGGCAGTCGATCGGAATCGCGGACATTCGTGAGCCGGTTGCCGACGATCTCTGCGGCGAGCATCGGTTCGGTCCGAACAAGCGGACGTGACGTGCCGATGCATTCGACGATGTTGTCTCGAATCGAAACCGTACGAAAGTTGCTTTTCCCGTTGAACGCGAAAAGGCCTTCTTTGCGCGGCGTCGCAGTCGTCCGCGTGATGATGTGGTTATTTCGAATTTCGAAATTGTCATACGGTTCGTTAATCCAGATGACCCCGCGGCCTGGGTTGCTCACCAAGTTGTTGTGGAATTTCGCCGGTCCGGGAGCCGCCACTTTGCCAAATCCGGAAATCAGATTTCCACCATCCTTCGCGACGTCAAAGTCAAATAAGTTGTGATCGATCTCGACTCCATTACGTACGAACTCGATGGCGTAGCTTGTCGTGAAGTAGTTGTGATGGATGTGAAAGGTGCGGCCGCTTTCGGGAACTTTCCCACCGGCATGCTTTGGAATGGAGACGGCTCCTCGAAGAACGTTGTGATCGATCTCCATGTCCTCGTCGCCTTCGAACGGAAACTCGATTGAAAATCCGAAGCCGATCATGTTGTGGTGGATACGGCATCGTTTGCCTTGCCGACCTTTGATGCCGAAGTGAGCACGTGGATTGGTGCCGTTTGTGCGTCGGAAACGGTTGTGCGCGATCTCGCTGTCTTTTACCCACGTGAGAAACATCGCGCCACCTGAAATGCCGCCCCGCTCCTCGGGCACGACGCCACCACGTTTCCATTTTCCGCCGGCATCGACAAACTCGCAATCATGAATATGCGCTTCCATCATGTTGAGTATACGAAGACCCGACCACATTACGTCCTGAATCATCACATGGTGTAGATGCAGTTTCCGAATGCTGATTCCGAAAATGGCTCCGTGAACTTGAGGCCCCGTCAGCGTGAGATTCGATATCTCAATGTCAGCAGCACTATCTTTCAACCGGAGAAGATAGGAGTCTGTGTCAAATCCATTGAGCCGTACCTCCGGATCAGGCAAGGCTTCGGGAGAGGCGATCCAGTCTTTGGTGTGCGTAATGACCGTCTCGCCAACTCCCGAACCGATCAACTTTGTGCCTGAATTGATTTGGAGCTGGGAAGGCAATTCGTAGATTCCTGGCCCCAGCCGGACGGTTTTTGACTCGGTCTCGCTTTCGGCTGCCGCAATCAGTTCGCTCACATTGGAAACCATCCATTCGGATTCAGCGAACGCGGTTGATTGACACACGCAAGCGAGAAAGATCGGGAGTAGATTTTTCATTTCGGCGGGGGTGGCAGGAACGAGTTTGCTGACTGGCCGCCAAGCATGATCCGCGGCGCGGTCGTAGAAATCATAGCAGCACTAGATGTCACGGCTTTCCCTCCAGTTTGTGACAAACGAATTGTGAGAATCGATCTAGAAAATGCAAACTTTGCGAATGAAGGTCGCCATCAAGTCCGCCCCATCGAAGCCGGAAATTCAATAGAATCGTGGACGTGTTCGGTTCATTTGCTCTAAGCTTGCCGAACGCTTGACCCTTCCGGCTGATTGTGATCCTGGATCGGTCTCGATTTTGATCAACGACCTTTTGTCATTTGTGGAAGCATACCGCCATGTTGGTGCGAAAACCGTGGACTTACCTTGCCTGCCTTTGCTTGCTGCTGCCGGTCAGCGTGTTCTCTGACGAACCCGACATGTTTCCCCCCACCGGCGGAATGTGGTTGCCGGAGCAAATTCCGATGCTGGAAGGCCGACTACGTTCGATGGGGCTGGAAATCGAGCCGGGTGATCTTGCCGATCCAACGTCCAGCACGCTTGAGGCCATCGTCAGCCTAGACGGTTGCTCCGGATCGTTTGTTTCGAAGAATGGACTGATCATTACCAACCATCATTGCGTGGAGTCGTATCTTTCGTTCATCACCGAACAAGACAAAGCCGCGTTAAAGGCTCAGAACGAGGAACGGATCGCAGAAGGGCTGCCGCCGATCGAAGCAGACATCGATTACATGCGTGACGGCTTCGATGCGAGACGCGGCGGCGAACGTTTCACCGGCCCCGAATCTCGAGTATTCATCACGTTCGAACAGACGGATGTCACCGACCGTGTCACGAAGGGGCTGGAGGCGATTGACGATCCGCTCGAACGGTTCGAAGAATTGGAACGCCGTCAAAAAGAGATCTTGAAAGAAGCCGAAACCGACCCCAGTATCCGCGCGGAGGTGAAGAGCTTCTTTCGCAACGAGAAATTCATGTTGGTTCGCAAACGCAAGCTCAAAGACCTTCGACTGGTCTACGCCCCGCCGAAAGCCGTCGGGTACTTTGGCGGCGACGAGCGAAACTGGGAATTCCCGCGACACGTCGGAGACTTCGCATTCCTCAGAGCCTACACGGGTCCGAACGGCGAGAGCGCCGATTACTCGACGGAGAATGTGCCCTACAAACCCAAGAACATCATTCCGGTTGCCAGCAGCAGCGACGGATTGGTGCCGGGTGATCTGATTTTGGTTGCCGGATATCCCGGACGCACGAACCGCGCGACGACCTTTGCGGAAGCGCAAGACACCGTGGGCCGTACCATTCCTTTCACGGTCGAATACCTCGATCAAATCCGTGCGGTCTTCCGTGAGCTTGAAAGCCGAAACGACGTCTTGGCGACCAAGGTTCAGCCACCGCTCTTTGGAATCGAAAACTATTTGAAGAACAACCGAGAAGCATTACAGATCTTGGACGGCATCGATTATCTCGGCAAGAAAGAACAGTTCGAAAAAGATCTCGTCACCTGGGTAAACGAGGATTCAAATCGGTCCGCGAAATACTCGCCGGTGCTGGCCGAAATGGATCGAATTCAAACGAAGTACCAAGAGAACTGGCAAAAGCGAGTCTTTCTCAGTCGGCTGTTCAACGGTTACTTCAACGGGATCGCGAACGCTGCAATCACGCTGGTTCGGGTTGCCAAAGAGAAAGAGAAGCCCGATGTCGAACGCCTTCCCGGCTACCAAGAGCGCGACTACGAGAATCTACGAGACGGCCTGCGACAAATGCAGGGAACCTATGATCGTGAGATCGCCATCGAAGTCAGCACGCACTTTCTTACCAAGCTGATTGGTGCCCCCGGGGACGATCCCGCATTCGTCGAAACTTTCTTTGGCGGCGCCACCACCGAAGATGCCATTCGAAAGGAGATCACTGCGATCCTGAATGACACGACGCTGGAGGACGTGGAAAACCGACTGACCCTATTCGAGTCGGCAAACTATACGGAACTGAAGGCAAGTGAAGATCGCTTGATACAGCTTGCGGTTGCTGCCGAACCTGATCTGCTGGCGGCGGAGCAACACAGCAAGGCTCAATCAGGCGAATCTCTGTTGGTCGCGCCACTCTACATTGAGATGCTCGGTGACTTTCTCAAAACGCGTGGCCAGTTAATGGCACCCGACGCGAATTCAACATTGCGAATCACTTTCGGAGAAGTTGGCGGCTATGAAAAACAAGTCGGCGAGCTGACGAAGTTTGTTCCAGCGTTCACCAACATTCGCCAATTGATCGAAGACGAACACCAGCCAGGTAAGAAAGACTTTGAAGTCCCACCGCGTTGGATCTCCGCCTACGCGCGTTCCCTCGAAAAAGGTTTCGGCCCATACGGAGATAAGCTGTTCGGCAATCTGCCGCTCAACTTTCTAGCCAATGTCGATACGACCGGCGGTAACTCCGGATCGGCGGCCCTGAACGAACGCGGCGAGCTTGTCGGATTGCTGTTCGATGGCAATACCGACTCACTTTACGGTGACTACGTCTTTGACGAGAACGTCCGCAGTATTCTGCTGGACATTCGCTACACCCTTTGGGTTTTGGACGAAGTCGAAGGCAACGGTCAGCTGCTTCGCGAGTTGGGCGTCGAGCCCATGTTCGCCGAATAAAGATGAGCGTTTCAGAACACCCATCTGCGAAGCTATTCTCATCGACGGAGTTTCATTGATTCATGTCCGAGGTTGATTCGAATCCCGAAAACGGCGGCATGGTCGTTAGGCATGGTCCCTACCCTGAATTTACGTGGACTGCCGTTTTCGTCGGGTGGGTGATTGGTGCGTTGATCGCCGTCTCGATTGGGTATGCAGCGTTGATCGTTGGCTTTGCGATCGAAGGATCGGAACTCGCGGCGATCTTGGGTTGGGGCGTGCTGCGAGGTGTGATGCGCCGGACCAGCATCGTCGAGAACAACATCAATCAAACGATTGCTTCGGCGGTCAACGGAGCTTCATCGGGAATCATGTTCTCGGTGCCGGCGCTGTTCATCCTCAGTCGCAGAGAAGGATTGGAATCCGTTGCGGATTTCAGCATCCCGCTAATGATCTTGGCCTGCATCACGGGTGCGGTGCTGGGTTTGGCCTTTGTCATTCCGCTTCGGAAGCAGATGATCGATTTCGATCGACTCGCCTACCCTGGCGGCATCGCCGTCGCGACCATTCTAAAGTCCCCCGGTGCGGGCGTTCGCAAAGCGTCGCTCTTGCTGGGAGGTGCTTCGTTCTCCGGCATCGTCCATCTGATAATCATCAATTTTGCAGATGAAGGTCACGACTGGAATGCCGGCGAACAGTTCGGATGGACTCCGATGCTGAACATCAGTTTCTACTTGTCCGTCATGACCATCGGAGTTGGCTACCTGTCCGGTAAAGGCGGCTTTTGGTTTGGTTGCGGAGGTTTTCTTTGCTACTTCCTCCTTTCGCCGTTGCTCTCGTCCTACGGAAGTGAGTCTGTATCCGCGCTGGTATCCACGCCGGGTGAGATGCGCTTGCTACTGTACCAACCGTTGGGCATCGGCATGCTGGTGGGCGCGGCGGTCGGCGGCATCGTCGCCGCGTTTCCGCTGATTGCCAGCGCGTTCAGGTCAATGCATAAGGCGACGCAACAATCTGACTCAACCGGAAAATCAAAAAGTGACGAACTTCCGATCCGGTTTCTCTACGCCATGATCGGGGTCGGGCTGCTGGTCATGATCTGGATCGCATTTTCGTCCGTCTCCGAAATGACGTTCATGCGTGCGCTCACGATGGCAGTTCTCGGAACGCTGTGGGTTTGGGTCGCCGGTGTTGTGGTGGCTGAGTGTATCGGCCGAACCAATTGGTCTCCGCTATCGGGCATGACGTTGATTGCGGTTACCATTCTAATCTTGATCGCCAAAGGTGGTTTGGACACGGCCTCGACCATCACCAGTTGCATGCTTGTGGGTGCCGCGATTTGCCTCGCGATTTCGCAGGCCTCCGATATGATGTTGGATCTCAAATCAGGCTACCTCGTTGGCGCCGTACCACGACGTCAACAAATTGCACAGTTTGTCGGCGCGTGGCTGGGTCCCGTGATCGTGATTCTCTTGATGCTCCTTTTAAACAACGAGTACGAAATCGGATCAGATCGCTTGCCTGCTCCACAAGCGAAAGCGCTCGCCACGGTTACCGATGGCATTTTGAACGACAACGTCCCGGCCTATCGATACACGGCCGGCGCCGGCCTCGGCATGCTGTTGGCAATGAGTGGCCTCGGAGGTATCGGAGTTTTGATCGCCCTCGGGTTCTACATGCCGTTCCATATTGCACTGACCTACACCATTGGAAATGTGCTCCGCATCGTTTCCGATCGATTCATGGGGCTAAAGTTTGGCCACGAGGTCGGTATACCGATCGCGGCGGGACTGATCGTCGGCGAGGCATTGGTGGGTGTCGGTCACGCGCTCCATATGGTTTTTTTCTCCGCCGGTTAAACGTCGTCGTTACGCCTGCTTGCACTGACTTGAAGAATGAACGATGAAAATTCTGCTCGGGCAAATCCTGCTATGGTCCGGCTTCTTGGCTGCCTCCTTTGTGTCCGTCGCGTCTCTTGAAGACCCCGACGACAAGTGGCGCACCATACCTTGGGCGTGGTACGCGGTGGCCATGGCGGTTGGTATCGCCGGGGTCGTTCTCTTGCGAATCGCTCGGAAAGAAGATCACTCTGACGAAACGAAAACAGATGCCGAGTACTCGGCGGTCAAATCGAGCCTTTCGAAGCTCTCATCCGGAGTCGACTCGCTATGCGAATCGACGCAACAAGTTCCCGCCCAGGTTCTCAACTTTATCGATTCGGAAATTGTCGAGCCCTTCGCTGACTTTGCCGAAGCCCGCCAAGCACTTGTCAAGCGTTTCGGAATCTCGGTTTACGCCGACGTCATGACTGAGTTTGCGTCTGCCGAGCGATACGTCAATCGAACTTGGTCTGCGGCGGCCGATGGCTACATCGACGAAGTTAATGCCAGCATCCGTCGCGCGCAAAACCATCTAGCGAGGGTACGCGTCTTGTTGAATGAAGCAGAAGCGCAATAATCACACATACCGGGCGATCCAACTCGGAGTCGTCGCGAGTCACCCCCGTTTTCAGCAGGAAAATCTTCGATGAAATACCCTCCAATCGCCGCACTTGCGACGGTTTTGTTGGCAAGTGGCATCCTCCCCAGCTTGGCTTTTGCAGAAGTGAACGAATCCAATACCGAAGGCAACATCCCGCTTCTTGACCGGGAGCTCTTTTTTGGAAACCCTCAGATCGCCGGCGGTCAGCTCAGCCCCGACGGCAAGTTCATCTCGTTCATGAAACCCTATCAAGGGATTCTCAACGTTTGGGTGAAAGAATTTGCAGAGCCATTCGAGAACGCGCGGCCGCTTACCGATAGCAAACGGCCACTGTACGGATACTCATGGACGGAGGATGGAAAATACATCCTGTTCGTCAAAGATTCGGATGGCGATGAAAACATGAATCTGTTCGCGGTGGATCCCAACGCGAAACCGGAAGACGGGAACGAGATTCCTCCGTCACGGAACCTAACGCCGCTGAAGGAAGTCACGGCGCAAATCATGCACGCCAGCCAAAATAACCCGGACCTGCTTTGGGTGGGTCTCAATGATCGCGACAAAGCATGGCATGATCTGTATCGGCTCGAGATTTCAACGGGTGAACTGACACTGCTCTACAAGAACGAAGATCGCATCACCGGTTATGAGTTTGACTGGGACGATAATCTTCGTTTGCTGAGCCGTACCGACCCGGCTGGCAACACCATCCTGCTGCGGAAAGACGAGGACGTCCTCGTCCCCATTTACGAGACGACCGTGGACGAGAACGCCGGCGTCAGCGGTTGGGATGCAGAAAATGAGAACATCTATCTGGTCACCAACAAGGGTGATCTCGACCTGATGACTCTGCAGAAGATGAATCCTGAAACGAAGGAGTTGGAGTCGATCGAAAGTGATCCGATGAATCGCGTCGACTTTGGCGGACTTCGCATGGACCGAAATACTCGGCAAGTTATCTCGACGTCTTACACTGAGGACAAAACACGCTACTACTGGCGCGACAAGACTTGGGAGGCGAACTATAAGTTCCTAGAGGAGAAGTTTCCGGGTCGCGAAATCGCATTCCAAAGCTCGACGAATGACTACAGCAAGTTTCTGATTGCCGTCTTCGGAGACAAGTACGCTTCTGAGGCTTGGTATTTCGACGCCAAGACACGCGAGCTGATCCACCAGTACACTCCTCGCCCGGAGTTGAAGGAGGTCGAGCAATACCTCGCGCCGATGGAGTCGATTCGGTACCCAAGCAGTGACGGTTTAGAGATCCCCGCTTACTTGACCGTACCGGTCGGAGCAGATGCGAAAGACCTTCCCGTCGTCGTGTTGGTCCATGGCGGCCCCAAGGGACCCCGAGATAACTGGGGATACAACGCTCAAGTCCAGTTTCTAGCCAATCGCGGCTATGCGGTCCTTCAACCCAACTTCCGTGCCAGTGGCGGTTATGGAAAGAAGTTTCTCAACGCTGGTGACTTGCAGTGGGGCAAGCTGATGCAGGATGACATCACTTGGGGCGTTAAGTACTTAATCGAACAAGGAATCGCGGATAAGGATCGCGTTGCCATCATGGGCGGCAGCTACGGCGGCTACGCGACGCTGGCCGGACTTGCTTTCACTCCTGAACTCTACGCTTGCGGCGTCGATATCGTCGGCCCAAGCAATATCTTTACGCTCCTGGATTCGATCCCGCCTTACTGGGAAGCCGGCCGGGCATTTCTTTATGGAATGGTTGGCGATCCTGAGACAGAAGAGGGTAAACAACGCATCAAGGAGGCCAGCCCGCTCTTCAGTGCTGAAAAGATTGCAAGGCCATTGTTGATCGTCCAAGGTGCAAACGATCCTCGTGTCAAACAGGCCGAAGCGGATCAAATCGTCATCGCACTTCGCGAAAAAAGTCACACGGTCAGCTACTTGCTGGCCGACGATGAAGGACACGGCTTTGCGAAACCTGTCAATCGCATGGCGATGTATGCCGAGATCGAAGCGTTTTTGGCCAGGCAGATCAACGGGCGATATCAGACCGAGATGCCCGAGGACGTCGCGAAACGGCTCGATGAATTGCGAGTCGACATCAATGAAGTGACGTATGAGCCTGCTGAAGGTTAGGAACGGGCGGTCAATGATTGTCGCCGATCGGCTCCGTCTGATCGATTTTGAAATGTATCCATCGGGCGGAGCATGAGTTGCCTTCCCGATGTGCGACCTTCAAAAACGCGCCAGTTGTTGGTGGATCGTTCCCTAGCTTGGGAGCCTGACAAAGGCTAGATCGCGTTCGCCAAAATCCGGCCCCGCGAAGACCAGTGCTGTTTTCGCGGGGCCGCCAGTTCGCAGGGTCCCGCCACCCTTTTTGGTGCTAGAATTATCGACCACGGCCGGCGAACGTAAGTCCCTGCACCATTCCGGCCGATAAAGGCCAAATTTCAGGTGATGTACGGCTTGATATACGGGGTGATGCGGTGGGCTCCCGCTTCGGCAAGCTTTCGCCCGCGATGCAAAAACTTCCGGCATGAATGTGTTTATTGCAAGACACTTACCGGTAAGCATAATGCAATAGTTGTGCAAATGCGCGGGACGCGTTTGCGAGAGGTTTTTTTGGAAGTGCTCCGTTTTGGGCCGCTTCTTTCACAAACGACGGTTATCAACACGCTGGAGATTGAATAGATGCATCGTTGGCATTTTTTGACCCTGAAGTTCCTACTCCTCGTCTTCTGCACTTGCGGCATGGGATCTCTGAATGTGGCGGCCCAAGAGGCGGCGACACTTGATCAGCCCACGAAGGGCACGGTAGAGAAAGCGAGTGCGGACAAGACGTCTTCTGACGAGAAGGCGGACGACGAAGAAGCAGAGCAAAGTGCCGACGCTAAAGAAACTAAGGAGCCAGAGAGCAAGGAAGCCGAAGAGAAACCGGCAGAAAAGAAGGAGCCAGAGAAGAAGGTAGACCCTCGGGCAAAGAGAATCGCCGAGATGGAGGCGGAGATGAAAGAGCTCAAAGCAAAGGCCGCGCTGGATAAGGCCCGCCAAGATGCCGAGCTCTCCGCAACCAAGCTTGAGCTGGAGCGGCTATCCGCAGAGACCAGCCTTGAGTCTGCACGCCGCAAGAAAGCAACGACGTCCTACGGGCTTGAAACCGATATCCTCATGGCCGAGAACGCCGTGCTGAAGCAGAAGCTGGCGAAAGTCAAATCGGAAAGTGAGATTGCAAACATTGAACGGATGGTTGCACTCTCGAGTATCACCGAGGGAATTTCGCTGTCGGAGAATCGTGACAAGGTGAAGTCACGTGTACTCTCGGAGATCGACTACAAGTCCAAGCCATATCAAGGTGGTGAGCTCTACATCACGGATCGGAGAATTTCTCTTAACGGCGTCGTCACTGCGAAGACTGCGACGTATGTGACCGAACGAATTCACTTCTACAACAACCAGTCCGACGATCCAATCTTTATCGTGATCGACGATTCGCCCGGTGGCTCCGTCATGGCGGGTTACCGGATCGTGAAGGCTATGGAAGCAAGCGATGCTCCGATTCATGTTGTTGTCAAGTCGTACGCGGCGAGCATGGCTGCAATCATCACGACACTTTCTGATCACTCCTATGCCTACCCCAATGCGATCATTCTGCATCACCAGATGTCATCGTTTCTTTCCGGGAACATGACACAACAATCTGAACAGTTGGAGGTCAACAAGGAATGGGCAAGACGCCTCATGGAGCCGCTATGTGAGAAGCTGGGCACGACTCCTGAAAAGCTTGTAAAAGAGATGTACGAAAACAGCTCGACCGGCGACTGGGAAGAGTTTGCCGATCGTGCTCAAGAGCTCGGTTGGGTCGGCCACATCGTCTCAGGAATCCGAGAGGAATCGGTTGTGAAGAAACCAACAACGAGCAACGTCAATGGCAACTTCATCATCATTGGTTCGTCGATCGAGCCCGTGAGTTTCGATGGAGTCGAAGAAGTCGACGAGCGGGGCGAGCGGTTCAAGCGACTTCCGCGCCTGAAACCGTTCGACTGCTACTTCATTCATGACCCGACCGGCTATTACCGCCCCTAGCAGTAGTTCGTGACCTCTGACACGACGCTAGTGAGGAATTCGTCCATCGCAACCACGGACTGTTCACCAGTCTTTCGGTTGCGAACCGCGACTTGGCCGTTTGCGATCTCACGCTTGCCGAGGATGGCCATCAGTGGAACCTTCTCGAGCTCGGCCTGTCGGATCTTGGCGCCCATTTTTGTGCTAGCATCGTCGATGGACACGCGGAGTCGACGCTTCTTGCATTCTCCCAACAAGGCTTCCGCGGCGGGAATCTGGGCGTCAGTAATGGGGATGATCCGAATTTGCTCTGGAGCGAGCCACAGTGGAAAATCGCCTGCATAGTGTTCAATTAGCAAGCCGAGAAACCGCTCAATGCTGCCAAACACGGCACGGTGAATCATGACCGGCCGGTGGGGACTGTTGTCTGCTCCGTTGAATTCGAGTTCGAATCGCTCCGGCAAGCTGAAGTCCACTTGGATCGTCCCGAGTTGCCAAGATCTTCCAAGTGCATCAAGAGCCATGAAGTCGAGCTTTGGCCCGTAGAAGGCAGCTTCGCCGAGCCCAACCGTGTGCTCAAGCCCCAGCTCTTCAACAACTTCCTGAATACATGCTTCGGCGGGAGTCCACAAACTGTCCTCGCCGACGTACTTGTCCAAATTGTCGGGATCGCGCAAGGAGACTCGACATTTTGTGGCAAGATCAAACACCGCCATGACTTCTTGGACGAGGCGGAGGCAGCTCTTGAACTCGTCTTTGAGTTGCTCCGGTGTGCAAAAGACATGGCCGTCGTCTTGAGTAAAACCCCGTACGCGGACAAGACCATTGAGCTCGCCGCTTTGCTCCATTCGATACACCGTACCGTACTCAGCATATCGTTGAGGTAGATCGCGGTAACTTCGAGGTTCGGCCGTGTAGGCCTGGATATGCATGGGGCAATTCATCGGCTTGAGGAGGAACTCGCGTTCCTCAATCCGAATGGGCTGATACATGCTTTCGGCGTAATAAGGGTAGTGGCCGGAAGTCTTGTAGAGATCGATCGAACCGATGTGTGGCGAGTAAACACGTTCGTAACCGTAGTCCTCGAGCTTATGGGACAACATTCGTTCCAGCTCGGCGCGTAGGGTTGCACCGCGAGGGAGAAGCAGAGGAAGTCCACTGCCGATGTTCGCGTCAAGGCGGAACAGCTTCAATTGAGCACCAAGCTTTCGGTGATCGCGACGCGCAGCTTCCTCCAGTGCAAGAAGATGCTTGTCCAGTTCTTCCTTCGTTGGGAAAGCCGTGCCGTGAATCCGCTGCAACTGCTGCTGTTTCTCGTCGCCACGGTGATAGCTTCCTGAGATGCTGAGCAGCTTAAATGCCCCAATCTTTCCGGTGCTTTCGACGTGGGTACCGGCACAAAGGTCGGTGAAGTCTCCGTTGACGTAGAACGTGATCGTGTCGTCAGCAGGGATGTCATCGATTCGCCCCAGCTTGAAGGTTTGGTTTTGCTCGGTGAAAAACGTACGAGCTTCCTCGCGGGTAACGACGCGTCGTTCGAAAGGCTGGTCCTCAGCAATCACACGTGCCATCTCCGCTTCGATCGCTTCGAAATCTTCCGTGGAAAGGGGCTCCGGAGTATCTACGTCGTAATAGAACCCGTTCTCTGTTGGCGGCCCGATATCGAACTTGGTTTCGGGATGGAGTCGCTGAAGGGCGGTCGCCAGCACATGAGCGGCGGAGTGACGGAGTTCTTCGAGTGGAGTCATGAATACAATAAGTTGAGTAGTTTCGAGGGTGAGTTCAGTGAGGCGAAGACGCTTTGAGGCATGCGTCTGGATCACTCAGGAAGCAGATGCGAATGCAACGCCATGAAACGAAACGCATCATTGCCGCCGCAATTGAATCTCGAACAGTTGCGGCCAGTTTTTACCAGTAACAAGCAGCCTTCCGTCTTCGTAAGCAATTCCATTCAGTACCGCTTCGGGTCCGACAGGACTGTTGAGCAGCCCCGACAGATCAATCCAGCCGACCACCTGCCCCGTGTCGGGATCAATCATGGCGATTCGATCGGAATGCCAGACATTTGCAAAGATCCGCCCTTTGACGAACTCGAGCTCATTGAGCTCTCGCACGGGCCGGTTACCTTCTTTGACCTTAATGGTTCTCACGACGGCAAATGAGTCGGGATCCAAAAATCGCAGTCTGTCCGTACCGTCACTTATGATAAGGTGTTTGTCGTCATGGGTTAGACCCCATCCTTCCCCTTCATACCTAAACGTTCCAAGCAGCTTCAACGTCTTCGCATCGTAGATGTATCCGAGCCCACGCTTCCAAGTCAGTTGAAGCACTTTATCCTCGAAGAGTGTCAGGCCTTCGCCGAAAAGTCTCCTGTCGAGCCGCAGCCATTTTTCCACCTTCCCGGTCTTCAGATTCACCCTTCGAATCGTTGACTCTCCGTAGTGGCCGGTCGATTCGAAGACGGTCTTCCCGTCGAAATCGAGGCCCTGGCAAAAGGCGTTTCGGTCGTGAGGATAGGTCTTTACGACTTCATACGTGAGGACAGGCGCCGAACGATTGGATCGTGAATAAGCTTGGCCCCGCTGAGGCGATCCGGAACCAGCACCTTGGGACTGCCGATTTTGGCTGAGACCGGCCTTGATCAGGCCAACGGCTACCAACGCCAAGAGCACGAACACGATCAAGACATACGTTCTTGCCCGGCCGGCAGAGCTGGCCCCGGGATGATGCGTATTTTGCGAATTTTCGCCCGCCACTCGTTCACCTACCTGCCACCGGCAGTCCGCGTGGTTTTCGGTCAGGCCATTCGGCAATTCCTGAACGCTGGTTGCCGTTCCATACATGAAACTTTCGCGTAGAAACTTCTTGCTGAGCCCGGGGCGATTCCGCCCTGCCGCAATGCAACGATAGATGCAATTACGTCAAACGTAAAGACGTTCATCGGCTTCACG
>JBCCOI010000064.1:0-19488 GCA_039025515.1 Planctomycetota bacterium
GACAGTCAAAGTCCGAACCGGCGACTTGAACCCAGAAACGAAGGTCCTCGGTTTCGGCTACAAGTTTCATGTGCTTGAACGCACCGAACCGTTTCAACCGGGCGACTTTGGAGTTCCACCAAGAGAGTTCCGAGGCTTTCGGGGCGAACTCGCTGGCAAGATCGTCGAGGCGACCGGCTATGAGGTGCTGCTGGATGTGCAGGAGTGCAATCCCACGGAAGAGAGTGGAGCAGAAGACGATGAATGTATCGTCGGCAAACGGATTCGGATTGCCGGATTCTACGCCCAGCATGCGGATGCCTATGCCGATCTCCGACAGGGCGACAGAATTCGCCTGAGCGTTGCTCATCGAAATCCGGAAAGCGATGCAATGAACGTGACGGACAAGTTGGAGTCGCTGAAGTGAGACAACTTCGGCAATTCGATAGTAGCCGGAACGCTCCGCCGTGCCGATTCGCAAAAGCAAGGCGAAGTTGTTTCCGAACAGCTGCGAACTGGACTCGGCGGTTTCGATGAGAGCAGCGCTGTCCGGCTAGCCGATGGCTTGAAGGACGGCTTGTCCCATGTCTGCCGGCGTGGGAGCTACGGTGATTCCGGCGTCCTCCAGAGCGGCGACCTTCTCCGTTGCCGTTCCTTTTCCGCCACTGATGATCGCACCGGCGTGACCCATTCGTTTTCCGGGAGGCGCCGTTCGACCGGCAATGAACGCGGCGACCGGTTTCGTGACGTGTTCCTTGACGTAAGCCGCCGCTTCTTCTTCGGCGGAACCTCCGATCTCGCCGATCATCAAAATCGCTTCCGTTTGATCATCTTCTTGATAGAGCTTCAGCAGGTCGATGAAGCTTGTTCCAACGATCGGGTCTCCTCCAAGACCAACGCACGTGCTTTGTCCGAGCCCGAGTGCGGAGGTTTGCCAAACGGCTTCGTAGGTCAACGTGCCGCTGCGGCTCATCACGCCGACCTTGCCAGGATTGTGGATGTATCCGGGCATGATACCGATCTTACATTTACCCGGTGTGATCAAGCCGGGGCAGTTCGGACCGATCAAAACAGAGTCACTCGCACGGACTTTCTCATAGACGCGGACCATATCCACGACCGGTACGCCTTCGGTGATGGCCGCGATCACTTTGATGCCCGCATCGATGGCTTCGAGTATCGCATCGGCGGTGAAGGGCGGCGGCACAAAAATCATCGTCGCGTCCGCGCCGGTTTCCGCGACGGCTTCTTCCACCGTGTCAAAGACGGGAACGCCTTCAACGTTCTGTCCACCTTTGCCGGGCGTAACACCGCCGACCATTTGTGTTCCGTACTCGCGGCACCCCAACGTGTGGAAGGTCCCCGCGCTGCCGGTGACGCCTTGGCAAATCACTTTTGTATTCGAGTCGATCAAAATGCTCATGAATCTATTGCTTGTTGGTTACTTTGGAAGTTTTTGAATGCGCGCGTTGCGGGTCAGACGCCCGTCGCAGCAACAATTTTCTTAGCGGCATCGGTGATGTCAGAAGCGGAGATGATTTCGACGTCGCTCTCGGCCAACAGCTTGCGACCTTCTTCGACTTCCGTGCCCTCAAGACGCACGACAAGCGGCACGCTGAAACCGACGGTTTTGCTGGCTTCGATCACGGCGGTCGCGATCGTGGTGCAACGTGCGATACCGCCAAAAATGTTGACCAAAACACCCTTCACGTTGGGGTCGGACAGCAAGATTCGGAACGCTTCGGTAACTTGTTCGGTGTTTGCACCGCCGCCGACGTCCAAGAAGTTTGCGGGTTGTCCGCCGTGGTATTTGATGATGTCCATCGTCGACATGGCAAGGCCGGCACCGTTGACCAGGCATCCGATATTGCCTTCCAGCTTCACGTAGCTGAGCCCCGCGTTGCTGGCCCGAACCTCGCTCGGCTCTTCCTCACCCAAATCTCGCAGTGCTTCGTAGTCAGGGTGTCGATACAACGCGTTATTATCGAAGTTGATCTTGGCATCGAGCGCGATCATCTGATCGTCTGACGTGATCACGAGCGGATTTACTTCGGCGAGCTCACAGTCTGCGTCAACGTAGAAGCGGCACATCGCCGGGAAGAACTTCGCTGCCGCTTTGGCGGCTTTGCCGCTGATGTCAAGCTTTTTGCAAAGCTTGCGAACTTGATAGGCTTCCAAGCCGACGGCGGGATCAAAGTGCTCTTTATGAATGAGCTCCGGCGTTTCTTCGGCAACGGTTTCGATTTCGACGCCGCCCTCCGTGCTGACCATCAAAACGGGTTTGGCGACCGCGCGATCAAGCACGATCCCAAGGTAGAGTTCCCTGGCAATGTCACATCCTGCTTCGACGAAAACCTTTCCGACGGTTTGGCCTTCCGGGCCCGTCTGGATCGTGACGAGTTTCTTGCCAAGAAGTCCGGCCGCCACGTCCTTCGCTTCCTCGGCGGACTTTACTAAGACGACGCCGTTCTGATCGGGGTTGTTGATGACGGTTCCTTTGCCCCGACCCCCGGCGTGAATTTGGGACTTGACCACCGCGATCTTGCCGCCCAACTTCTCGTAGGCTGCCGCAGCTTCTTCCGGAGTCGTTGCGACGATTCCTTCAAGAACGGGGACACCCGCTTTCCGAAAAAGCTCTTTGCCTTGGAATTCGTGAATTTTCATCGAGTTCTTTATCCCGCGAGCGGAATAGCATGAGGAAGTAAGTCATATTCAGTCGCGAAAATATACGCCTCAGGCTTCCGGCCCGAAACCGGACAGGCAATCTTCCGAACACATCACGCTGGACCGATCGAGATCCAAATTTTATGCAGCAGTTCGTCTCGTTGGCGGTCTTCAAACTTCACGCAAAAGACAACGTCGCGATCGCGGCGAGAGCCTTGGGAGCGTTTGAATCCGTGCAGTTAGCCGATGGGAGTTCGGTGCGAACAGTCAATCCTGTCCCCGCAGGTCACAAGCTGGCCGTTGACGGGATCGGCAAGGGAGATCCGGTCTATAAGTATGGGCAGCGCATCGGCGAAGCAACCAAAGTGATCTCGCCAGGTGAGCACGTCCATTCTCACAACCTGGCGGATCGCCATGATCTTGCTTCCCAAGTGACGGAAACTTACCCGCCGAGTCGTCCCACAGCGATCGAGCGCGAGTTTCAAGGTTTCATACGCCGCGACGGAAGAGTCGGAACGCGCAACTACGTCGCGATTCTTTCGACGGTCAATTGCAGTGCCACCGTATGTGACCACGTTGCGCGGCGTTTCGATGCCGAAAGACTTCGGCGGTGGCCCAACGTTGACGGCGTTTTCGCTGCAACGCATTCCGGCGGTTGTGCGTTACAGTACGGCGGACGCAAACATCAAATGCTCGCGGCCACCATGGCCGGGTACGCGACGCATCCCAACATCGGCGGGTGCTTGGTGATCGGTTTGGGCTGCGAACAAAACACGCCTGGTTTTCTCGCGGAGCATCATGGGATCGTCCCGATCCATGGCCCCGATGGAAGATCACTTGAGTCCGATGGGACTCCGACGCTGATCATGCAGTCCGAGGGCGGAACACGTGCGACCATCGATGCCGCCGAGAAACAGATCGAGCGCGTTTTGGATCAAGCCAATCGTCAGACTCGGAGCACGGTCAGCGCGAGTCACCTAAAGCTGGCTGTCGAATGCGGGGGCAGCGATGGGTATTCGGGCATTACCGCAAATCCGGCCATCGGTGTCGCATCAGACCTTGTGGTTGCCTGCGGTGGTACCTCGATTCTGTCCGAAACGACCGAGCTTTTCGGCGCCGAGCATCTACTTTGCGAACGAAGCCGCTCACCGGATGTCGCCAATAAACTGCTCGATCGACTCCGTTGGTGGCAAGACTACGTGGCACACTACGGCGGACAGCTCGATCACAACCCGTCGGTGGGTAACAAAGCCGGAGGGCTGACGACGATCACCGAAAAATCTCTCGGTGCGGTTTCGAAAGGTGGGCAAACCGCGCTCGAAGATGTTGTTGATTATGCCGGGCGCGTCGACACGCCCGGGTTGGTGGTGATGGACACGCCGGGGTTTGATCCTTCAAGTGTGACGGGGAAGGTCGCTGGTGGAGCAAACGTTGTGTTGTTTTCAACGGGACGTGGCAGTTGCTTCGGGTGCAAGCCGGTTCCCGTGATCAAGGTCGCTTCGAACGAAATGCTGTTCGAAAGTATGCGCGACGACATGGATCTGAATGCCGGCACGATTTTGACGGGGCGATCCGTGGAGCAGGTGGGCGAGTCATTTTTCGAAAGGGTGCTTCGTGTCGCCAGCGGCGAGAAGACCGCGAGCGAGCGACATGGATTCGGCGATTTCGAGTTTGTCCCCTGGACCGTCGGTCCCGTACTCTGAACAAAGCCGTAGCGGAACTCGCGCAGAGTTTCGGCGTCTGTTCCGAGAATCCGAGAGCCTGCGCGGCTTCCGCTACCGTTTATGTGATGATTGATTCTGAATCAGCAGATGTCTTCGATCCGCTTCTAAATCACGAAAGACTTCCGTCGAACCGTCGGGCCACGTGACCATTGCGTCGACGAGCTTTCGTTTTTTTTCTTCCAAACCGAAGTGCAGTACCGCTTCGCCGCGTCCCATGTATCCGGCCGTGGCTGGAAGCGTTCGACTTTGGATCCACGAAGAGCCGGAGATCTCCGCCCGTGCTCCCACAGCCGAACGTTCTTGCTCGGTTGCGACCAACGTCAATTGAATCCAGCGTGCGTTGTCGCTCTCATTTAGCAAAACATAGGCGGGATCCACCAAGTCCGTTGCGACCACGTCCATTCGACCGTCACGATTCAGATCGGCTGACACGACACATCGGGTGACATGCCCGTATGAAAAGAACGGATCGCTTTGCACCGCCAATTCAAACTTCGCTCCGATGTTCTGGAGGACTTGCATGGGCATTTCTTGCGGAATGCCCTGGTGTGAAAAGTCGTCCACATGGCCGTTCCCGACGAGCAAGTCGATCCATCCGTCCTGATTAAAGTCTTCGGCGACCATGCCGAAACCGACATGGCGATCGCTGAGAAGATCCAAGCCATAACGTGGAGCCCGATCGGCGAAGGAACCACCCTCGCTTTGTTCGTACAAGTTCGACCATTCGTCGTACCAATTGGTGACAACAAGGTCTTCCCGTCCGTCGCGATTGAAATCGGCGGCCGCAATTCCCATGCAAGCCGTCGTCTCGCCGGCACCGCTGGTGGCGAGTCCCGTGATCATTGCGATGTCATCGCTGGCGACGGAATCACCTTCGGTGCGAATCTGCCAGCACTGGTTCGGCCGCGAATCATTTGCGACGAAGCACTCCAGCCCAGGCCGACCATCCAAGTCGGTAATCATGAGTCCGAGACCAGGTTGAGCCGCATCGCCGATCCGCGGGATTTCGCTTCCCGCCGAAGCATCCGAAGACGCGTCGACACTTTGTAGCTCCTGCTCAGTCACGGACGGGTCTGACAACGGTACGAGAGTTGCCTTGCCCTCAACATCGGAGATGCCGATACCATCTTCCGCGGAACGGAACTTGTTGGGGCCGACGAAGACTGATGGGTAGCCAGCAGAAGTGACGGGTATTTCACCGAAAACGGACGGATCGTCGACGTAGTTCACTTCGACCCAGTCCGGCAGCGAGTCGCCATTGACGTCCGCGATCGCCAGTGACGCCGTCATTTGAGGATCGCCATTCGTAATCCAATCCGACCGATCCAAGAAAGTTCCGTCACCTTGATTGATCAGCAACTGGTTGGCTCCAAAGTTGCCGATCGCGATGTCCCAGAAACCATCTTGGTTCCAATCACCATAAGTCACTCCGTGCGTATACGCATTCGCAATTTGGATCGCACGTGGAATGCGAGTGAACTTCGAACCATCATTGCGAAGCAGGACGTTTTCGGAATTGCTCACTTGGCCGGGTTCGCAAGCGGCTTGAGCGAAGTACAGATCCGCATCTCCGTCTCGGTCATAGTCGAACGCGATTACACCTCCACCGATCTGCTCGAACAAACGCAAGACTCGCTGCTTCGGTTTTGTGGCGTTGCGGTATTGGAATTCAATCTCCAAGTCCTGCGCGGACGATCGGAACTGGATGTCGCGGTTCGAAGCGACCGGCTGTTGCTTACCTGATTCAGACAAGTTGCGTTCGTTCGATGATGATTTGGGCAGCGTCGGATCGGGAAGGTCGGTCGCCAGTAAGCCGCCAGACCAAACTGCACGTCGTTGATCGAGGTGACTCTGACGCAGTGACGCGGCGCGTTTCTTTACTTCTGTCGAATCGCCAAAGATCGTAGCGTGTCTCGGCGCGAGTCGTTCCAGCCACGCCGCGGCCTGGATCGGTCTGCCCAACCGAATCAAGTCGTCAACCATTGATTGACTGGCGGCCGCATCATCGGGTTGTCCCGGACCGATCGCCAAAACCGCCTCGGCGGGTCCGGCGAGCGCGAACCGACGTTCGTCAACGGCCCTCGCCTCTCGCAATCGACCGGTTCGAAGCAGCATTCCTGCGAGCCGGTCATGAGTGACCTCGCGAGTCGGGTCCAAGCTCATTGCTCGCTCGTAGGCGGCCAACGCCTGGTCGTATCTCTCTCCGGACTCGTGAATCGAACCGACGGCAAGCCAGAAAGATGGAAACTCGGCGGCGTCTCCGCTCAAGGTGCGCAACTGCATTGCCGCTTCGTCGAACTCATGAAGCTCCGTCAGCAACCAGACGTGAAGCACTTCCGCTTGGGTCGGCTTGGGTTCCTTCATCGCCCGGACGAACTCAAGAGCATCGCGGTACTTTCGCTTTTGAATGGCATCCCAAACAGCGTTCAAACCAACCAATTCCTTCGCCACGTCGGCACGCTTGGCCCGCAGCATCAGTTCGCGTCGAGATGGCGGCGGGTTGGTGGCGTTTAGAAGTCGTCGCAACTCGTCATCGCTCGCCCTTCCACGTTCAGCAAGTTTCTGCAATTCGTTGCAAGCTTCGATTCGACGTCCACTTCGATACAAGTCAAATGCGAGAGCGGAGCGAGCTTGGTCGAGCGTCGGCATCCGCTCCACAAGTTGTCGCCAAGCCGGAATGCTCTCGCCAACTCGACCGAGTCCGGACAAGTATTCAGCCCGCTGGCCGATCGCCGGGATGCCAAACTCCGGGTCATCAATCGGGATTGAACCAAGAGTCTCGATCGCATCATCGATTTTTTCGATTCCCGCTTGGCATCGCGCCAAAAGAAAGATCGCTTTCGAGTTGGTGGGCTCGATCAACAGCAGTTGTTTGAGTTCTCTGATCGCCGCGTCAAACTTTTCGTCGGTTGCAAACGCGATCGCCAGTTCCATCCGTTCATCGACGGAGATTTCGATTGATGCGGTGCCCTCATCCCGACTCTCCACGCTCGATCGCGGCTTCGACGAAACCAGCGGATCTGGCGGAGGATTGGAACAGCCGATAAGGGTCCAACCCAGCCAGAGGAACAGCCATCGAGGGTGTGGCAGTTTTGTCATCGGGCGACGCTGCGGAAACCAATTCGCTTGGCCTATAATCAAAAGACCCACCTCTTTTCGGACGTTTGCTCGAGTGTTTCAAGATAGCCCAAATTCGTTGACTCGGCTCCCCACATTGCTGCTCGCTTGCCTGCTTTTGACCGGCATCGGCTGTGACTCCGAGACCGGGGCGGAGAAAGCAAACGAAGCAGACACGTCCGTCGATGACGCTCAACGGAAGCCGCAAGCCAGCTCGGGCGGTAATGATGCGATTGTGGAGGAAGCTACGTCAAAGCTTTCCGGCCATGAACGCATGGTCTTGGAGCTGAAGAAGATTCACGAGAACAATCAGAACAATCCCTATTTCGAGGGTGCGTTGAAAGCCGCGGAGCGTCGATACGCGAGCGCGAAACGGCAACGCAACCCGTTCAACGCCGTCTCGGCACTCTACGATCTCGGTAGGGAGTGGACACAGAAGGGTGATCCCGATCGCGCACTCGAAGTCTTTGAGGAAATGACGGGTTTGGTCGACCTGATCAAACGCAATCGTCCTCAGATGATGGACCCCGAAATCGAAGTCTCGGCTCACCTCGCGAAGGCGACTGCGGCGATCCGAAAAGGAGAAAACGAAAACTGTATCAACTGCATCGGTAGCGAAGGTTGCCTTTTTCCGATCGGTCCGCGTGGAGTTCATCGACGCAAGGAAGGTTCGACCGAAGCACTCATTCACCTCAAGGCTGCACTTGAAATCGATCCGCAAAATTTAACGGCCATCTGGCTACTCAACATTGCTCACATGACACTCGGAACACATCCCGAACAAGTTCCCGAGCGTTATCGATTGCCGGCTGATCGTTTGAGGTCCCCGGTCGAGTTTCCGCGGTTCCGAAACATCGGCAAGTCATTGGGGATCGATACATTTTCGCACGCGGGCGGTGTCGTCATTGATGACTTTGATGGAGATTCCGATCTGGATCTATTCGTTTCTTCGTGGGCGACGGACGGGCAGTGTCGATACTTTCGAAACGAAGGCGATCAAGGTTTTTCAGATCAGACCGAAGCCGCGGGTCTGATCGGGATCGTGGGAGGACTGAATACGCGTCAAATTGATTTTGACAATGACGGTGATCCTGACGTGTTGATGCTGAGGGGCGCGTGGCTGGGCAAAGACGGTCGGCATCCGAATTCGCTGCTCAGGAACGACGGAGGCTCATTTGTCGATGTCGCGTATGAGACCAAGATCGCAGGCGATGATCACCCGACACAAACTGCCGCCGTTGCGGACTACGACCTGGATGGAGATCTGGATATCTTTGTCGGAAATGAGTCAGAACCGGATCAACTGATGCGCAATGACGGCGGCATCTTCACGGATGTTGCGAAGCAAGCCGGCGTTCGTGGCGAGGGTTTCGCGAAGGGCGCCGCTTGGGGCGACATTGACAACGATGGCGATCCGGATCTTTTCGTATCAAACATGGGAGAACCAAATCGGTTGTTCCGCAACAACGGCGACGGAACGTTCGAGGAAGTGCTTTTCAGCCCAGTCAAGGAACCCGGCCAGAGTTTCTCGTGTTGGTTCTTCGACTACGACAACGACGGAAATCTGGATTTGTTCGTTGCAGCCTATGGTGAGGGAATCGACCAAGTCGCGGCGGACTACTTTGGAAAGCCAATGCGCACAAGCGATCACGATCGTGTGTTCAAAGGTGACGGACTGGGCGGGTTTGAGGATGTCACCAAGGAAATGGGGTTGGGGCGTATTTCGCAAACCATGGGCAGCAACTTTGGTGACCTGAACAATGACGGATTCCTGGACGTCTATCTCTCCACGGGTTCTCCGTCGCTGGACGCCTTGCAGCCAAACTTGATGTACCTCAACCAAGACGGCAAGTCTTTTGTGGATGTGTCGATTGCCGGAGGGTTTTCGCACCTTCAAAAAGGACACGCCATCTCATTCGTCGACTTTGATCATGACGGTGACCAAGACGTCTTTGCTGAGTTGGGTGGTGCGTACCAAGGTGATGCTTTTCAAAACGCTTTGTTCGAGAATCCCGGTTTCAATCGTTCGTGGCTCAAACTTCGGTTGGAAGGAACAGAAGCGAATCGTACCGCCGTCGGTGCAAGGGTCGAAGTCGTCGCCGATGGCCCCAATGGCATTCGGCGGTTCCATCGTGTGATCGACAACGGCAGTTCGTTTGGGAGTAATCCGCTGCGATTGCACATCGGACTGAGTGATTCAAAAAGTGTCGTTTCCGTCAAAGTCCGCTGGCCGGGGAAAACGACTGCCGAAGTTTACGATGGAGCCGACGCGAATGGAGCGTACCGTTTGGTCCAGGGCAGTGACGTCGCGGAACCTCTTCAATTGCAAGCGATTGATTGGCGGTTCGGCTCCGAAGATGATGTTTCTAATGAGTAAACGTCATGTTGAGAACGCTGCGTCGAAGTGCCGTCGACGGCGCGGGCGTTTGCTTCGCCCATCCTTGGCGATGCTTTTGTTGCTTCCATCCGCCGGTTGTGAGAGTGAAAAGCAGGCTGGGAATCCGTCGCGAGAAGCGTCTGCGGAAACTCGCGACGAAGCAGTACCGGACGTTAAATCTTCGGCGGCTTCAGTGGTTCAGTCCATTGAAGAAGGCGATTTCGAATCCGCAAAAGCTCAGCTCCGGCAAGTCTTGATCGAGGAACCGGATTCAGCGAATTCTCAATGGCTGATGGCTCGTCTCGCAGTGGCGGAGGAGCGTTTTGGTGATGCCGCCGAGCTCTTGTTGGATGCGGAAGTCCTGCGGAATCGCGACACTCTCGAGAATCGTTGGCTTGAGTTGCTCGGGGACTTGGCCGAATCGTCAGGTGACTTTGCGGCAGGCAGAGAAGCCGTCGCCTGGTCGGGGCTCGAGCTAGTGCTCCGCGGGCAACCTCAACGACACGCGGTCCGCCGGTCGTTAATTCGATTGTTGAATGGGATGGGCCATCGGCATCGTGCGTGCCAACACGCCGAGTGGCTGTGCAAGGCTGGTGTTGCCGGTGAAACCGAATTGCTGTCGTTGATCTCGCGACGTCGTGCGTTTCCTGCCGAGATCGAAGCGACTTCCGACTCAAGAGCCGCCGTCCCGTTGCAAGCGTTGCGTCGGCTTTATTCACAAAACCGTTTCTCTGCGGCGCTTCAACTGATTCCCAAACCAGATGGTCCCTGGACGCATGCGGAACATGCGGCACTCTGCGGAGAGGTCTATGCTCGAGCGCAGGACTTTGAGAGTTTGGCGGCCTGGTACAGCGCGTGTCCAAAGAACGCGGAGCGTTATGCCGAGTTTTGGAGTGCCATCGGGATTTGGCTGGAGGAATCTGGAAGTTACGAAGCGGCGGCCGGTGCCTACCTCAAGGCGATCGAAATTGATCCGACGCTCGGTGAAGATTACAAGCGTTTGGGGTTCTGTTTTCGCCAACTCAAGTCGCCCGGCAAGGCAGAGACGGCGATTCGCCGTGGCAAGGCGGTTCAGTCCACATCCGCACAAGTGTCGTTAGCCGCCATTAAGGACGCCGACTCGGCGCGTTACTATGCAGTGCTTTCCAAGACGCTCAATGATTTGGGTCGTCCCTTCGAGTTTATCGCGTGGCAGCTCTTTCTCAGTCGGACGGAAGGATCTCCGCCGGGATACGTTCGGCGGCTTGAACAACAACGGACTCGCCTGGTTGGCGTCGCAGACTTCGCAGCGATGTCGGCTCTCGACCAACGCATGAACTTCTCGGCCGAAGACTTTCCGCCGCCAAAGTCAAAAGAGCTTCAGGAGCTCGCGCCGAGCCTTGAAGTGGACGCCACTCTTGCTTCAGAAGCATCCGCTAGCACGACGACGTCGGATCAGGAGATTGCTTTTGTCGATGTCGCCGCGTCCGTCGGATTGGATTTTCAGTATCGTAATCATCCGGATCCGAAAGAGATCGACATGAGGATCCACGAGTCGTTGGGCGGCGGTGTTGGTGTCCTCGACTTCGATCTGGACGGTCGCCCCGACGTGATATTCAACCAAGCCGGCGGCAATCCTCCCGACGTCGCTTCGCATTTTTCGAACCAACTTTATCGGAACGTTGCGAGTCGGTTTGTGGAGGTAACACAACTTGCGAGAACCGAAGACAGGGGCTACTCGACCGGTGTCGCTTGCGGCGATGTCAATCAAGATGGTTTCCCCGATTTCTTCGTCGGATCGCTCGGTCGCAATCGCTTGTTCGTCAACCAAGGCGACGGCAGTTTTAGGGAAGCCGAGTTGAATGCGATTGACGATCGCTTTACGGGGTCCGTTGCGATTGCGGACATCTCAGGCGATCGTTTGCCCGATCTTGTTGCAACCAACTATGTCGACGACGAAAACATCTTCGAGATTGCCAGTCGGCCCGAGGGAACGCCACCTGCCGGAACATCACCGCTCGACCACCGTGCCGCCAAAGATCGAGTTCATTTCTGTCTGCCCGATGGCTCGCATCGGACACTCGATTTGGAAACGCGGAACGGCGGTGCCGCGCCTGCGCTCGGTGTCTTGATCACGGATTTGGATTCGAATCCTGGCAATGAGATCTTTATCGCTAACGATGCAACGCCGAATCGTCTTTGGATTCAAGATCCGTCCGGGGAGCTAGGCTTTTCGGAACAAAGCGTCGTGTCAGGTGTCGCCGTTGATGCTTCGCGCGCGGAAGCGGCCTGCATGGGGATCGCGTCGGGCGACTTCGACGACAACGGCCGGATCGATTTGCATGTCGCAAATTTTTGGCGCGAGTTTTCGTCGCTTTACATGCAGCAGTCTGAGGGAGTCTTTCGTGACTTGGCCCCACGTTTCAAGCTGGACGCAGCGACCTACGCGATGCTGGGTTTTGGAACGCAGGCGCAAGACATCAATCGCGATGGCATCCTGGACTTGATGATTCTTAACGGGCATATCGAAGACTACTCGATGCTCGGTCACTCGTTCCGAATGCCCGCACAAGTGTTGTTGGGTAGCCGACGGATGTTTCGCGAACCACTCGATTCGTGCGGCGAGTATTTCGACACCCCGCGTCTGGGCAGAAGCTTGGTCTACCTGGATTGGAATTCGGATGGACGCATGGATTTCATTGCCGGACATCTGGCGTCTCCAGCTGCACTTCTTGAGAATCGCACACCGTACGACACACGTGCGATCCAGATCGAGTTGGTTGGAACCCGCTGTGAACGAGACGCGATTGGCAGCCACGTCCGGCTGGATCTGGGAAACCGATCAACGCATGCTTGGTTGACGGCAGGAGACGGCTACTTTGGTTCGAACGAACGGGTGATCGAGTTTGCTATGACCGGAGACGCGTTTCAATCACTCTCAATCACGTGGCCGGATGGAACCCAGAAGACCTTCTCGGAGTTACCGGAAGGGTATCGATTCTTGGTGATCCAGGGACAAGGCGTCCAAGCTAGATAGGTGAAACTTCAGGTTTGAGCCGCACGGCACCCATCGCGGTTGTTCCCGAAAGACCGGGGCTTTCGAACAACGGCTCTGGCAGCACGAACCAAATTGAAGAGTTGACGATGCAACGGTTTTAATATTTTTGCGAAAAAACCTCGACACTTTGGGGTGCCGAGGTTTGGAGTCGGAGTGTTGCAGGACTCTTTACTTTCCGCGGTTCTTTTTCGCCGCGCTTTCCATACCGGCGGTGGCAGCCTCGTAGGCTTCCGGCGGAACGTTGTATTGAGCAGCTTCGTCTTTGTCGACGACGATACCGGCTTCCTTCGGTGCACACCCGGTTGAAATAGCCAAGCATAAGACCAGTCCAGCCGCAAACAGTCGTTTCATCGATTTCCCTAGTAGATTGAGGTAGAAAAAGGGCTCGGCACCCTGCGATGCCGAGCCGATCGTTTTGCAAGTCTGACTAGAACTACTGGTTCAGTTGTTCCTCAATGACTTCTTTGGCAGCACGTGTTCCGAGAGCACCCCAGAGACCGAACGGACTACGCTGTCCGATTGCCGAGTTCGGGTTGGTAGCGTTTCGGCTGACTTGCTCCGCTTCCTGGTTGCCTGCTTCGATCGAGTCGGTGATGAAGATCACCGCACCGTCGGACATCAGGACGTGAGCACCGCCTTGATGCCGGCTACTTGCGGTGTAGTTCCCGCCGTGAACATCGGGGAACCAGCTGCCAGGATTGAATCCGCAAGAAGCGCTGTTCGGCGGAAGCACGGTCTTGAACCCGGTGTTGGCTTCAAAACCACTGTGCCAGCGGAAACCACGACCGTAACGTGCGGTCCAACCGGCGCCTTGCTCGACCGAGAGGTCAGGGCCCGCCGTCAGATCCCAGAAGCCTGGTCGCTCCGGATCTGCGAAGTTCTGAGCCGCGAAGTTGACGTCATCTTGGCATTCAACCATCGAGAGGGCATTCGTTCGGCGGTCATTGTCACCGAGGTCGGTTGCGATTTCGCCGCACATGATGGTGTTCGAAAGACCATCGAGAATGTCACGGAAACGAGTTTGATCCCGCTGCATAAACACGCCGCGGTGCGATTCACGCGACCATTGCGACCAACCGCTGTCACGACGGTAGCCGACGAAGTTCCACGCCCAAGGACCGTAGGTCATCGAGGTGTCGTTATTCCACGGCGCAGTCCACCATGCATCACCCGAGCAGGCCGCGTAGTTGGTTCGACCACGAGCGGGCAAGCCAACCCCAGGATCACTTGGGCAACGGAAGGTCGGAATTTCCGTAAGCCACGGGTCATAGTTATTTCCGGCGTCGCTGTCAGGTGCAGGACCGAACGGCCCCCAGACGAACCCGTTTCGGTTGTAAGGATTCGAAATTTCTTCCCAAAGTCCCTGCTGCTCACAGAAGGGCAAGATGCCGATCAACCAGCTGTTACCCATTTGGCAGGTGGCGTTACCCTGAGCATTTCCCCAAGTTCCACCGGCGGTAGGATCGACTGCTGGGCCCGACTGCTGCTGTGGCAGTCGCTTAAATGTGGAGTGGTAATTGTGAACTGCCAAGCCGATTTGCTTGAAGTTGTTGCTGCAGCTCATCCGGCGAGCCGCCTCACGGGCAGCTTGAACGGCCGGCAACAACAGGCCGACCAGAATGCCAATGATCGCGATCACGACCAGAAGCTCAACCAGCGTAAACGCGTTACGCCGTGTGAGAGAATTCCTTCGCATAAGTGAACCCTGAACGAGAGGAGAATAAGGTGCCTGGGAGCAGGCAAAGAGGAAGCAAGAACGCCGTTAGGCAACGCTAACGTGGACGCGTAAACCTAGTGCATCGGCCGCAATGTAAATTTTGGCCATGAAGACTGTTGGTTTCAATCTCAATAGTACGAATTTGTTTCTCATAAAGCAATTATCGAAGGAAGATTAAGCGCTATTAGGATAAAGCTTTGCGAAAAACAGCACCAAAAAAGTAAATAGAGCCCACCTGAACGAGGTGTTCCACAGGTCTATGTTCAGTAAAGAATCGCTATCCCCCAATTAGAGTGGTTTGCCGAATTGCTCGCTAGCATCTTCTCGGATTGAATCTGATCGACCACAGTACGGGCCGCTCCAGCATCGGCGTCATAGGGCTCATTACGAGAAGTGCCCCCGGTGATTCTTCAGGATTTTTTGGACGCTCGAAGAGTGCCTTTCGTCAACCGATCACGAATTCATTCGCTGGCAAGAGTTCCCGCAGCTCTTTCCCGTGCAGCTCTTGCAAGGATGGCACTCTCGCCCGCCGGTAAGTGGGCATTCCTCGCCGTCTTTGTGGGGCTATTTGTAGGACTGGGTTGCATCGCCCTCGAATTCCTGACGCAGACCATTGCGGTAGGCGCACTTTCTTGGGTCGCAGGCTTTGCTCGCGCCGGTGCCGCGGCAGAACACAATTTCTTTGGTGTGACGGATGGCGGCCCAGATCTTTTCTCTCCGTTTTGGCTGCTCATCGTCATGATCCTTGGAGGGCTGCTGTCGGGTTGGCTGGTCTATGGCGTCTCTCCGGAGGCGGCCGGCGCGGGAACCGATGCAGCCGTTGAGGCATTTCACAAACGAAAAGGTGAAATGCGTCCGCGTGTTATCGGCGTCAAGACACTTGCATCCGCGATCACGCTTGGCACTGGAGGATCAGGCGGACGGGAGGGGCCAATCGTGCAGATCGGCGCGGCGATCGGTGCCTTGGTATCTGATCGACTGAAGCTGTCTACGAGAGACAGGCGGATTCTATTGGCAGCCGGAATGGGTGCGGGCGTCGGGGCGATGTTTCGCGCTCCGCTTGCCGGAGCACTCTTTGCCGGCGAAATCCTCTACAGCGATGCAGACATCGAAGCGGATGTGCTCGTACCGTCTGCGGTTGCGTCGATTGTTGCGTACAGCGTGTACATTCAATCGGTACCCGAAGATGTTCGATTTCAACCGATCTTCGGCAATGCCTTGGAGCACAGTTTTACTTCTCCGCTGGAGCTACCACTTTATTTGATTCTCGCGGTCCTGGTTTTTCTCTTGGCGGCCGTCTATTCGAGATTCTTTCAATTGACGACCCGGATGTTCACTCTCTTGCCAGGACCGAAGCTGCTTCGACCAGCGATGGGCGCGGGGTTGGCGGGCCTCGTTGGCATCGGGGCCTACTTCGCTTTCGGTCGCAATCCAGATTTGTTGGCCGTGCTCGGCACGGGTTACGGAACACTTCAAAAATCACTGGTGGGCGACGCTTCACTGTCGATCGGGATCCTGCTTTCGATCTCGGGCATGAAGATCATTACGTCTGCGTTTTCAATCGGGTCTGGCGGCAGCGGCGGCGCTTTCGGACCCTCGATGGTGATTGGAGGCTGTTTGGGGGCCGCTTTCGGTCTGATTGCTCAGCTTTGGTTGCCCGGACTGGTGCCTCATCCGGAGACCTATGCGGTCGTGGGTATGGCAGGATTCTTCGCCGGAGTCGCTCGTGCTCCGATCTCCACGATCATCATGGTACGAGAGCTCACAGGAGACTTCGGGCTGCTCGTTCCAACGATGTTGGTATGCACCTTTACCTTCCTGGCGTCAGCAAAATGGCGTCTTTATCAAAATCAAGTCCCGACGCGTTTGGAGTCCCCGGCACACCGGGGCGATTTCTTAGTCGACGTGTTGGAAGGGCTCCGTGTCCGCGATGTCTTCCAGTCTTCTGACGAACTTCTACTGGTTTCGGAGGCGGAGTCGCTCGACCAAATCGTGCACCACCTCGCGGAGAACCACCAGCACTATTTCCCTGTGGTTGATCAAGAGGGGTCTATGGTTGGGATTTTTACCGATGAAGACGTGCGCGCTTATCTTTACGACGAGACGATTTGGCAGTTGGCCAACGCCGGAGACGTCATGACAAGTCCGTTTCTATTTGTCACGCCCGAAGAAGACTTGAACACCGCGATGCAAAAATTCATGTCCAAAGGGCTCGATGAACTTCCCGTCATGGACGCGGAGTCACCGGGAAAACTGCTCGGTTTCATGACGCGAAAGGAACTGGTGGCCGCGTACAATCGGCGGATCGTTGAGCACCGAAAGCTGGTCGAGTAAATTGACTTTTGTCGCGACAGAGCGGAAACTTTCGAGTCGCTCTGAGCGATCACCAACTTCTCAACCTTTTTGACCCCAACACAGTCTTTTCGGGGATAGGAAGTGCTATGCAGTATGAGTTCACGTTGATCGATCCCGATTCGGGCAAAGAGCTGCAGCGATATGTTTTGCCGCTGCCGGTGACCGTCGGCCGCGGCATGTTGTGTCACATCAGCGTCGACCATGGCTCGATCAGTCGAAAACACTGCGAGTTCTATCATGACGAGGATGGGGCACTGAGCGTTCGAGACATGGGCTCGAAGAACGGAGTGTTCGTCGGCGGTGATCGGGTCGACAAGTCGGTCGTTGAAGTCGATACGGTTGTCCGTTTGGGATTGCAACTGATCCGCGTTCGCGATGCAAATGGTTCGGCATCCGAGTCGGCGAGTCCGACAAACCCGAGTCGCGCGGCACAAGCGACCGACCAAGACGAGACTCATGCGGTCAGAATTCTTCCTGACGACGGCAGATACGAAATCGGCTGACGCTTCCCGACCGTCCATCGGGTAAACTGATGGCAAAGTCGTCAAAAATCATTGCCGATCGGTTACTCGACGGAATCCTAGGGAAACGAAAATGAAACAGCAGTGGTTATCGGACTCGCTTTGTGTCTTCTGGATCGGATTGATGATCAGCTTGGTGAGCGGCCGTGTGGGTGATGCTGAGGATTGGCCCGGTTTTCGAGGGCTCGATCTCTCTGCGGCGCGGCCCGACGGTTCCATTCCGCTGGCGAGCTTGAGCGCGAATAATCCAACTTGGAGCGTGGATCTCGGTACAACAGACGCCGGATCGGTCGCCATACAAGATGGCCACGCTTTTCTTTTGTCGGCATCGAAGGACCGTCAGTCCATACGCTTGATCTGTCTCGAACAAGCGACCGGCAACGAAGATTGGTCACGCTCGTTTCCGAACGCGGACAACCATTTGCATAGCCGCAATACACTCGCATCGGGCACCCCCGCAACAGATGGCGAGTACGTGATTATTGCGCATAGCGATCGAACACATACGTTTGTCCGTTGTTTGACTCATGGCGGCGAGGAGGTTTGGTCTCGAGATTTCGGTACAGCGCAAAGCCAACATGGTTTTGGCACATCGCCAACCATTCACGGCGACACCGTGCTATTCAATTTTTCGCAACAAGCCGAACGGCTGCGAAGTGGATCACCCGGACAAAGCCGCATCATCGCCATGGATCGGGCGACGGGCGACGTGAAATGGGAAACACCGCTCACTTCGACAAGGGTTTGTTACAGCGTTCCCGTCGTCAAAGACGGAATGGTGATTTGCACCAACACGGGCGACGGAGTCTTCGCCCTGTCGCTCGAGACGGGCGAGAAGTTGTGGAACGCATCCGTCTTTTCGATGCGGTGTGTGAGCACTCCCGTCATTGCGGATGATTTGATTATCGGTTCGAGCGGCAGTGGCGGGGGCGGAAACCATCTCGTCGCCGTTCGGATGCCACTAGAGCCGACTTCGAAGCCAGTTGAGGCTTTTCGTTTGGATCGGTCGGCTCCCTATGTACCCACCGGCGTCATGGGTGGTGACAAGCTGTTCGTCGTCGACGACAAGGGAATCGCCTCTGCGTTGTCACTCTCCGACGGACGTGTGCTTTGGAATAAACGCCTGGGCGGAAACTTTAGCGCTTCACCCGTACTGGTCGGCGATCTTCTCATCTTTGTGAGTATGCAAGGCGAACTGACTGTCGTCCGTGCCGGTGACCAATTCGACGAAGTCGCCAGTGTGGATTTGGCGGGTAGCGTGTCAGCGACACCGGCTTACGCCGACGGACAGCTGTTTATTCGGGTCGGAAGCGAGCTTCGTTGCTACTAACAATTCGCATTACGGATCCACATAGAGGGCGTCGAGTGCCAGTTGGCTCCATGTTTCCAATTCTTCACGACGTTGTCGAAGAGCGGTGACGCTGAGAAAACCACCCTCGGCCAGTTCAGCCTCGTTGCTCTGAACGTCGGGCGATTCCAACTCGAATCGGTGAACGACGCCCAGGTGAACTTGCCCGACTTCGTTTGACGGATCGTAGATCAAACCCACGCAGAAATCGCGATACTTCGACCCCAAACGGATTTCCTCATCGAGCTCTCGTTTCATGCCTGCACGGTATGCGTTGCGGCCATCGGCGGCATCTTCGCGGCTGATGTGTCCCCCGACGCCGATGCTTCTTTGTGCATGCAGTCGACTCTCGCCACCACCGCCGCCGCGTACGTAGCTGAAGAGATTCACTTCGCCTCTGTCGTCAGTCCACTCAAGCAAAACGTAGGGGATCAGTTGCTTGAAACTCGGATCGGTCTCCATTTTGCTGCGAGGCTGAAAGGAAAGAGATTCGCTGGCAAGTACAGGCGGGAGGAATCGGTCGACGTCGCATTCGAATCCGTCAATCGCTCCGATCGAGTCCACGACGGAGGCGGGGATGACCAATACATGCTCTTCAGCCATTTCGTTCGACCAAATTTAGGGGCGTGGACGTGGGGAAACAGCTTCA
>JBCCOI010000065.1:0-19440 GCA_039025515.1 Planctomycetota bacterium
GCTGAACTTGGGGATCTGGTCGAACAACTGGGTTTGTCACGTGCTGCACTGCGAGTGACGAGTGATCGGCATTGGACGCTTGATGCTAGAATCGAGCGCTGACTTCGATTGAGCTGACTTCGACTGATTCGAACGCCTCTGCACACCTCTGCAATCCGACCATGTCGCAATGTATCTCATTGATGATTGCTTCGCTCGTTACATGCGGTCTTTGTATTGTCGCACTCGTACGCCATGAGATCGCAATTCGTGAGAATGGTAGGCTTTTGGTCTATTGCGCCGCCAGCAATCGTGCGGTGATGGACGACATTCGAACGAGCTATGAAAAGGACTTCGGCCGGAAGGTTGACATCCAATACGGCGCGTCGCAAACGCTGCTCGCGAACCTCACGCTTTCACGGCAAGGAGACATTTACATTCCGGCGGATGAAATTTTTCTGCAGTCCGCAATAGACAATGACTTGGTGAGGCAGACCAAGCAGCTCGCAGCAATGAATGTGGTTGCGTTGGTTTCAAGTGGGAATCCAAAAGCGATTCGCGACTTCGACGACTTGCTTCGCGACGACGTTCGCCTCGTTCTTGCGAGTGACCAATCGGCCGCCATCGGTCGTCGTCTGAAAAAGACGCTTCAGTTATCTCGTCGTTGGGAAGACTTGCGGAAGGCGACGCGAGGGTTTCGAGGAACAGTGACGGAGGCTGCCAATGACGTCGCCGTCGGTGCGGCGGACGTGACGATCGTCTATGACGTCGTTGCCCGTCGCTATCCATCATTGATGGCGTTCACCCTTCGTGAGCTGGAGCAAGCGCGGTCGACAGTATCGGCCGGTGTGCTGTGCTGGTCCGATGATTCGGGTCGGGCATCGAACTTTGTGGAATACCTTTCAACAGCCGATGGTGGCAAGCGGTTATTTTCGCGCCACGGTTTCGATGTGGATGAGGTTTCCTTGCGATCGGGCGGTTCTGATGACGGATGAACCACCGCGAAAACGCTCGGATGCCGGTTTCTTTTTAGTTCTCGGTGGACTATCAAGTTGTTTTCTGAGCTTAGTCGTGTTGATGTTGCTCGCCGATTTTCGCTTCATTTCATCGAGTGACTTCATCGAGACACTTTCTAAGCCGGAAATTCGATCCGCGTTCCGGGTCACGTTGCTCACCTGCACGATCTCCGCGATTCTCGCCGTTTGGACGGCAGCTCCCCTTGCATATCTTTTGTCACGATTTCGATTTTGGGGACGAGGCCTGATCGAAGCACTCGTCGACACACCGATGGTTCTGCCACCGCTGGTAATCGGGCTGAGCCTCTTGATCTTGTTCCACCAACCGCTGCCAGCCGCCCTGTCCGAGTCTGGGCAGAGTCTGGAGCAAGGGATTCGGTCCGCGTTCGGATTCGGCGTGACCTATCGTTGGCCCGCAATCGTCTTGGCGCAGTTCATGGTGGCAGCTGCGTTTGCAATTCGCACCATGCGTGTCACCTTCGATCAGATCGACCCGCGAGCCGAAGACATTGCGCGAGTGTTGGGATGTACTCGCTTGCAGGCATTCCTCAGAGTTTCGCTACCCCAAGCATCGCGAGGACTGATCGCCGCAATTGCAATTGCCTGGGCGAGATCGTTAGGAGAGTTCGGACCGATTTTGGTCTTCGCGGGTGCCACGCGCATGCGTACCGAAGTTCTGTCGACAAGCGTCTTTCTTGAGCTATCCGTCGGCGAGTTGGACGCCGCTGTCGCCGTCTCCCTCTTGATGGTTGCGATGGCGGCGAGCGTGCTTCTTTCGCTTCGACTGATCGGCGCGAGGTTGGGATGATCGAGCTCCGTCGGCTCTCGGTAGGTGGCGAAACGTTTCAACTGCGCGATCTTTCCCTCGAGATTGCTTCTGGCCAATATGTCGTGCTGATGGGACGAACGGGCAGCGGCAAGACCACGATCTTGGAAACCATCTGCGGTCTCCGAAGGCCCATCGGCGGTACCATTCACTTGGGTGGGCACGATGTGACTTCGCACGCGCCCGGAGACCGCGGAATCGGTTACGTTCCACAAGATCTCGCACTGTTTCCGAATCAAACGGTGGAGAAAAACTTATCGCTTCCGCTTCGGGTCCGGAAACGAAAGCGGGGTGATGTCTCGGGCCGTGTCGATGAACTTGCCACCAAACTCAGTCTTGAGAACCTGCTGTCGCGAAAGATCGGTTCGCTCAGCGGCGGTGAAGCCCAGCGAGTTGCACTGGCTCGAGCGCTGTCGTTCCGGCCGTCGGTCCTACTGCTGGATGAGCCGACAAGTTCACTCGATGAAGAAACTCGACATCAGATTCAAACACTGCTGTTGGAATTAAAAAGCGAACTCAAAATGACGACGCTTCATGTCACCCATCGAGTCGAAGAAGCGAATTTGCTTGGCGACAGGATCTTGGAATTGAGATCGGGAGCGGTCGTGCCGCAATCCGGCAAGGCCGACAAGCTTGAGCGGCATTAGCTGCGCTCCGCGATCAACCGTTTTATCTGCACCAACCTGTTTAATCGCGCACGTAATTTACATTCGGTGTCACACGAATAGACTCTCAAGCGAGAACAGCGACCTGACGCTACTTCGCCCCTCATAGTTTTCGCATGCAGAACAGTCCTCCGTCCACCGGCACTCGCGACGCTGCGACGTTGATCACCGGTGCGACCGGGATGGTCGGCTCCGCCGTTCTCGCACGCCTTCTGAGGTCGGATCATCCCTGTGCGGTCGTGGTCAGAGCACGTGATCAAGCGGAAGCGGTTCGCCGAATCGAATCGTTGTTGCTTCCGTTCGAGACGGCATGGAATCGAAGACTGCCTCGTCCGACCATCTTTCGCGGAGATCTTCTGAGCGATCAAATTGGACTCGATGACGGAGACATTGAGTGGATTCGCAACGAGTGCGATGCTGTTCTGCACAGCGCTGCGAGCCTAAGTTTCGCGCCAGCGGTCGATGATGTAAACAACGAGCCGTACCGGACGAATGTCGTTGGTACTGAGCGACTATCGGATCTCGCGATCGATTGCAAAATCCGACGTTTCTATCACGTTTCGACCGCGTATGTGTGTGGCACGCGTAGCGGGCGAGTTCGCGAGTCTGATCTCGAATGCGGTCAAGTATTCGCGAACGACTATGAACAAAGCAAGGTCCAGGCCGAACAGTTGCTTGCCCGCCGCTGGCTGAGTCAAGACGATCGAAAGTTAACTGTTTTTCGGCCATCAATCGTTATCGATCCGATCGGTCTGACACCAGTTTCCGGAGATCGAACGATTTACGGTGCTCATTCACTGTTCACGATGCTGGTGAATCGCTTCGGGTTACCTTCCGAGGGTGAGTGGATGCGAAACCTCGGTTTCGAAGGAACCGAGAAGAAGAATCTCGTCGATGTCCATTGGCTCACCGACGTCATTGCATCGGTCGTTTCGAATCAGCACGTCGACGACTGGGTCAGTCGACGAACATTTCATCTCACCGCCGAATCAGGAACGGCGATTCATGAGTTGGATAAAGCCTTTCGTGAATCCATCGTGGCACCAACAACCGTCGCGGAACGTCCGTTGCGTGAAAACGCGATCGATGACATGGCGGCACCGTTCGTTGAGACGTTCAAGCCTTACTTCCGTAACGATCCCGTCTTTGATCGGGAACAAGTCGATCAATTGTTGGACCGATTGGGTGTACCACAACCTCCGGTGATCGACAGTGACGTTCTCGGGAAGATGATTAGCAACTGGGCGTCTTCAAACTCCCATCCAAACAATCGAGTTCCACGTCGACGGGCAAGCACGACGACAGCATCTAAGCCAAAAGAATCCGCAGCCAATCGTCAGTCGAGCGAAACCAATGGCGAGGCGATCGTCCTTAGTGGCTTTGAAGTAAGACTGCCGGGAGGAGTCAAAGACTGTCACGCGTTCGAGTCCTTACTCTATGGTGGCCGCTCCGCGATTGGTGTCCTTCCGAAAGACCGCTTAGACCGAGAGCTCTATTTCGATTCCCGTCCGGGGGTGCCCGGTAAGACTTACACGGAGATCGGTGGCTGGGTCGATGAAACTGGTTTGGACATTGAGATTGAAGAACGGATTCGTCGACTTGGCTGCTTCGACATCACACATCGCCAGTTTGCGCATGTCGCGGCCGCGGCACTTCGTGCTTCGCTCAACCATCGATGGCCCTCGGAAGTTGACTCGATTGATTTGAATCGCGCAGGCGTTTTCGTGGGCCACAGTGGTGGAACGGCTGAAGGCGGTTCACTGGCGTTGGCTACATTGGCGGAAGCGGCATCTCGCTTCTTGCTTGATCCGGATACCGATTCTGTACAAGTCTCATCGGGAACACGTCGGTTTGTTCGCAACCGGGTCGTCGAAGCGATTCGAGAAGGACGGCCACAGCGAGACGATAGCGGAGGACCGCATTTCAACGCGTATGCCGCGGCATCGTTGACAGCAAACTTGTTGGGTTTCCGCGGCCGACGAGAAGTCATCGACGCGGCTTGTTCCTCCTCGCTTGTTGCGCTCCAACACGCATCTTCCGCCATTCGGTCGGGCGCTCTTGATCTCGCGGTCGTCGGAGGAGCGACCTACAACAATTGTGACAATCTCGCACTGTTTTCTCAAACGCAAGCATGTAGTGCTTCCGGCTCCTACCCGTTTGACCAACGGGCGAGCGGTTTAGTGAGTAGCGAGGGTTATGTCGCGGTCGTACTCGCCAAGGCCGACATCGCACGCACTGCGGGCTTACCGATATTGGCCGAGCTCGTGGGCGTTGGGATCTCATCGGACGGTAAAGGAAAAGGATTGTGGGCGCCGCGTCAGGAAGGTCAAACCCTGGCCATTCGCCGTGCCACAAAAGACAAACCGCTCGCAATCGATTACCTCGAATGCCACGCCACAAGCACACAGGTCGGTGATGCGACCGAGCTGGAGAGTTTGAAACAGCTGCAACAAGGCAAGCAAACGCAACTTCGCATCGGAAGTGTGAAAAGCAACCTCGGACATCTCCTGGAAGCTGCCGGCTTGGTGGGCTTGGTCAAGTGTCTGATCGCGATGCGCCGCGGAGAGATCCCTCCATCGATCAATTTTGAAAAGCCAAATCAGGCGTTCGATTGGGCTCATTCGAATCTACGCGTGGTCGACCGGACCGAACGTTGGCCGAGCAGCGATGATCGCCCCAAAATCGCAGCCGTCGATGCGTTTGGAATCGGCGGACTCAATGCCCACGCAATCATCAAAGAGATTTCGAGCCGATCGGCAGCAGTCAAATCGAACCGCATCGCGACACACGAACCACTTGCCATCGTTGGACGCGGCGTCGTTCTACCTGGAGCGTTGAATGTAACTCAGCTAAGGAGCTTGCTTGAAAACGGTCACTCGATGATCGGAGAACCTCCCGTCGGGCGCTGGCCTCGCGAAGTTGACGCCAATACTGGTCGGCACGTACCAATCGGAGTTGACCCCCGAGACGGAAATGGTTTGGCTTCACTGGAAGAGTTCAAAGTTCCGAATTGTCGCGGGGGATACATCCAAGACTTTCAGTTCGACGCACAATCGTATCGGATTCCGCCCAAGCTAATCGCAAATGCGAATCCGGCTCAGCTGATGCTCATTGAAGCCGTACGTCAGGCGGCCGATGAACGGGATCATGGCAAGTGGGAATTAGATCGGAAGCGAACATCAGTTGTCATCGGCACGATGTTTGGTGGTCAGTTCAGCAACGAACTTCAAATCGGCTTGCGCATTCCCGAACTTGCCGAAAAGGTGCGTCGGGCAGCGGAACAGTCGGGCATGGATCCGCAGAACGCGAAGACTTGGGCGAGCATTTACGCAGAACAAGTACTAGGAAGCTATCCGGCGTTGCTGGATGAAACGGGCGGATTCACCGCCAGCACACTCGCTTCACGAATCGCGCGTACGTTCGATCTGATGGGAGGCGCCTGTGCCGTCGACGCGGATGAAGCGTCCAGTGGCTTGGCAGTCTTGAACGCGGCTCACCAATTGTCATCTCGGCAAGTCGACCTTGTGATTTGCGGAACGGCGGGCCGCGCGATGGATTTGGTGGCCTACGATCAGCTCTACCGTAACGGGAATCTCGCGCATGCGGGTAACCAGCAAGGTCGTTATCCATGTGAAGGCGTCGCGGTGGTGATGCTGGAGCGTTTAAGCGATGCCGAATCTAATGGAAGGACTGTCCTGGGCGTCATCGAAGGTTATCGTGAATCGTTCTCTCCAGCGGACGATTTACGTGACCCAGCGAGCTCAATCTCCCATCAAATTGGTCATCTGGGCGGAGGCCAAGGGCTTGTTGATGCGATCGTGACGACGGTCAAGAATGAAGAGTCTGTTGAAGTCCGCGAAACGGCCTCCGACGGGTATCAGATCCGTTACGACGTAAGGTCAAAAAGGCAAACTACCACGCGTTCAGTGACAACCCTTTCAAATGAACCATCTCGTCGGGTTTCTTCCGTGGAATTGTTGAATTCGAGCCACCGATCTTCCGCATCAAACTCAAGCGGAGTCTTATCGGTTTGTTTGGAAGACGACTCGGCGGAGGGGCTCCTTAAGCAACTCGAAGCTTTGGCATCGAGTTCGATGCGGGATATGGCGAATGCCAGTTCTTTGAGCAGTTACAAGCACCGAGCGGTGGTCGTCGCTTCCACGAGCGAACAACTGGCTCGCTCCGCTGCTGCCTTGATTCGTGAAGCTTCCAAGCGGAAACCAACCGAAGTCGATGTGCGTTCACGAAGGTTTTGCCGAGTTGCGAATCACGCCGCATTCATTCAGTTCGCAACGCCTGATCATCGCCAAGCTGGAAATCGATCCGCTTGGCTGTTTCCCGGCCAAGGATCGCAGTACGCCGGAATTCCCAAAGCGTTCGAACTCGATTCAAAACACTGGGAATCGATCGACCGATTCGATCAAGAGCTGACTAGCCTTGGTTTGGAGACACTTCGCGATCGTCTCTCTGATCCGTTGAATCTTCTTGGAAAAGACATCTGGTGGACGCAAGCTTGGGTTTTGGCCACGAACATCGCAATCGTCGATGCGATGCGTTCGCGTGGATTGGGTTGCGACGTCGTACTGGGACACAGTTTTGGCGAGTGCACGGCGGCTTGGGCCTCTGGGGTCTTGACGCTGCGAGATGTCATTCGATTCACCCGCTTCCGAAGTGAAGCGGTGTCGTTGCACGGAGGTGCGGCGGGCTCCCTGCTTTCCGTCCGAGGCGAACCCTCCCAAGTCCAATCGGTCCTGCGCGAATGCGGAAGCGGATGCACGATCACCCACCACAATGCTCCGAAACAAACCGTGATCGCGGGTTCCGAAGAAGAGATCGCATCCGCGAACGATGCCCTTCGGCAAGCAGGCCTCGCATCGGTGAAACTGGCAGTTCCGGCTCCATTTCACACGCCCAGAATGAAAGCGGCCAGAGACATTCTGCGCCTTCAACAGAGTTGTCTTGGGTTTCTTCCACCCCGCAATGCACTTTTGTCATCGATTTCAAATCGATATCTGGCCGAACCAGACGACTTGCGTGAAAACCTTGTGGATCAACTCGTGAAACCCGTTGGTTTTTCGACTGCATTGAACCGGTTGGCCGATGATGGATGTGATCTTCTGGTTGAAACCGGTCCCAACAACGTCTTGACCGGGCTTGCACTCGCAACGGTTGGTGATCGCTCGCTTTGTATCTCCGCCGACGATCCGTCCCTAGACGCAGCGGTCAACCGTGAGTTCGTTCGAGTGGCCGTCGAGTGTGTTTCCGGAAGTAACAAATGGAACGCCGTTTCGCTTGGAGGCAATCCGCGGCTTCGATCCGATCAACAAGCAGTCGATGATGCTGATGCGAAGCCCTTCGAGATCATCGATGTGACGCGTCGAGGGCGGCGACAACGAACTGTCGGTACAAACCTGGTCGAGCAGGCCACCGAGCCGATGCACGATCACCCAGAACCAGTGACTGCCGTGGAGGATGCAACAGACGATCCCCGCGCGCCCGTTGGACTTCGTGATGACACTGCACGCACGATTCGAGCCGAAACGGCCAAGGCATTCCTTTTTGACTTGGTGATCGATCTGACGGGATACGAACCCGATATCGTCGATTTCGATGCCGATCTCGAAGCAGAACTCGGGATCGATAGCATCAAAAAAGCTCAGATGATCGGTGAGCTTGTTCAGTGGGCAGATCTGGATCTGACTCCGGATGACATTCGCCTTGGACAGTTCGATTCGATGAACGATATCCTTAGTCTGATTCCAGCCGACGATCTGGTTCCTACCGACGGGCTGGGTTCAGCCAACGGTCACGTGCCAGCCAGCGGTCAGGTTTCAGCCAGCCATGTCGATGGACGAATTCAAGCGGGGCGAGATGAGAGCATCCACGAGGTGTCGGATGATGAGTCATTGGAGCGTTTGATGATCGATCTGGTCGTTGATCAAACAGGCTATGAAGAGTCTATCATCGACTTGGACGCTGACTTAGAGGGCGAACTTGGAATCGACAGCATCAAACGCGCGCAGTTACTCGGTGAACTCGAACAACAATATGATCTACCACCCTTGCAACAGTCCGATTTGAAGATCGCCGACTTTCCCACGCTAAGATCAATTCGCGATTTCATTTTAGATCAGGAGCGATCGAAAAAAAAAACGTCGGAACCAGTAAAGTCTCTGAAATCGTCTGACGGCCGCAAGCAACCGGCTGTTCCCAAAATGGGAACGCACCGATTCACATTGCGGCTCGCCCCCGCAGATCGACTCGAAGGCATGCCGAGTTCACCCAGCTATTCGGGTGATGCAGTTATCTTGGGGAAGAATGCTCTGGCCAACGCACTTGCGGCACGTTTGCGTGATCACGGCGTGACCGTGCATCGGTTGGAGGCGGAAACGATCGACGAACTCGATGCCGAACTGGATCGCATTTGGTCGAAGCGCGAGACACCACACTTGTTTCTCACAACGGCGCATGATTCGGACGCGGTCCGTGATGTGTTCGACGCTAATGCTTTTGAGCTTCGTCAGTCACGCGCCATCGAAGTGCCCTACCGGCTTTGCCAACGATGGATGCAGCGAATGATCGATCTCAAGCGGATGGACTCCGCGAGTCTGATCACGCTCCTGCGAAGTGGCGGTGACTTCGGATTGGGGATGGACCAGAGAATTGAGTCTCGATCCACCGAGTCAGGAGCTCTGGCGGGGCTTACGAAGGCAATGTTGATCGAGGCTTGGATGCGGGGTCATCGCGATACACCAATGTTGGTCATCGATCGTGCAACAGAGTTTGATCATGACCGCGAGTTTCTAGAACAAGTTTGGCGTGAATGGGCGACGCCATCCTATGAGGAGGAGGTTGCCTTTGCCCCGGGTCAACGTTCATCACTGCGCGCCCATCACGCGCCGATAAAGGAAAATCGCAACAGCGATAGCCTGAACGAAGTCCACCCATCGCGCGGCGGAACTTGGCTTATCGCCGGTGGGGGTCGTGGAATCACCGCAATGGCATCAATGGCGTTGGCGGAGAAGTATGGGCTCAAGTTGCATCTTCTAGGCATGGCGGATCCGCCATCGTTGGACGAGGAGACGCGTGAGTTTGCGAAGCGGGACTTGATGGGCCTTCGTCGCAAAACGATGCGCGACGTACAGGCAAAGGGTGAAAGCCCGGTGAAGTACTGGCGTCGGTTTGAGAAGGCCATCGAAATCGACGCAACGCTCCGTGAATGTGAGCAGCGCGGAATCGCAGCGAAATACCACAGCGTCGATATCTCAAATTTTCGCGCCGTTCAGAGACTCGTTGATGTGATTCGGCGGGAAGACGGCCCGATTCGCGGGGTCATTCAGGGCGCTGGCTCCGGACAAGATGCACGATTTGACCGAAAGCGTCCCGAGAAGGTAAGGCAGTGCTTTGCCGCGAAGGTCGACGGTACGATCGCACTTGCTGCCGCTACGCGGGACGATCCTTTGGAATGGTTCGTCGGCTTTGGTTCCATTAGCGGACGGTTCGGCGCGAACGGGCACACCGACTATTCGGCCGCCAACGAAATGCTCGCAAAACTCATTGGTCAGTTACGCCGCCAACGCAACGCGGATGGCGGTCCCGTGAAAACGAAGTGCATGACCTTTCATTGGCATGCATGGGGCGATGTCGGTATGGCAACCAAGCCGGAGGCGAAACTGGCGCTCGAGATGATTGGTATGGAATTCATGCCGGCTTCCGATGGGTTGCACCACTTTCTTGTCGAGTTTGAAGGCGGCGGCGATGTTAGCGAAGTCCTGATTACGGATCGTCGCTATGTTCGAAAGTTCATTCCGGCGGGTGAAGACGATCGTGTCTTTGCCGCCCCGATGATCATGCGAGAAACGCGGCGTGATGAGATTCATTCATCGGGGCAAGTTGACGAGTTGTCTGTGACGCTGGATCCATACAGCGATCTCTTCCTCAAAGAACACCTTGTCGGAGACCGACCGACGTTACCAATCGTTGTGGCCCTCGAGATGCTCGCGCAAGCTGCTTCGTTAGATCGTGTGCATTCCGGTGGGAAATGGGGTCGCCTGTTAGCGGCGACGAATGTAAGAGCACTTCAGCCACTGAAATGCGTCTCTGATGATGCATTCGCGATCGAGCTCTTGAAAGAGTCGGATTCAACGAACTCGTCTTGGTCGTTGGCTTGCGATCTTCGGCGACGAGACGGACGGATCGTGGAGTCCCGACGACGTCATTTCAAGGCCGAACTCCATTTTGCGGATGAGCACGGACTCAAGCCAAGAAGAGACAAACGCGACGAACTTGACTTACGAAGCGTGAAGCAACTCCCCATTTCGTACCCAGATCATGATCCGTCATCGCCGATCTACCATGGCCCATCACTGCGTACGCTTCGTTCACTTGGGTTTTCGCTAGCGCAGAGTGAGAATCAAAGTCCGATCGCCGTCGGAACGATTGTCGCGCCAAGTCCGGCTCATCTTTTTGGAGAAGATCGAGCGTTGTCGGGCTGGCAGACTTCGCCGGCCGTGATGGATGGCGTGCTGTATGCGGCGGGGATGCTTGCCGGAAAAGTTGGCGGTCGAGCGAGCTTGCCCGTGTCGGTTGACCGAGTCGCTTTCGGACGGCTCCCCGTCTTTGGCGAACCTCTACAAGTGATCGTGCGGTGGGAGAAGCAGATCGGCAACGATAGAGGTTTGATGAGTGCCACTCTGGTGGGCCAGAATGGTGATCGAATCGCTGCGTTGGACGGCTACCAGATTGCGTGGCTTCCCGCGATGGAACCTGTGATGAAGTCGCTCGCATCTTCTCAAGAAGGTAATGGCTGAGTTGAGTCTCGAGATGTCATCCAAGAAACCGAACGACCTTTCGAATCGAGTTGCGATCGTTACGGGTGCGAGCCGGGGGATCGGTCGCGCGATCGCCGTCCACTTGGCGTCTTTGGGCGCGAACGTCGTCGTGAACTTCTTAAACTCAGAACCGGAAGCAATCCAGACTGCAAGGCTCATCAATGGTTTCGGTCGCGAAGTACAACTCGTTCGCGCGGATGTTTCCCAGGAAGAAGATATCCAGGCGCTCGTCGCACAAACGCGTTCGAACTTTGGCACGATCGATATTTTGGTGAGCAACGCTGCTGCGGGAGGTTTCCGTACTCTTGCGGACACCTCGACCGTGAATTTTGAAGCAGCTCTGCGAACGAACACTCTACCGTTGCTTTGGCTCGCTCAAGCCGCTTCACAAGACCTGTCTTCACGGCCGCATCACGGCAAGATTGTCTCGATCAGCAGTCACGGTTCGAGATGGGCCGTTCCTAACTACGGAGCCATCGGTGCTTCAAAAGCCGCACTTGAGTCGATCGTTCGCCATTTAGCAATGGAACTTGGTGAATCCGGCGTGAACGTGAATTGCGTTTTGGCCGGGATGGTTGCAACCGACGCGGTGACAACCATGCCGTCAGCGAACGAAGTCTTGGAAGCTTCAAAGCAGCGCGCGATGTTGGGTTCCAGATCGCTGACAGCGGAGGATGTTGCCGGCGTCGTTGGATTTCTTTGCGGCAAGGAAAGCGACATGATTCAGGGCCAAACCCTGATCGTTGATGGCGGTTCCAGCGTGCGCGCCTAGGTCACTCGGATTTCTAAAAACACTTCAGCTAAGTCTCTCCGATGAACCAAGCCGTTTTGAAGTTCCTGACGATCGCGTTGCTGATTGGTCTGGTTTCTTTTCTCGTCTACCGGGAGGTGAAGCCTCGACTGGAATCAGAACAGCCAGTTGAAGAAGAAGCGATCGATTCGGAGAAATCAAACAAAGACGCCGCTAGGCGAGAAGCCCTTCGGACAACGAAGCTCGGGTCGTTTGGGCGTCCATCAAAGAGTGCGGAACAATCTCGCACGGCCGACATGGCAAGACGTAACTTGTCGCTTCGCGTGGGACCGATCGGTTCAACCCCGATGCGATCAGAGTTGGTCACGCTTGATGGGTTGCCATTCGAATCAGCGACTGTGAGACAACTGTTCGTTGGTTCGCGCGAGCGAACGTGTCACCTGCTTCCCGTCGGTGCCCCCGTGTCGCCGCCGATGGTTCCACCGGCGACCGGTGCGAGCGGAACGATTGGACGAAACACGGTACTAACGATCGGTTTGGAACTTGATGAGGCAAATGCAGACAACTTGCCGGTTGTCACTGCGGGCCAAGTCAAACATTACTTTGCGTCTCATCGTCTGGCCGTGCAGCCGACTCTTTACTACGACGACGAAGGACGCCTTTACTTTGGAACCGATTGTTCAGCGGCATTCTTTGAGATCGAGCGCGCGGGGATGACGGTGACGGCGGAGCCGATGATCGAGTCAGCGATCAAGCGATTTCGCGTCTTGGGAATCGTGGGGGCTGCCGACGGAAGTCGTTTGCCCGCGGACTCTCACGGCAGAACACTCGCCCTTGCATTTACATTCATCAAGAAGGAGTTTGACGAAAGGAAAGGCGAAGAAGCCGCAAAGACGGTTACCGAGTTTCTGCTGCTCCACGTTCCCTCAACATCGACGGCCGCGGACGTTGACATCGACGTCTTCGTCACCAGCGATGGCCGAACCAATTTGCACCGCGTGGAGACGGATGGACTGACCATGAATGCTCCGCTTCCCATTCTGTCCGCTGGGATTCAGTTCAATAAAACGGTGCTGATGGGAGTGTATCCCGCCGATCCGATCGTCAGCGGGATTCGATACCGTTCCGCCGGTGTACTTGCGATGGAAACGATCGAGCGACTCACCCGTGGAAATGAAGGTCGCACACCAATCAGCGTCACCGAGATCCTGGACCAGTTTTCTCGCCTGGCAGTTCAACTACCGGATCGTGCGTTCTGAAGAACACCAAAAAGAAACACACGCGAGCAAGGCCCGCGTGTGTTTTTGTTCTTCAAATTGAAGGTGTGGATTACCAGCCGCCGCGGCCTCCGCCACCGCCGCCACGATTTCCACCGCCACCGCCGCCTCGGTAGCCTCCACCACCTCCTCCGCCGCCGCCACGAGGTGCTCGTTCCTGAGCTTCGTTAACTCGGAGGGGACGTCCTTCGTAGTCGTGCCCATCCAGTGCATCGATGGCTTCCTTCGCCGCTTCGTCGGGCATGGTAACGAAGCCAAAGCCCCGGCTTCGTCCCGTTTCTCGGTCCGTCAATACGATCGCGTCATCGACTTGGCCGTATTGACCGAACAACTCTTCCAGCTTCTCCGTCGTCACGGCCCAAGCTAGATTTCCCACATACATCTTCATCGCTACATACAGCTCCAGAGTCCAGAAGGCCTGATCACTCGGAGCCCGCGCAACCTTGGATCGGCGCTCATACGTTCTGAGAGAGTTCGGTCTTCAATCAACAGAATCACGACACTCGTGATCCCTCTGCGTCGAAGTGTACCAATTCAGAGGGGGGTCAAGCACACAATTCTTGCCGGAAAATCCTTCGGCGCGATCAATCTGATCGTCGGCGACGATTCGATACACAGTCGCACGTCCATGCGTTGACGACGATTCGTCCCAGTGAATTCTCGCAGCTTACCCAGCTTTACGTCGTCACGAGGGACATCTTTGCGTCATGACAACACGCAAACGGTCAACGCTGACGTGAACCGTAGTGAAAGAGAAACCGCCATGGTTCATCTTTACAGGAGCGTATCCTCGCCTTGCTCAAGATCTCGCGAAGCAGGCTACTTCACATTTGTCCCCGCCTTTCCGCGTATTCCACGCACGCATGCGTCTGGGCGTTCACGGCAAGGCCGCCTAGATTAGCATGCACGAGCGGTCTCCATTGTTCAAGAAGAGGGATGGATACTCGATCTCTTACCTCTTCTTGTAATTTGCAATTCAAGGAAAGAAATAGTCTCTATGCGTATCGATCAGCTGCCAACATTCATCAATGTCGCTTGGGATTTGCTGCGGAGAACCTGTCAGCCTTCTCGCATGCGTCGTCGGTGTTTTGCCACGATTCTCGCAATGGGCCTGCTCACACTCGGTGGATGTTCGCGAGACTCTCCGTCAGATTCGGCCGCTGATTCCGGGAAGCTGAATGTCGTTGCAACCGTTGGGATGGTTGCCGATCTGGTCCGCGAAGTCGGTGGCGATCAAGTCGAGGTCACTCAGATCTGTGGCAGCGGTGTCGATCCGCATTTGTACATGCCGACTCGGGATGACGTTCAGAAGCTAATGGATGCGGACGTCATCTTTTTTTGCGGTCTGAAGCTCGAAGGCAAAATGGCGGACACATTGGAGAGGTTTGCAAATGAGAAACCGGTCTTCGCGGTAACGGATGCGATCAACCCGGCCACTTTGATCGGAGGCGAGGAAGACCATGCCGATCCACACTTGTGGAATGACGTTTCGCTGTGGAGTCAGTGCGTCGGCTTGATCAGCGATCGGCTTTCGAAAGAGCTTCCTCAGTACGCGGCAGAGTTTACGGAACGGGCTTCCGCCTACCAACAATCCTTGGATCAGCTCCACCAATATGGTGTTGATGTGATGAAGACCGTGCCGGAGAAGAGTCGATTACTGATTACGTCCCATGATGCATTCAGCTACTTCGGAAGAGGTTACGGATTGGAGGTTCGCGGGATCCAGGGGATCTCCACGGAGTCTGAAGCCGGGCTACAACAGATCAACGGTTTGGTCGATCTTCTGCTTCAGCGGAACGTCGGTGCCGTATTTGTTGAGAGTAGCGTTTCGCCCAAGAACATCGAAGCGTTGATTGAAGGTGCGGCCAGTAAAGGTCATCAAGTCGTCAAGGGAGGCACGCTGTTCAGTGACGCAATGGGAGCACCGGGCAGCTACGAGGGAACCTACATCGGCATGCTTGATCACAATTTAACGACAACGGCAAAGGCACTCGGCGGAAAGGCGGATGGTTTTCGAGCGAGAGTCGATGAGTGAGTCCAATTCCAGCCAACGTCCGGCGGCAGCCTATGAAGACCAACGTGGGGAAACGATCCCGCTTTCCGTCTATGATTTAACCGTCGCTTACCACCGAAAGCCGGTCATCTGGGACATCAGCTTCGATCTGCCACCGGGAAAGCTGGTCGGAATCATCGGACCCAACGGAGCCGGCAAGAGCACACTGCTGAAGGCCGCGATGGGACTGATTCCGAAGTCATCGGGACGCGTCAAGTTCTTCGGCAAGTCCTATTGGGAATCGAGAAGTCGTGTCGGATACGTTCCCCAACGCGAAAGTGTTGATTGGCAGTTCCCGGTCAGCGCACTCGACGTTGTCGCGATGGGACTCTATGAACAAATCGGTTGGTTTCGTCGTGTCTCAAAACGGCATCGTGAACAGGCGCGCGAGGCTCTGCATCGCGTCGGCATCGGCGAACTCGCTGACCGACAGATTTCGCAGCTTTCCGGAGGCCAGCAACAAAGAACATTTCTCGCCCGCGCGCTGGTTCAACGCGCCGACTTGTATTTAATGGACGAACCGTTTGCGGCGGTAGACGCTGCGACCGAGAAGGCAATTGTCGCTTTGCTGGATGACTTGAAGGCGGAAGGCAAAACAGCCGTCGTGATTCACCATGACCTTCAAACGGTTGCTGAGTATTTTGATCACGTCATCTTGCTCAATATGCGAGTCGTCGGGGAGGGGTCGGTTGAATCGACGTTCACGCAAGAGAACTTGCAGAAGACCTATGGCCCCAGACTGACCTTATTGGAGGAGGTTACAGAAGCGATGCGTCGCCGGGAGTCTTCACTTTGACACGCCGAACCGTGCAAGAACGTTCTGGCCGTATCGCCTCTTCGAGACGGCGAGCTCAATTGACATTTCTTGCGTGCTTTGGACTCTTCGCCCTTCTTCTTTCCGGTTGTTCCGGCGATGTCGATTCGTCATTGGCTCGCGTCCTATTGCTCCGCGACTACAACACGCGCGTCGTTGTATTGGGCGTCGCAATGCTGGGAGGCGCTTCCGGTTTGGTCGGAAGCTTTATGTTGCTTCGGAAACGCGCGCTGCTGGGCGATGCGCTCGCGCACGCAAGTCTTCCCGGGATCGCGATTGCCTTTCTGATTTCCACCGCGGTTGGGATGCCAGAAAAGTCGACGACGGTACTCTCTTTCGGCGCGGCGCTTAGCGGGCTGCTGGGTGTGTCCGTGATCTTGTTGATTCGTAATCAGACACGCATCAAGGAAGATGCGGCAATGGGGATCGTGCTGAGTGTCTTCTTCGGTGTGGGGCTGGCGCTGCTGGGCGTGATTCAGCAGACGGACGGAGGACATCAAGCAGGCCTCTCAGACTTTATCTATGGGAAAACCGCTTCGATGCGAGCGGCCGATGCGCAACGCATCGGATTGGTTTCGTTAACCGCACTGGTCGGATGCTTTCTGCTTTTCAAGGAATTCAAGCTGCTCTGCTTCGACGAAGTTTTCGCGGGTTCACGCGGATATCCGACGCTGCTTCTGGATGTTGTTCTTCTCATGATGGTGGTACTGATCACCATCGTTGGAAATCAAGCGGTCGGCATCATCTTGATGATTGCGTTGCTGGTAATCCCGGCGGCGGCGGCGAGGTTTTGGACGGACTCGCTGACGACGACAACGTTGATTGCGTCATCTCTTGGTACTGCCGGCGGGGCGACAGGGGCAATGGCCAGCGCACTGACGCCGGGCTTGCCGTCCGGTGCGACGATTGTATTGGTGTGTGCTGTCTTCTTTTTTGTCAGTCTTTTTGCCGGACGAAGACGAGGACTCTTCGTGCGTTGGTATCGCCGCCTACGACTGGGCCGACGGGTCGATCGTCAGCACTTGCTGCGCGCAATGCTGGAGTGCATCGAAGCAGAGTCTTTGGCTGATTCAACCGCTCGTCATGAGCCCGCACGTGAACTATCGGCATTTCGAAAGATCCCCGTCGAATTCAGTCGATTGCTTTCGATGCGGAGTTGGTCTTCGCAACGTCTGACACGAACTATCGATCGCGCGGTTGAAGATGATTTGCTTCGGCGACGTGGACCCAAGTGTTCACTCACGCAGGCGGGTTTCTATGAGGCGGCCAGGTTGACGCGTCAGCATCGACTTTGGGAAATGTATTTGATCACGTACGCCGAGGTAGCAACCGGCAACGTCGACCGCGACGCGGACAAAATCGAACACGTGTTGGGTCCCGAAGTCGTCGATCAACTCGAGGATCTACTGGATGCAAATGGCATGACAGTCGTCGTTCCCGCGTCTCCTCACGATGTCGCGATGTCTGTTGACCACGAGATGCACAAGCGAGTGGCTGAAGAGACCGATGCGACGGAGCGAGCCGAATGATGCCGTTGTCGCTCTATGCCGTAACGTTGTCTTGGGCGCTTGATGGCTGGATCATCGTGATCGGAATTCTGGCTTCGGTCGCATGTGCGTTGCTCGGCAACTTTCTGGTGCTTCGGCGGATGAGCATGCTTGGAGATGCGATGACTCACGCCGTACTTCCCGGGATCGCCATCGCGTTCATTCTCAGTCAATCCCGTAGCAGCCCGCTGATGTTTTTGGGAGCAGTCATCGTGGGTGCGTTGACGGCATTCTTTACGGAATGGTTGCGTGGTGTCGGGAAGGTCGACGAAGGCGCTTCGATGGGCGTCGTTTTCACCACGCTGTTCGCAATTGGGTTGGTCATGATGGTTCAGGCTGCCGACAGGATAGACCTGGATCCAAACTGTGTTCTGTACGGCGCGATGGAACCGGCAGCGCTCGACCGGATCTCGATCGGAGGTTTCCGGGTTCCGCGGTCCATTGTTGTTCTATCAATCGTGGCGGGCGTGAACCTCGTTTTCGTCATCCTTTGCTTTAAGGAATTGTGTCTCACATCTTTTGATCCGTCTTTGGCCACGACGATGGGATTTTCGGCGAACCGGATGCACTACTTCCTGATGATCTTGGTCTCGGTCACAGCGGTTGCTTGTTTCGAAAGCGTGGGGAGCATCTTGGTTGTCGCGATGTTTATCGTCCCGGGGGCGACTGCTTATCTTCTGACCGATCGTCTGAGCTGGATGATCGGTCTCTCAATCTTGCTCGGAGCGAGCTCCGCATTATTTGGACATTTGTCGGCAGTGTTCGTTCCGTCTTGGTTTGGGTATTCAAGCACGACGACGGCAAGCATGATTGCCGTTGTCGGTGGATGCTTCTTCGGCGCCGCGGCAACGCTTTCTCCGTCACACGGCATTGTCACCAAGTGGACTCGCAGACAATTACTTTCATTTCAAATTCTGTGCGACGATGTGGTGGCCTCTCTTTTTCGTGGTGAAGAATCAGGTCGCGATCACGCAAATCACACCGGTCTCGGCAAGAGCTTGTTGGCAGGTCCGGTGGCGATTCGTTTTTCGGTTTGGTGGCTACGGAGAACGGGCGATATCGAGGATGGGGCGTTGATCAAACTGACCGACCAAGGTCGTGAACGCGGCAAACAGTTAGTCAGAAGTCATCGTCTCTGGGAGCAGTACCTTGTCGATCAAGCCGGTCTGGAAACGGATCGAATTCACGGTTCCGCCGAACGATTCGAGCACTTTACGGATCGCGCGATGCGTGAGCAGTTGTCTGAACAAACCGACGCGCCGAATAATGATCCACACGGCAAACCCATCCCCGAAGAGTTCAATTAGCAACCGTCGAACTGTGCTGTTCGCCAGGTAATCTCGAATCCAAAGCCGAACCCAAATGAACCGAATCGAAAGCATCGAGCAGCTCAAGGCGATCTACGGAACTCCCGGAGAGTCAGCAGTCGTGAAGGTGACTTCGCGTTTGATTCCAGAGTACGTGGCTTTTATACATGCTTCACGATTCCTTGCATTGGCAACCAGCGGTCCCGACGGTCTTGATTGCTCGCCACGTGGTGACCTTGACGGTGTCGTTCGGGTCATCGATGACAAGACTCTCCATTTACCGGATCGTCGCGGCAACAACAGGATCGACTCACTTCGCAATATCGTGCAAGACCCTCGCGTGGCCATGCTGTTTCTAATACCCGGATCGGGGA
>JBCCOI010000066.1:0-19383 GCA_039025515.1 Planctomycetota bacterium
GTGCCGGGATAAACCGGTTTGGAATGGAGAATGAAAGTTTCTTACGAAGAAAGTTTAGCCAACTGCTTCGGCCCTCGACGGAGGTGCGATGAAGGTAACAACATCGTGCTGAGCGTCCGCTACGGGGGAAACGTAGGCCAGCTATGGAGCTCCGAAATCACCAATTCGGTGTGCCGACCCAGTCACTGTCAGGGGAAGGCAATACCCGGTCGAACGATTCATGGCGAGTTCGAACGGGGCACCGCGGAGTCGAAGAACCTGTGCATGCGTGGAAATTCCAAACGCGAGAACCGGGAGATCCCATCGGTGGCCAAGGTCTTTGCTTGGTCCGGTCGAGGAACCGCTCTGCGGGCACGCTCGACATGAACGCTGGTGGGAAGTCAGATAGCTTCGTAGTACCGTCGACGCCCGTGAACAACGCGATGACCGTCGCGGCGGAGTGGGTCGAGGGAAGGAGGCTACCAAAGGAGAAGAGTCACCGTGGTGGTGGACGTTCTGGACTCCGAGCCAGGTTCGCGTCTGACGCATCGCCCAGTGACCGCGACAGGTACGGCGTCCTTGCGATGCCTGATCGTTTGGATCCGATGGAGGAGCCGGATGAGTTAGACGCTCACGTCCGGATCTGTGCGGGGGGCCGCCGGCAACGGCGGTCCCTACCGCGATCACTTCGATATTGGGCAACCCAGTGAGGTGGCCTGGGTTTCGAGGGCCCCGCGTGCGTCTCTGTCCCCGCGTGCGCCTCGTGCCTGTCCCCGCGTGCCCCTGTGCGCGCCCTCGGGTAGTCCACGATGGAGACGCCTGGACCCTTCATTTTGCCAGCTATTTGATCGGACGCCAATTCGGTACGGTTTGTGCAGAGCCGCGTCTTCCGTCCGCACGTGGCATCGAGTGATGTTCGCCGTCATTCAAGCAGTGCACTTGGATCCGACGACCAACAAGTGCCTCCGGCTTCACTCGGTATGAGTATCCGCGTTGCCTGATTTTTACACGAACGAGACTTGAGTCCATGTTTTACAGATTCAGCGTGATCATGCTCGTCGCGAACGTCACACAAATTTGTCTATCCGCCGAGTACGGGGCCAATCACAAGTACGTCGTCTTTGAAGCATTGGACGCCGATGGCAGCGGACGAATCAGCAAAAGTGAAATAGAAAAAGCCGAATTGCTCCTGGCCAACGTCGACCAGAACGATGACGGAATCTTGAATCAATCGGAGCTTGGTGGGCCGGGACCTTTTTTTGGATACCTACGTCTTCAAACGACGATCCGCGTGATTGACCGAGACGGCGATTGCGAGATCTCCGTGCGAGAGAGAAAACGTGCGGCCGATCAGCTTTCGCGGTTGGACGAGAATCAAGACGGGTTTCTTTCAAGAGAAGAGTGTTACGACCAACGGACTCGGCTGGGGGGCGGTCAGACAAAGGCAAATCCGATTGAGGGAGTAGGGCCACTGCTGGAGGAAATCATTACCTTTCCCCGGTATTCGCGCAATATTTTGCCCGGAACGAATCCCGCTGCGTTCGACGGCTACTTCCTGTATTCCGAGTCGGGCGTGTCGTCCGATGTGCAGATCAATACGGGAACGTATTTGCTCGACACAGACGGAAAGCAGATTCATGTCTGGCCGACCAAACGATTCATGCCGGAGGGCACCGCGGCCTATCTGTTGGACAACGGGTTGCTCCTCCGGCAGGTCGCCCCTCAGGATTGGCTGCTGATGAAGAAGTTCACCGTTGGTGCTCACGGGATTGTCGAGCTCGTCGATTGGAAGGGGAACACCGTTTGGGAATATTCCCGAATCAAGGTTGGCCAGCATGTTCTCCATCACGATATGGAGCCGCTGCCGAACGGGAACATCCTGGTGCTATCCTACGAAGCAAAGACGCCGGAGCAGGTCGAGGCGTTGGGAGGAAAATCCGACGCGGACATCCGCTGGTTCGAGAAGATTCTCGAGATTAAGCCCAACGTTTCCGACGGGAGCACGTCGATCGTCTGGGAGTGGGACGCGGCGGATCACATGACATCAGCGGATGACGCAGCATCAGTCGGCAAGCTGGCGATCAATGTGGAGGGCGTTGGAGAACGCCAGCTGCATTTTAATTCAATCGACTACGACCCTAGTCAAAATCGAATCCTTGTCAGTTCCTTGATTTATGGCGAGGTTTTTATCATCAATCGTGCAACGGGCGATATCGTCGACCGATGGGGCAAAGGAATTCTTGGTGGCCAGCATGACGCGAGATGGCTTGATGATGGCTTGCCGCACGAGGGTGACTTTCTGGTGCACAACAACCGAGACGGCAAACTCAAGAACGTCGAGCGAGCTGGCCCGTTCGGCTTGGGGGCATTTCACTCTGCGGTTCTTGAAGTCAAGCTTCCCGAGGCGAATCGACCCGCAGGCGTCGTTTGGGAGTACGAGCCGGACCCGATCGATAGCTGGTACGGCCCCTTCATGAGCGGGGCGAGCCGACTCCCGAACGGGAACACGCTCGTCGTCAACTCATACAACAAACGGGTGTTCGAAGTCAGCAGAGACGGAGAAATGCTGCTGGACTTCCACCTCCCAGGTCCCGGTCGAGTCTTCCGCGTTTATAAGTTGCCGAAGGATCATCCCGGTCTCGACCAACTCCGAAAGTGACCACGAATCAAAAAATCCTCAAAGATCTGCCTCGATCGCCCCGAGAATCGCTTCCAGCTATTCAGGGACGACTTGCGGGGCCTCGGTTTCCCCTAAAGTTCTTCCGGAAGCTCCCAGCAATTTCAGATTCAGTGAAGCGCCTTTGAAGAGCATTTCGTCGAGAGCGTTGTCGATGTCCTCTCGATTGATTTCCCCGTTTCCATCACGTTCAAGGTGGTACTGCACAATTCTTCGCATCAACTCCTTGATGAAGGCGGCGCTGACCCCCTCGGATCGCCGAGCAATTTCGGCAACGCAGTCCGGATCCAGCGTGATCCCCCGTGAATAGAGTCGAACGAGCTTCGCCCGTCCTTCCTCGTCGGGAAGCGGAAATTCAATGGCTTGGTCGATTCGTCCGGGTCGTGCCGCGAGGGCAGCTTCGAGCGTTTCCGGCCGGTTCGTTGTCAAAATGAACAGAATATCAGCGTCTTCTTTCAGTCCATCCATCTCGTTGAGCAACTTGTTCAACATGACCTCTTCGCCAGCGCTGCTCATTTCCGTGCGATTTCGTGCGATCAGATCGACGTCCTCCATGACGACGATGCTTGGCTGAAGAAGCCTTGCCAGGGTCATGTATTCGCCGAGCATCACCACCTGCTCCGCTGAAATGAGTAGTGTCGTGTGCCCTCGAAGCGCACGGGACAGATAATGGAGCGTGTGCGTCTTGCCCGTACCGGGAGGGCCGTAGAACAGCAAGCCCTTTTTCGTGGACTGGTTGAATTGAGCGAGCCGATCACGATGGCGGACAAAATCGATCACGTTGCGTTCGAGAAGGCGAATCGTGGATTCCGGCAAGATGACCTGTTCACGTTCCACCTGCCGCAGTTTGTGCACGGTGATACCGCTGGATTCTCCCGTGTAATTGTGATCGCTTTGTTCAAGCGAGAGGATTTTTCCGCGGTACGAGTCTGCCCGCAAAATCGCTTCTTCGAGACCCTTGAAGAAGGTCTGCGAAATTTGACTTCCTTCCGGGGAATTCGGGGTCGCGACTTGAAACTGCAAGCCGGTAACGCAGCCATAGTGTCCGGACGGTGAAAGCAGGACGACGTATCGAATGCCGTCTTTTTCCAGCATCCAGAGTCCGTTTTTGAGCACGCGAACCGGTTCTTCATCGCCCACGTCGAGTTCTTCATGCTCTGGTGGGGTTGAAACAGCCGGATTGTTATCTGACTCGACAAGGCAGCCCGAAAGCGTCACGGGTTCGTGAGAGTATTCACGTCGCACGCCAAAGAAGTGGATGATTGTTGAGTCTTGGTTGACAAGTTTGTCTACCGCTTTTTGCAGATCTGCTCGCACTCGGAACGGGAACTGCCGGTCCGTGATCGTGATCTCGCTGACCGGAAGCGGTTCGAAATGCTTGGTCAGCAATCCGGCAACAGAATCGGGCGATTCGTCCGAAAAGTAGACCCCGTATCGCTGCCGTTTCAATCCGAGAAAAGCCAGCAGGCCGCACGCAAGAATCCACCCGAGATATTCCATCGAAACGCCAGGAGGGGATATTGGATTGAGGTTAGAAGCCGCGAAGTTCGAGGACCAAGTGTAACTTTGGACGAGGATTCCAACGGCGTCTTCGACTTCGCATGCTTCTTTGACTCCAAAGGAATCTTCGGGGTTCGCACCCCGGGGCGAAGTCCGGCTTGTGGCAAAGACCGGCGGCGACGCGAAGCCGAAACTGCCGGGACGAAGCAGTCGGCGGCGAGCAGAGCAATTCGCCGGAGCAACGGAGACGGGGGACAACGGAGACGGGGGACAGTGCACCTGGGTAATTGGGGACCAGGGAAAGAAAAGTGAACGGGCGTAGCACACGTTCTTTCTTGCTTGGCAAATCTGGTGTGGATCGATCTTCACCCTTGTAAACGCAGTCCGGCAGCAAATGTCGGCAGAAAAAAGCAGCGAATCGGGGACAGTGCACTTCGACACTGGGGAACCCAGGCCACCTCAAGCGATCCCTGAATTGCAGCTAGATCGCGAAGTCGGTTCTAGCTGCTCGATCTTGCTCATGGTCACCAGTGGATAGACTCGATGGCGGTACTTGCCATCATCGCAGCGAACGAGAACGACCGCAGCCACAGAACTCACCGTCACCAACTCGCGATTGGTGAGATCAATGGTATCGCCACTGTTCATCGTGATCCGAATTGGAACGGATCGGATCCATTCGTTCAATTCCTCTCGATCCATAGCAATGGCTCCAATGTTGATAACGACTGCGATTTCGGACCATCGGCCACCTACTCTCGTCTTGATTATCGACACAGTCAACCAACAACGCACTGGAGATGCATGGCACCAACCTAGGACTGCTCGGCCAGCGCGACAGGCTAGCCGGCCCCAGATCGTTGAGAGGGTTAAAAGACTAGTGGGATTAAAAAATTAGGGCGTGACCAGAGCATTACGCTCGGCAACCAAACTCAGATCTTCTTGCTCAAAAAACGTCGGGCAGAAAGAAGTCGGGCAGAAAGTTCCATGCTTTTGATTTGTCTGCCTTCCATCTTTCTGCCGAATCTCGAGCACCCAACACGCCCGCTTCGGGACTGGCATTTGGCTAAATCCGTCCCGATCGCCGCATTAACGCTGTTGGCTGACCATCAGCCGAAGGCTGTCGCCGAATTGCTGGTCGTCGCCATCCAATGAACCCGTGTAAGCGACGGTGACGTTCTTGTTCTGACCGAACTCGAACGTGGTTCCGGCGACGATATTGGTCAAGCTGGTATCGCCGGCTGCTCCGCCGATCGTCAGTGGGCCCGCGACCACAGCATCGGCATCGCTGATCGACGTCGTGTGATGGATTTCAAAAGTCGGGATCACACCGGTCAAGCCCTTCTTGGCGTCGTTGCGGTACAACCAGTATCCGATGCCGTAGTCGATAAACAAATGGTTTCGGTCGGTCAGCGTGCCCGCTCGTGTCAGTCCGCTTCCATCGAAATTGACGTAGGTGTCGTTGCCACTTGCCGCAAAATCAAATTGCAGAAACCCATGGCTGTAAAGTCGATCGCTGTGGCTATGGAACAGTCCCAAAAAGGGTTGCAAGTGGACCGCTTGGTTATCAATTCTTAGCAGCGGCGAAGCACCTTGCATCGCCACCGACACATCGTCGGCGGTGGGCAATGAAAGCCCCAGTCCCCCGGAAAGCGCCAACCCGTCTTGCTGAAGCAGCAACGCCTTTAAGTACATCGTGACGTTGCCAAACTTGGTATCGGTGGAACCGAAGGAAGCCAAGCCATTGGTTGACACGTCGGTGGCGGTACCACTGGCGAAGGGTGTTCTCACTTCCAACGAAAGCAGTCCATCGTAAAGCGTTCGCTCAAACCCGGGTGTAAAACGGCTGATGCCAAGGCCGCCCGTTGTATAAGCCACGTCGCCAAAATAGTTGTAGCGAAAGTAAACGCGGTCTTGCGGTAGCACACTACCACCTTCGGCGATTTTTAAACGTCCGACACCGCCGCTCGATGCATCGGGGACAGGCAGATTCAGCGCAATTTGATAGTCAAAGAAATAGAACGCGTCGAAATCTTCGCCACCGTTCAGCGTGTCCGTGCCGCCTTGCAGCACCGCACCCGAGCCCGAAGTGTCGAGAACCGTCGTGCCACCGGTGCCGTTGCGAGCCTGGAACAGAGCGTTGACTCCATTGATGTAGGTTCCCGGCGGGGCGATCAGCCCAATGATGTCGTATCCGTCGGCGGTCGACGCCAGCAAAGCCTGAATTTGGCCAACCGTTTGGCCTGTGGTCAGTGTCGCGTCGTCTGCGATGACTCCCACATTGACGGCAAAAGGCAGTGGCTGTCCTGCTTGGAGAAGTTGTTGCACCTGTTGAATGTTGGCCAGATCCGTTTCAAAAATGCCAACGGGTCCCGTCTCGGTGATGGTTAGCGCGGCGGCGGTGTTGAGCGGACCGGCGGGTGCGTCCAAATCATTGGCAACAACCAGCAATCGATCCACCGTCGACATGCCCATCAGGCGAGTTGGTGAACCGGCAAAGAAGTCGCCGATCATGGCCGGCGTACGATCCATCAACCGTTTCCGAGACCGTGGGTTTTCGTCCCACAGCGACTCGCAAAAACCATCACAGCCCAGTTCCGCCGCGGGGCCGGAGTGCGAGCAAATCGCATCGTCGCAGGATTGAGCATGCACCCAACTCGGCGTCAGCAGCGAAAACAGCAAAGCCATCAAGGCAAACAAACGCATCGAGATTTCTCCAAATCACCGGGGATCGGGAAGCAAAAATCGACCACATGCTTCCGAATAACCGGGAGGATCGGCAATCCCGAGTTCCGGCTGTGCCGATTCTGCCGATCGCATCATCGGACAAGCCCGTGCAGGGCAGACAATCAGAGCAACCGTTAAACTTTGACAGCGAGAGAGTCCTCCTCGATCTGGTCTTGGCTGAAGCCATCCGTGTTCCGTCCCATCGCGAAGGTCGCTGAAACTCCCTCTGTCGTGATTGAACGCGCGCAGGACGCCGCGTCTACAACTTTGTTCGACCCTAAAAACCGCCGCCAACGTTTAAGGATCCGCCGGGCGGGAGCGACGACCTGCATAATTGAAGAAAGTCTTCGCCTGGCCTCCTTCCTGCGCCTAGCCCCGCCCCCACCAAGTTGTTGTGACGATCGATCAAGTAATCGCCTTCGTAGAGATTTGCCGCCTCAAACAATTCGCCAAAAGTCACTGCTAGCAAAGGCCCAATTACGCTCGACGAACGAGCCATCCAGACGCAGTGACGAAGTGCATTTATCTCCCCTGAAGTGTGTATGCTCCGTAAGCCGCTTGTCTCGATCGTCGCCGGTCCTGAGTTGAACAAAACCACGAGCCCCGCGCCGACAAAGCTAACTACACCGACTGTCACGAGCGAGCTTGCCGATAACAGAAAACTACTTTCCGATAGCGATAACAAACCCGAAGGGTCGTTGAAGCCAACTGGAGAGTTAAATACGAATCTGGACAGATTTAATTCGGATGAGGCGAAACCAATAGGGTCTTCACTGAGAAATTTCCCCTGACTCGGGGAGTAAGTTCTAGCACGAAAAAAATATGTGTCTGTTGCCTGGTCAAGTTCGCGACTTGTAAACAAGAATCGTCCATCCAACATCTGACCCTCGACCGCGATCGGTGCACCAAAGAGGCTGTATTCAACTTTGGTTGCAACCTCTCCATTTTCGTTAGCCAGTCGCCTTACTGTGTCTAGCCGATCACGGAGATACCAAATCATCCCCGAATCCAAGCCAAATTGCGCAAGATTCTGGTCGATTCGATTCCCAAACAAGTACCTCGATACCGATTCTGCGCCATCGTTGAAATCGGCCCACACGTTGTTGCCGTGGTAATAGTAGAACTCTTCTTCGCTTTGCTGCGAGGCAGCTCCGTCGGGATCGACTTCCCTTGCGATTCGGCGACCCTGGGCGTCGTACGTGTATTCAACCGTTTGAATAAGCACGGCTCCGGTGGCGGGATTGTTGGGGTCGCCGGGGTCGCTGCTCCAATCGTCGACTCGCACTAGACGATTGTGATGGTCGTACTGGAGCGTTCTGGTTTCGCCGGTCTCAATGTGGATCCGTTTGACCTGATTGCCTTCTCCGTCGTACTCGTAGTTGTAGATGCCGTCGGATTCGAGTTGGTTCGCCGGGCCCGTTGTGTAGTTGCGAACGTCATCACCGTTCTCGCTGGTGATTCGATTGCCGTTGGCGTCGTAAACAAAACGCTCATCGTTCTGGGTGTCGAAGTCGGCAAAGGTGAGCTGTCCAGTCAGGTCATACTCGTAGTCAATCGTCTGCTCATACTGAGCATCCTGATGCGTGCGGGCTTCGTGGATTAACAATCCGCCGAAGTCATAGTCGTAGTCGTAGCCCGCTAGTAGTTCATCAACGGCGTTGACGTGGTTCAGGATGTCGCTGCGGCCGACAGTGTCGTAAGTTCGGACCGTGCGGCCGACCAGTGTGTTCGCGTCGAGGTCGCTGTAACGGCGGACTTCCGATTCACGACCCGCCGCGTTGTAGAAGAAGTCGACTTGCGCGTCATCGACATCGCCGCCGCCATCGGCGTCGTACCACTTGCGCACCGCCAAGCGGTTGCGGGAATCGTATTCGGATTCCACGGTCACTCCCGCGTCGTCGCGAGTCAGCGTGACGTTGCCCTGGGCATCGTATTCGTGGAACAGGATCACTTGCGGGACTTCGCGAATGCCCCTGGGATTGTTGTCGACCGACGTCAAACGATTCAGCACGTCATAGGTGAATGCGTAGTCGCTGTTTGCATCGGTCGCCGTCAGCATGTTGCCAAGCAAGTCGTAGCCGAAAGTAATCGTTTCGACCAATTCGTTCGTCTCGGAAGCGTACCAGCGTTCTGCCACCAAACGTCCCGCATAGTCGTAATCGAATTCGCGGCGGCGCCCGTTGCGGTCGATCATCTCGACCTGGTTGCCCTCGCTGTCATAAGCGAACGCCCGCACATGATCCGCCGGAGTGTCGGTGTTTGGATCGGCTCCGCTGGGCACCGCCAATGCCGCGATGGCTTCGTCGATCGAAAAGCCATCGTTGGACAGCGGATCGCGTTCCTCGGCGACCCGATTCAGATCGTCGTAGATCCACGTCGTGATGTTGCCGACGGGGTCTTGCAGCAGAATCCGATTGCCGACTTCGTCATAGCGAAACTCGACCACGCCACCTTCGGCATCGGTTTGGCGGATCAAACGATCGTTCGAGTCATATTCAAAATCGGTGATTCGGCTGCTGCGTTCATCAACCGGCGTTGCGGGGCTCTCCAGGAAATTGCCATTTTCGTCAAGCGATTCGGGACTAACGACCGCCTCCCAGTCCAGCAGATGCCCGTCATAGAACGACAGCACGATGGTGCGAGGATGATCCGGATCGCCGGCAATACCGCTGAACTGCTGACGCGTCCGGCCCAAGTTGTCGTAAACCGTTTCCTGTTGCTCAACCAACGTTCCATCGGCTTCGAAGGTCTGCTCCAGAGTAACTTGGCCGAATTGATTGTAGGCGTACACCTGGTAGGACCCATCCGCGTAGGTCACGCGGTCCGGCGATCCGCACTGGCATCCACCGTCATAGGTGAACGTCGTCGTGTTGCCAGCAAAGTCCGTGAACGACGCACGCCTGCCGGAAGCGTCATAGGTAAAGCTGGATTCGTCACCGAGAGCGTTCGTGATGCTCGTGAGATTCCCGCGTTCGTCGTAGCCGAATAGCGTGACGGAGTCCTCGGCGTTGGTGATCGAGGTGACTCGATTTCCAAGGTCATAAGTGAACGTGGTTTCAATGGGCTCGGTTAATGGACTTTCATCGCTGCCCATTTCGACGATGGTTAGCAGGTTCCCTCGATCGTCGTAGCTTCGGTCGACCACGTTTCCATCACGGTCGATGATGCGTGTTTCCAAGTCGGGATTTGCGGGATCGCCGTAAACGCGGACGGTCGTGTTGCCGAAAGGATCGATTTCCTCCAGCACGTTGCCACGATCGTCATAAATCAGCGTCGTTGCGTTGCCGTTGGCATCGCGGATGACTCCGGTGTTTGCATCGGTATCGAAGTCACGATCGTCGACTCGATTGCCGGCAGCGTCGATGACGCCTTTGAATTCAAATTGATTTGTTTCGACGTTTTGCTCGTAAACCGCCTTCAAGACTCGATTGCCAAGCGAATCGTAGGCTTCGTCCAGGTAATGGGCTGGGTTCTGCAAATACTCGTATCGCGTTTCCAGCCCCGCTTGATTCGTCACACGGACGAGGTCACCGGCCAGGTCGTACTCGTACCGGATGGCGTTGCCCGCCGGATCGACGATTTGGCTGATCCGACCCCGGTGATCACGCACGAATTGGATTTCATCGCCCAACGAATGGCTGATTCCGTCGTCCGTGAAGGTGACGATGTTCCCGTTGAGGTCCGTGATTGTCTCGAGACCCGCAAATTGGTTGTAGCGATATTTAGTGCCCTCTTTGGTCGTCAGCGTGTAGTTGTCCGGATTGATGCCTTGGCTGAGCGCACCAACAAGACCGCCACGAGCAACTTGGGTTTCGTCGATGGTCAGCGTGTCGTAAACGCCTGGATCGGGCTCGAAGTAGGGTCGCCAGATTCCTCCAAAGAAACTGGCCGATATCAGTTGCTCTTTGTAGGTGAAACCAACTCGCTGACCCGCTGGATTCGTTAAATAAACCTTTGTTGCATCTGGATGGAACTTATCGTTTCCAGGATTGAAGGCACCACCGGCACCCACTGCGGCAGCCTCGAAAATCCGCGCATCTTGAACACCAAGAGTCCAGCCAAAACCGAAGTCGCCCTCATCCTGGGCGTTGACCGTGTCGTAGACCCGGCTGACCTCAATAGGAATACCGGCCAGTGGAATGCTGAGGTCCGTGAACGCCAGTTGGAAATTGCCGACTTGCACGTTGCCTTCGACATACAACATCGTCGGTTGAATGAAACCGCGACCATTGGAATCGTATGCGGCAACAATGATGGCGTAAGGATCGTTGGTTAGCGCAGATGGATCAAAGACCGCCAATTCGCCTTCGATGACTTCCTCGGTACTTTGTTTCAGCACGACCCAATCGGGATCGTTGACATCAAGGTTGGTCAACGAGACCTGATCGGCGCGCGCGTAGTAAACTCGGTAGTACCAGAGGTTGTCGTCGGGATCGTCAACGGTACCGATGATCGGCACGACGTTGCTGATTGTGCTGGCCGGTGTGGGGCTGGTGATCGTAACGATAGGTCGCTCGTTTGCGCCCAGGTTGGGGTCGGGACGCGGCGGTCGGTCGTCGCCGTCGCCGGGATTGTTCGTCACCGAGTCGACGATGCTGATGGTCAGTGTCTGGCTACCTTGCAAGCCGGCGGTATCGGTCGCGGTGGCTTGCAGCAGAACGTCGCCGGTAACGAGTGCGGGTAGCGTGACCGAACCGGCAGCGTTGAGTGCTACCGGATCACCGTTTACCAGGAGTGAGAGATCGGCGATGCCGACATTGTCGGTCGCGGAAACCTGAACGATGTAGTTTGAGCCGAGATCGACTTGACCATCTTGTCGGAAGGTCGCCGTACCGGCCTGAACCGTGACGGCAACGATCGGTGCTTGGGTATCAGCGACAGTGGTGATCGCCCACGTTTCATCATCGCTGGCACCACGATCGTCCGCGACTCGCACCGTCACCGTTTGCGGTTCGGTCGAATCGACATCGGTCTGCCACAGGATTCGGCCCCGTTCATCAATGGTCATGCCGTCGGGGGCTGATTGAAGCTGATAAGTCAGTTCGTCGCCGTCCGGATCGGTCGCACGAACGGTGTAGCGGTAAACCGCACCAAGAATGACCTCGGTTGGAGCGGTCGAAGTGATCTCCGGCGATTGGTTTTCGCGGACGCTCAGCAGGTATCCCTGTGTGGACGTTGCACCGACGCCGTCGGTGGCGTGAATGCTAATCGTGTAGTCACCGACGTCGGCGATCGTGGGAGTCCAGGTGATCAAGCCGGATACCGAATCGATCTGCATTTCGGCCGGAGCATCATCGCCGAGTGAATACGAGATGGCGTCTCCATCAGGATCGATGGCGACGACGGAGTACTGGTACAGCAGACCCGCTTCCGCTGCGAAGGTTGGTTGTGATGTGATGATCGGAGCACGATTCCCCTTCGTGCCTTGGGTTGGATCATTGGGGGCCACCGGATCGTCGGAACTGACAACAACAACACGATAGGTTTGAATGGCCGTCGAAACGCCGTCACTGACTTCAACAAGCACATCGTGACCACCGATTTGGTCGGTGGTTGGCGTCCATCGAATCACGCCACTGACCGCGTCAATGCTCATGCCCGCCGGAGCGTCGCCGAGCGACCAAGCAAGCGTGTCACCTTCCGAGTCCTCGCCACGAGGAGCGTACAGGTAGACGCGGTCGGTCAGTGCCGACGTGGGGGGCACCGAAAGGATCGCGGGCGGCAGGTTGTTGCAGCCAACATGCAACTCGAAAGTTTGCGTGGACGCTCCCAGGAATGGGTCCGTGACCGTCACCGCGACCCTAAACACCCCAAGTTGTTGGTCATCGGGCCGCCAGCGAATCGATCCGGTTTGCGGGTCGATGGACATGCCGCGTGGGGCTTGATCCAGCGACCAGACAAGCGGATCGCGGTCCGCGTCTCGTGCAACCGGATCGTATTGATAGGCATGATCCAGCACGGCCACGGCGACGGGAACCGACGTGATCACGGGATCGCGATTCGCGTCTAGACTCAGAACTGGAACATCAAACGTTTCCGAGTCGCTGCCACCATTTCCATCCGAAACGTTCACAGTGAACGTGAAAGAGCCTTCTGACGCGTTTTCCGGATTCCAGCGAACGATACCCGCATCCAAAATCGTCATCCCGGCAGGACCGTCGTCGAGCGTGTAGGTCAGTGCGTCGCCGTCCGCATCGGTCGCGATCACCGGGTACGACCACGCCAGGCCAAACCGAGCGGCAGTGGGCGAAGTTTGGTCATCGATGCGGGGTGCAACGTTCGCTGTGCCGGGTGCCACCACGCGGATGGTTGAAGTTTGCTCAGCGACACCGCCGCGACCGTCACTCACGATCACAGTCAGTACCAGTTCGCTTCCGGCGGCCTCTGCGGGCACTTCGTAGCGAACTTTCTGAAACCGGTCGATCAATTCATCATTTTCATTGGTTTGTTCCACCAGCTGAATGACCGCACCATCGATTCCGGTGACCGAGTAGGACAATTCATCCATGTCGGCATCTTGTGCCCGGACCCGATAGGTGAAGCTCGCTCCGGCGACGACGGTTTCAGGTGCTTGTGAGGTGATGATTGGTGCAGCGTTCGGCAGACTCACATCTATTTGAAAGGACTGATTATCCAATCCACCGAGGCCATCGCGCGCCTGCAAGACGACGTCATGTAGACCGGCTTGGTCTTCGGAGGGAATCCACACGACGGCACCGAGTGTGGGATGCACGGTCAAGCCGGTCGGTCCATTCAGGACGGAATACTCAATCGGATCACCGTCGACATCGGTGGCTAGGGCGTCGTAGCGAAACAGCGCGTTGGTCTCGGCGGTTCGCAGCGGCTCGGACACGATGGTTGGTGGAGCGTTGTCTGGAGTCGCCTCACGAACATTTCCGAAATCCACGCCGTCGACGATGACCTTCTCGTTCAGGACGATCGTGTGATAGCCAGCCGGTGCGATTTCGCGAACGGAGACCGAATCGATCGCCGGTCCAAACTGTCCTTCAGTCAACGAATCGAACTTCAGAGTCGTCGAATCTGACGTTGCCTCGAATTCAAATTGCTGACGAATGAAACGAAGATTCGACGAATTGAAGGGCCGAATGTCGAATTGGAAGTTTTCAACGTGGCCGCCGGCGGATACCTCGAGCTCCTTGATTGCCGGACCGCTAATTGGGTTGCCTGCTAAATCAAACTCAACGAGATATCGCTTTCCAACATCGGTGGCAAACGTTTGCTCGATTGCACCGGCTCCGGGAGTGCCCGTCAGGTCAATGGCATAGTTTCCACGGGATGCCAAGAAATGGTTCCGGTGGACGACATCAATGGTGGGTTCAGTGACAATCCAATGCTGTGAAAGCAGCTCTCCCTGGGTAAATGTTTCAAAGTTGGTTGTCGTGGAACCCTCCTCGAAACCGCCGTTGGAAATGACACTGTCTCCAACAACACCCTCAAACGGAAACGTTTGATTCCACCCGCTAGGAACTTGTTCACGGACGTAGTAAGTATCCGGTGAAAGATCATCGAAGGCGTAACGGCCCTCCGAGTCCGTGATCGTCCTTCGCTCATCTTGATCCAGCACTCCATTCAGATTCTGGTCGAGATAGACAACAAAGCCGTCGAGAGATGGTTCTTCCGCTCCGCGTTGCCCGTTGACGTTGGCATCCTCGAACTTTATTCCACGAATTGATCCAAATGCTTCGTCGGACACATTGACAGTGAACGTCTGCTGATCGATTCCGCCACGTCCGTCGGCAACTTGAACCGAAACATCGAATGCTCCGACAGCGACATCCGCGGTGTCCCAAGTCACCAGCCCCGAATCGGGTTCGACCTGTAAACCGTCTGGCCCATCCACCTTCTCGAACCGAAGTTGGTCCGAGTCGGGATCGACGGCTTCGATGTCATAGCGGAAGACGGGGTCGACGCCGCGATTCACGCTTTCACCCGGACGACTGACAATCACCGGCGCATGATTTGTCGGATCGGGGTGCACGCAAACAACGAACTCCTGGATCGCGATCCCGCCGTTGCCGTCACTGACTTCGACCGTGACATCGTGATTGCCAACTTGATCGGCGGTCGGCCCCCACGAAACGGCTCCACTTGAGGAGTTAATTCGCATTCCGTCTGGCGCTGACTTCAATGAAAAGGACAATTCGTCATCGTCTGGGTCAAATGCCTGAACAACATACGTGTAGGCCGATTCAACGACTGCTTGTCGGGTAAACCCGCTATAGCGGATATTCCCCTGCGAGTAGTTGTAGAAGCCGAAACGACCATCTGCGTAGGTTGCGTCAGCCAAGGTAACCTCCTCCAGTACGGTTCCATCCTGAGTTACCGTTACCGTGAACTCGCCTGGTCGAAAGTCCAGTGCGAATTCGTATTCAACGAAATCTTGCCAAGGAATCGTATTGTGAAAAATTGTCTCAGCACGACCTTCGACTCCGGAGGTCTGCCAGAGGTCAAACCCACTGAGCGTATTTGATACCGGGGAAGCCAAATCAGCGCTGACAACCTTGATGCTCATTCCCTGCTCCGCAAACCCGCGGTGGCTCTGACTGCGTTGCTTCCAGTCAAAGAGGTAGAAGTGACCTTCATCTTGGTATCCGAATACGAACCCCATGAAGTCGTCGTCGGATGGCGTTTCGACCGTCCAAGTGCCTTCTATACGTTGATTTGAAATGTCAAAATCACTTAGGAATATCGAAGCATCTGCATTGACTGTCTGGACAACTGATTCGTTGTTGTCGGTTAGTTCCCAACGCGCATCCGGTTGGAACCCGAGTTCGTATTGAATCGTTTCCCAAGAACCCAAGTTGATATCAACGACTTCAACGGTTGGGGCTTCAGGCGAGAGATATCCAACTGTCACCGGCGTACTGGTAATGACCGGCGGGCGATTTGGTGGGGCTTCGTTGACGGTCAGAACGTAGCGTTGTTCGGCTTGACCGCCTCGGCCATCGCTGACTTCGACCACGACATCGTGCAATCCAAAATCGTCGATTGTGGGCGTCCAATCGATGACGCCCGATTCGCCGTCGATGGTCATCCCATTCGGGCCGACCGCAAGCGAATATGTCAGCGAATCGCCGTCGGCGTCGGTGGCGTCCACGTCGTACGTGTACTGGCGATCAAAGGGGGCTTCGATGCCTGGGATGGTCGTGATGATGGGGGCTTCGTTCAGCTTGCCGAAGAAGACGAGTTCGTATTCGAATTGCTGGCGTTGCGGATCGAAGAACGTAATCGTCGGCGAACCGGTCAGTTCGCCGGGCTGCAGTCGTCCACCGTCGACTTGATCGCTGAAGTCATAGAACGGCGTGCCGTCAGGCATGAAGCCATCGGGATCGACGACCCGGACGGACGGGTCGCTAATGTTCCGGACGCCCACTAACAATGGCACGTCACTTTCGAAAGTGCCGTCGTTGCGGGTTGCCAAGTCGACATGCAGCTGACTCGTTTCATCATGGAACGACGTTCGACCATAAACACCGGCGAATGTGCCGGTGATGTCACTGAAGCGGCCAAAATCAATCTCCGATGTTGGCTGTGTTCCTGTGAGCGTGATCGTCGCCTCGACGGTTTGCCCGACCGCATCGGTCGCCGTGAAGGTGAATTCGTTCTCGCCAGGTAGCAAGTCAACCGCGGCAAAGAATTGGCCGGCGGCATCCAGCACATCCACCGGTCGACCATTGACCGTGACCAGATCGATCGTGTTGAGTTGCCCCGTCGATCGCGTTCCCTGTGCTTGAGCATTTCCGCTGAGCACCATCTGGGTCCCCGCGGGGGCGGTCGACCGTGGTGCGGTCACCGAAATCAGCGGTAGGCCGAGCTGCGTTCCCGTTGGCTGCAGATTCCGCCGGTAGTTGTTGTAGATCTCCCAACTGTTGGCTTCAACACGTGGAATCGTGCCATCGTCGTTAATGTTGGTGATGTGATAGGAATGTTGATTCCAAATGGGTCTCGTAGGAACCCAGTTCGAGTCACTAAGGACGGTTAATCCCCTCTGACTTCCGAAGCCGCAGGAGGTGTTCGAAACAAAGAGCAGTTCTGTTTGGAGATCCCCGTCGACATCCGCGATGACTGGGTACTCAAAAGTCGTGCACGTGCTGTTGGCCTGTTCAAACAGTACCGTCCCATCCACCCCGTCATAGATTCGAAGGTGAGTTTCGTCGCCATAGGCGACCTCCGCTGTACCATCTCCATCAAAGTCAAAGACCGAAGATCCTGTGACTCTAGAACTTCCATCACGGGTAGGCGAATCCCAGCGGATGGATCCATCGCCTTCGAAGACGGAATAGCGATTTGCTCCAGCGACTCCAATTTCGGGGCTTCCGTCATTATCAAAGTCAGCGATGGTGGGCGGGCCACCTTCACCACCACCGGGGATGCTGACCGGGCCCCATATTAATCCACCATCATGATCGGCCAAATAGACACGTCCCTGCGAAATCAAGACGATCTCCGGTTCAGGATCGCTGTCGAAATTTCCTATTGCATTAAAGGAATCTGGAATTGGTATTTGCCACAATACTTCGCCCGAGGAGTCGTAGGCGGTGTTGCCAGCCAGGACCTCAGGCACGCCATCGCGATTGAGGTCAGCTACCAAAGATACTGCTCCGAATGAATTGTCACCTTCTCCGGTCGTACCCCCGTTATTGTTCCATAAGACACGTCCGTCAGAGCTCAGCACGCTCGCACCGACGATAATTTCCGCCATGCCGTCATTATTTAGGTCAGCGAGAGATATTGCCGCCCATTGTTGATTGCTTGCCCGGGCACCAATCACCGGTTCATCGCTGAGCCAGCGAAAACTGCCATCTGAATTGAATGCGATCACTCGATAGCTTTCGTGCAACGCCAAAATTTCGACTGATCCATCTCGATCGATGTCACCAACTGCTAACGAAGACGCACCGACCACCTCGTGTCGTGGATCGGTCACCGTCCAAAGCTCGGAGCCATCGAGACCGCTGAGCGCCCGCACAAGAGAATTGCCTCGCCAACCATTTCCCTGGTAGGTTGAAAAGATAATCTCGGGAATGTCATCGCCGTCCAGGTCAATCACCGAAGGTGTCATCATGACGTTGCTCGATTCGGGCCGGACCTCAAATGAATTGGTTGCCCACTCCAAGCTTGGCGAAAACTCATCCGACCGTTCGTTTTCGGTTGCCATTCTCCTGGAGCCAACAGAGATCGTGACCGAGTCTCGTTGATCGAGTGTGTCTGTGTTCGCCGTTGGATTGAAATCGGACGTGCCAATAATCAATCTCGAATTTTCGCCCTCACTTGATAGTGGTGTGTTCGTCAGGATTGAGTCGGGAATCATGTATTCTCGGATCCTGACACTCGACACTGTGTCACCATCATTATTTGTGAGGCGGAGTACAAGTGTCGCAACTTCACCGGGCGTTACGCCCGATATGTCGACCGAAACCTGATTTGTATTGACCTCTGAATTTGAGCCAAGAGCCGGCTCCATTCCTTCAGTGACATTGAAAAACACATCCCTGTCAGTCCGGTACGTGTCAACGAGCGAGTTGCCGTCCCTGTCGACCAGGGCCACTTCAAAGGCGTCGTTGATAAAGTCGGGATCGGTTGTGTCGAAGTTCAGATCTTCATAGGTGAAGCTGATCGTTGAGGGGTTCTCGGGAACAACGAATGACGCTTGCAGGCCGACGACGAACGAATTGCCCTCGGTGATGATTGCCTGGCAACCGGATGTATCCACCGTGCCGATCGAAGTTCCTCCGCCGCCACTTTCAAAAACGGTCCACTGAGAAAAGTCACTGCCAACTGGGCATCCGTCATTGGTGACTGTGAACGTCGTTCGGTCCGTCAGCGCAGGAGTGCCATTATCGCTGACCTGCACCGTGATCGTTGCCGGGGTGGCGAGCTGCTGCTCGGTGGGCGACCACGTGAATTCGCCCGTACTGGAATTGATAGCCGCGCCGGTTGGTGGATCAATTAGCGAGAAAGTAAGGTCGTTGGCTGGCAAGTCGGGATCGTCAGCCGTCGCGGTCAATTGGACCTGCATTCCAGCCATCACCGATTGATCACTGATGGGACGCAGCGTTGGTGGCAGGTTGACTTCACGTACCGTCAAGACAAACGATTCGTCATCGATGCCACCGTTTGAATCGGAGACTCGGACCGTAAAGTCGAATTCACCTGGACCATCGGCCTCACCTGGAGTCCACCGAATGCGACCCGATTGCGGATCGATGTTCGCGCCCGATGGGGATCCAACCAGCGAAAACACCAATGGATTCGCCGGGGCATCACTGTCGGTGGCTTGGGCCACAATCGTAAATTCAGTTTGTTCATCGACAGCTTGATCGCCGATCGCTTGCAGGTCCGGCGGAGTGTTCACCTCAATGACTTCAATTTGAAATTCAACTTGATCCGATCCGCCTTCGCCGTCGTCGACTCGGGCTGTCACGTCGAAGGTCCCCGGGCCCTGAGCTTCGTTCGGCGTCCATGTTGCTCGGCCTGTA
>JBCCOI010000067.1:0-18934 GCA_039025515.1 Planctomycetota bacterium
ATTCGAGGCTTCACGCCGGGATGTTTTTCAAGCGCAGCCTGACAAACGATCTCGACATCCATCTCCGTCATCGACTCGCGAAGATCGACGTGAACGATGTAACGGCTGAATCCGTCAAGCGCGCTTATCAGGTAATAAAACGTCCCGCCGACGTTGATGTACGAAATGTCGACATGCCAGTGAGAATGCGGCTTTTTCGGCTGTTTAAAGCCATTCCCCTTCGACGAGGAACTCGGCGATCTGCGATCCAGTCGGCCCGCCGCTTTGAGCACGCGGTAGACCGTCGAAGGGCTCACCGCAACGACGTCCTCATCGAGCATCATGAACTTCAGCCGACGATAGCCTCCGAGCGGATTGCGATCGTGAAAGTCAACAATTGCTTTGCGCTCCCAATCCTGCAGCCACCAATCGCGTGGGAGCTTTCCGTTATGATGGTTGACACTTCCGTAGCGGACTTTCCATTGGTGAAACTTGCTGGCGGCCAAGCCGATCCAGGCGAGCAGCTTGCTCGCAGGCAACTCGGCACGGTCTTTCCAGTAGTCGACATAGTCAACGATCTGGTCTCTTGTATCGTGAGGAACCCAGCGACCGGTTAGAGCTCCCCACTTTCTTTTTTTGAGCGGATGTTCTCTTCCATCAACTCTGCGATCACTTCGTTCTTGGCGTCGAGTTTCTGCCGCAACGCCTGAAGTTGATCGTCTTGTCTGGACGACTTGGCTTTGACTGAGCGCGTCGTCTCAAACGCATGCTCGACCTGTGAGAGTGCCGTGTTGATCCAGTTGTGGATCATCGTCGGCTGAACTTTCATCTCGTCGGCGATCTGCGAAACGGGAATGTGGTCCTTGAGATGCTTTCGAACGGCTTCGGTTTTCTGTGACGCAGTGAAAGAACGTCGTTTTCGCGGTTCTCGGGTCATCGGAATCCTCCTCGGGTGGTGAATTTATCTCACCGGAGGCAAAATTCCGATTTCATGAGAGGCAAGACACACGGATCGATGCCGCCGTTACTTGGAGTCGGATCAAACAACTCTGAGAACTCCTGTTGAGCTCCACCGGCAGGGGGGCTAATATTCGGCCCTTCGAACGATTCGACTACTAAGTGCATCGCCAACGTGAAGCTTTAGGCTTGAGCCGCACCGCGATAGCTGCGGTTCCCAAGAAACTGGGGCCATCGCCGCTATCGCCCATCGGCTCAGATAGCACGAACTCTAAATTCAAGGGTTGACGATGCTAGGGGCTCAACATGTTATTCATTCTTTACCTTCACGCTGAAGGTTTGATTAGTGACGCGCAGTTTGTACACGTCACACGTGAACACTTCAGCAAACGGCCAAAGCTTGGCACGCTGGCTATTGAGAACGGGATGCTCGACGTCAAAGAAGTGATGTCGATTTTTCGAGCGCAAGCCGACGAGCTCGACACGCCTTTCGGTCAGCTCGCAATCCGTCTGGGTATGTTGACACAAGACGATCTCGCACGGCTACTGCTCAAGCAATCGGACGCTCGTCCATCTCCGGCACAAATTGCCGTTGCGTGTGGGTACGTCACGCAAGAAGACGTCGATGCTCACCAACTTCGCTTCCACAATCGGATGAGTGAACCCGCGTCCTCCTCGTCAACCGGATGAGAAACTATCGTGAACGACGGCCGGGAAACATGCTGTCGTTGCGATGTCGCTCGCGAAAGTAGGGGTCATTCATCAAATCCGGCTCGCGAAAGCTTCCGAATTGATATGGATCGTACACATAGTTATCGAATCGATATGGATCGAACTGTCCTGGTCGAGGATAGTTGTACTGCGGGTAGCTCAAAAAGCCGAAACTCATCCCTCGAGTCGTCGTCGGGTACGGTGTCCGATATCTGTTGGGCACGTTCGGTGTAGCACGCTGTACGTTGGCACGTGATCCACCGCGAAGGCGTTTGAACCATTGCGCCTCGGCTTGTCCACCCCAAGCGATCAACAATGCGATGACAAGTGCTTTCCGGATCATCTTTCAAACCTCGGCGAGAGTTCTTTTGGCAAGTAATCGACGGCCCGCCGATCAATAAAAGCTACCTGTGCCTTAGAAAGATTGTCGCAAGATTCGATTAGGCAAGATCCGTTTTCGACAACGAATGATCCTGCATCACGGAAAAACGTCATGTCAGAATGATTTGCAGAATCATTCAAGTCATGTGAAATCGAAAACGTCTGCGCGGGACGCCTCGCTGGAGTGAATCGACTGGGCCGCACCGATGACAAGCCAAAGAGCGTCTACGTCGTCAGTTCGGACGCCGAACGGACGGCTTGCTCCGGTTCTGCGTTTTGAAACGGCTTGCAGTACCAAGAAAATGTCCCGCGAATTGCTCTGCCAAGATCGTCGCCCGCCAGCACGGCACAAGGGACGAGGAACAGAGTCACGCCCGTAGCAAACAGAACGCCAAATGCCAGAGAAACGGCCATCGGGATCAAGAACTGTGCTTGAATTGACGGATCAAAAATCAATGGTGTTAGACCGACGAATGTCGTGATCGACGTCAGAAAGATGGGCCGAAAACGACGGACTCCCGATTGCAGTGCCGCATCGACCAAATCGATGCCTTCCGCCCTTCGCCGGTTGATGAAGTCGACCATCACCAACGTGTCATTGACCGCGATACCCGCTAAGGCGAGCATTCCGAAGACCGAAAGATACGACGGTGTCAAATCAAGAAGGATGTGCCCGACGAGGGCACCGATGATGGCAAACGGAACGGCAAGCAACACATAAAACGGCTGCACCAGTGATTTCAGTGCGATCGCCAGCAAACCGTAGAGCGTGATCGCGAGCAGGATTCCACCGACAATCGTTTGCTCCTTGTTCTTGGCAGCGTCTTCGACATATCCTCGGTATCGATAGGAGAGATTCGCGGGAATGCACAATGCATCGAGCTTCGGGTTTAAGTCTTCTGCGATGGAGACCATGTCAACGGTTTCGTCGGTGACATTTGCCCCGATTCGCGTGATCATCGCCTTATCGTTTCGTTCGATGTCGCCAGGAGCTTTCACCACCTTCATTTCAGCGACGGTTTTGAGTGGAATTTCGGCGCCATCTGGTGTTCGAATCTTGAGTTGATCCAGTGTGTGTAGCGAGCGACGTCCTTCTTCCGGCAGCCGAACCATCACGCGAATGTCTTCGGTTCCGCGTTGGAACCGCTGAGCCTCTTCACCATAGAACGCTTGTCGGATTTGGCTGGCAAGCATCGATTGCGTCAGGCCCAATTCGGCCGCTCGATCCTTGAGCTTCATCTGCAATTCGTCTTGTCCCTCATCGACATCGACCCATTGATCCTTGAGACCCGGATAGGTCTCGAGCAACGCTTTGATCTCGCGAGCGACTTGATTTTTCTCGGGACTCAGGGGGCCGCGCAATTCAATATTGAACTCATCGTCATCGGGGCCCCACTCACGAACCATTGCCGCTTCGGTGCGTGTTCGGAACTCCCGCGCTTCCGGGATCTCACCCACCAGTTCGCTCCAGCGCGCGGCCAAGTCGGTGTTTGATGGCCCAGGTTCGCTGCGCTGTTCGGGCGGGAGTACTTCAAACGACACGTAGCCTCGGTACTTTTCAAAGTCTCTTCCAGGCCGCGAACTCCCCGAGAGTTTGACGATGTTACCGACCATCGATTCGCCAGTCCCGGGGTCGACCGCTTCGCGTTGTAGTTGAACCAAAGCATCGCTGATACGTTCGACGTAGCGCTCGGTCACGTCGATCGGCGTGTCGCTGGGCAAGGACAGCATCGCGCTGATCCGCGTCGTATCCACCGTCGGATAAGGAACAAAATTCATTCGTCCGCCGACGCAATAACCGGCCATCAACATCGCCATAGCGATAAAACCAGTGATCACGGCACCACGAGCCGAGACGGCTTTGCGAAGGATTGGCAAATAGACGGCCGATGTAAATCTCTCCAGCGTCGAAGCGACTCCGGCTTGAAACCTGGTCACATACCCCTTTGGCTGCAGCTTCTTCAGATGCTTTAGGTGAGCCGGCAGGATCAGTTTCGACTCAATCAGCGAGAAGAGTAAGACCATCGCGACAATCGGCGGAACTTGTCGCGCGTAATCTCCCCAGTTCCCATCGAAGAACATCATCGGAATGAACGAGACCATCGTCGTCAGAGCACCGAATGTGACGGGCGTCGCGACTTCCTTGGTTCCCTCGATGGCGGCTTGCGTCGGAGGCGTTCCCTCGTTGATTTTCGAATAAACGTTTTCGCCGGTGACGATGGCGTCGTCGACGACGATTCCAAGCACGATGATGAATCCGAATAGGCTCATCACATTGGCCGTCAAATCGAACCATGGCATAAAGATCGCCGCGCCGGCGAAACTCACGGGGATTCCGACAACGATCCAAAACGCCAAGGCGGGACGAATGAAGAGGCCGAGAATGAGTAAGACAAAAAACGCCCCTTGTGCCAGGGACCAACCCAGCGTGCTCAGACGTTGGCGAATCGCGACCGACTCATCGTCCCAGATCTCAAGCTTGATGCCGGGAGGGAAGATCGCCGGCGTTTTCGCGATGTAGTCGCGAACCATTTGAGCGATCTCGAGCGCATTTTCATCCCCAACTCGCATCACCTCCAAGAGCATCGCGGGGCGATCGTTGTAGTAGAGTCTCGGCTGGTCTTCGCTGAAGCCATCGTGAACGGTTGCCACGTCGCCGAGACGAATCTCCGAACCGCCCGCGGAACGCACGATGATATTTTCAAACTCGCGTCCCGTCATCGCTTGCCCGTCTGTGCGGACGACGAATGTTCCGCTATCGCTGTCGATCGAGCCGGCGGGGAGGTTGACCGAAAATTCGCGAATCGCGTCGGCCAATTCTTGGAAGCTTAGGTCGTAAGCGAGCAGTTTATCGACATCGGTTTCGACGCTGATTTCTGTCTCAATGTCGCTTTGCAAAACGACCCTGCTGATTCCTTTAACCTCCAATAAGTCTCGCTGGACTTTGAGCGCGACTTCGTGGAGTTCACGAAGCGACAAGTCACCCGTGACTGCGATCTGCAGGATTTCGAAATAGTTCGCTGACTCGGGAACGTAAACACGTGGTGGTTCCGTTTCCGTTGGAAACGTTGTGATCGTATCGATGCGAGCCTTGATGTCATCCATCATGACTCGAAGGTCTTTGCCACGCTTTGCACGAATCCAAAAGGAGGCTCGGCCGGGGCCGGCGTCCGCGTAGATGGCTTCGATTCCGTCGACGCCCTCCAACGCTTCTTCCACCGGGATCAGGATGGCCCGCTCAACGTCCTTTGCGGTCGCGCCCCTGTACGTCATTTTGACGCTCACCGTATCCCAAGTGAGGGCCGGTTGCACTTCCAATGGCACTTGCGTCAGGGCGACGTATCCACCCGCGACCAGGATCGCGATCATCAAGAAGTTCGCCGCGATCCCGTTTTGTGTGAACCACTTGATCACGGTGTGGGGTCCCCTTCGGCAGGCTTCCCGGCCAAAGTCTCTGCGTCGATGCTTGGGATGATCTCGACCACGGAACCCTCGGGAGCATAGACCAACATCGTTGTGGCGATCAGATCACCCGGGCGAATGTCTCCGCTGCGGACAATCACATTCTTTTCGTCTGACCAAAGCGGCTCGATCGAGCGAGTTCGTAGCTCTTTGGTATTTGGGTCGATCAAGTGGACTTGATCAAGCTGCCGTACCGAATCACGCGGAATCGCAACGACATTGCGCAACTTCCTGCCATCAATCCGTGCGACGACAGGCTGCCCGACCCTCAGGACTGGGCCCTCTCGCTTGAGCGCGAAGGGGTCATCGATGCGGGCGATCGCAAACAACTCGAGCGAGTTCGGGTCGAGTCGCCCTTCCGTTCGGACGATTCGAGCTTTCCAGACCGCATCATTGTCACGATTGATCGAATCTTGCAGGACGACATCGACCGGCTCGTCGCCTTCAAGCTCAGGAAGATCGAGGTAACTCAAATCCCTCGTCGCGATCGGGAGTCGAACCTCGGCATAGTCGACCGCGAAGACCTCACCGATGACGGTTCCAGGCGAGATCAACTGCCCGAGTCCGACCGTTCTCGTTACCAACCGACCATCAAATGGAGCGAGGATCTGCGTTCTTTCCAAGTCGCGTTTCGCTTGGTCGATCGACGCCTTCGCGACTTCCAGATCATTTTGGGCCTGCACGAGTGAAGAGAGGGTCGTGTCCATCTCGGTCATCGAAGCGCTGTTCCGCTTGACGAGCTCCGTCGTGCGGCGGTGTGCTTTCTCCGCAAGATCGAGAGCACGTTCGGCGCGATTTCGTTCTTGCTCGGCGATGAGGAGGGCCGTTTTGTAATCCCGGTCGTCAATCTTCAACAGCAAGTCGCCACTCTTGAAGAACTGACCCACTTGGAACTTGGGGCTCGTTTCAACGATCTTTCCGGTAACTTCGGCGCCGAGTGTGACCTGGTTGTGGGGCCCGACGATTCCATTGGATTCGACCCAAACCCTGTAGTCTCCCGGGTACAGGGCCTCCACACGGCTGCGGACTTTTCGCGGTTCGCCGGGAGTGACGGGTTCTTCGGCGATCGGAACGGAAAGGTAACTAAATCCGGTCCAACCCAGCCCCAAGATGGCCGCGGGAAGAACCAACCGGAGGATCAATGCGACCAATCTTTTTTTCATGCTGGGTCGACAGAGGTGGGGTAGGAATCGTGGCGGGGCAGCATTCTGATCGGCTGCCGGTTCCGGCGGGTAACCGACGTGAGTCGATCGACATGCCAAGTAACATGTTCTGGGATTATCGGACCGAATCAACCCGGCATTGATCACGAAGGGTTGCCGCACACCGGCCGGCGGCGTGTTCCACAACACAGCCGCTACGACGTGCTCAACCGACAATGTCAACTGGGAAGTCCGTTGAGCGGCTGGAACAAGAATAATTCGAAAGTTCACTCAGTTTGAAGATTGCTTTGCGTCTTGCAAACCCGACTCGGCTCCCGATCCCTCGCCAAATCTCGGGAATCTGATGGACGATTGCGATGAATTCCGTTACGCCAGATTGCAACGGTGTTTGCTGAAAGCCTACAGGAACCTACGCCGGTTCCGTGTTGCTCGCTACGTAAACCCAGCCATTTCGCTTGTTCAAAATGAGCAATTCGCCAACCGGGCCTTGCCCAAATCGAAGGTCGGCGCGCAGTTTCCCGGCGGAGACGATGCGGGCAAAATCCGGCTCGTCGTCGAGTACATCTTTGAGTGAATTTCGCACGAGTGGTTGGGTCGAGGAGTCGTTGTCATGGTCGAATAGGATCGTCAGTTCCTGCGGGGTCAGCCAAGTCAGATCCTCCGGAGAATCTCGCCCCGCCACACCGGGAACCAAAGAAGTGATCTGTGAAAGCATCTCCGCAAAGTCGATGTGGTAGGCACGCCCGTCGGTCGCAAACTCGCCGAGGATGTATTGACCGTCCAGATCCGCAGAACCGTTTTGGATCACGTGTCCGCCGATGATGGCTTGGCCGACGAATGAGTCTCCCGGTTGACCATCATGGCCAAGAATCGCGACCGGATAAATAAATTCGTTGACGGCATCGTTGGCGGGCAAGGGAGCAATATTGCCATTCACGAACAACTCTTCGCGGAGGTGAACGAAGACGCCTTCGCGATCCGCCCAGCCATAGTTGCCACCCGCAACCACCACATTGATCTCCTCGACGTTGTCTCGGCCGACGTCTGCGACAATCAAATGTTCAATGCCCTGAGAATCAATGGCGAATGACAGATTGTGTGGATTGCGAAATCCATAAGCATAGACTTCGGGTGGAAACTCAGCCCCGTCGGCAAACGGGTTCTCCGCCGGAATCGAGTAGGGATTTCCGTTCGCCGCGAGTGGATCAATTCTCAAGATCTTTCCCAGGCCGTCGGCATTCTGGCCATCTCCCGCGATCGCCGATTGGATGCTTCCATCACCGTGTCCGATATAAAGCAAGCCGTAGTCGTCGTCTCCTTGTGATGCGAAAGGGTTAAAGATCATGTTCTGAATCGGATGATCTGCGGCAACCATGTCGACACGGAAAAGTTCTCGATAGCTATCCTCGATCACTTCACCTGTTTGAAGATCGACGGTCCATTCCGCCAGCACATTGTCGACAGGTACAGGATTGGCGGGATCACTCAGGTAGTTGAAGCCCGCCGGGTCCGCAGGTCGCTCACCAGTGTAGGCCGTGTAGAACTTGCCGTTACTCTCAAACTCCGGATGGAACGCTGCACTTCGAACTCCAAACAGAGTGCTGGAGTTGTCTACGATGAGGCCCGTGTTCGCAAAAATTGCCGACGCGACGTCAAAGAACCGTTCGGCGGTGGCTCCGCCACTTCCATCACTCACCAGCTCGTAGATTTCGCCTTCGCCATCGGCGGATCCGTCCGCAATCACGAATGATCGATCGCCCGTTGTCGCAAACGAATTCATGCGCGGCTGCCGTCCGTTTTCGTCGGTCGGCAGCTTTGCGTATCGGCGTACTTCGAGAAACTCTCCCGAAGGAGTGAGCTCCGGCGCGACGGCCGGGTTGATCAGAGATTGTGGCTGTTGGTGTGAAGCATTGACGATCACCGAGATCGATGCAGATTCCGGAACTCTTGAACCATTGTTGGATGCGATCAGATATTCGAATGTGTCGCTGCCTTCAAATTCTTCGTTCGGGGTGTAATAGAACGCGTTGTCTCGCAACTCAACGGTGCCGTTGGTCGGGGCGGACTGCAAGATCAATTCCGCGACGTTGAACTCGCTCTTTGTGTCGTTGGCGAAGACCGCTAGCGGCACGTCGATCGAATCTTCGGGAATCGAAAACTCGTCCGCGACGATTTCGTATCCCAAGTACCGAAAGAAACCATTGACGTACAGGCCCTCACCATGTCCGAAGCCGTGCTGAACCGCGCCGTCGACAAAACCCGTTCCGGACGAGTACGTCGATGCGGCTTCCGTCTCAAAGGTTTTGCCATCCAGTTTGATCGAATCAATGAAGAGATTCCGGTCACCAAGTTCCGGGTCGAATCCGTCTGACTGATACTCGATGCGAATGCCACTGGGTGAGACTTGGCCATCCGCGACAAACTGATAGATCTCATTCGTGTTCGAAACGTCGAACCGACGTTGGCGAGTGGTTCCGAGCACCAGTTCAAAGTCTTCTTTCCCGGTATCGCCCCTTACGACGATCTCAATTACCGAACCGGTAGCGAATTGGAAGTATCCCTCCGCGTTGAGTTTCTCGCCCAGGCCATAGCCGGACGTGATCGATTGTGATTCTGCGTCGAAGACACCGTCGGCGAATACGAACGGTGAGTCCGTTTGCACGCGAACTCCGTCCACTTCAATCCAATCAACATTCAGGTTCTGATCCAGGCCGGGCGAGGACCCATCTTCGAGAAAGACAACGCGAAGATCGTTGGCGGTCAACGGCCCATCGTGCGTGTACGAGAACTCTTCAAATGTCGAGCTCACTTCGAACGATGACTGAATTTCCCGGTCGATTTCAATCGAGAACTGTTCCGTGCCGACATCTCCGCTGGCCCGAACAATCACGTCCGACGGTGCGGCATCAAGCTGAAGATAGCCATTTGCGTGCAATATCGAACCGCGCAGGTAGCCACTCGTCAGCCCGTCGGCTTCTGTCCACGTCCCCGTCGAATAAGTGTCCTCCGAATTGGTTTCAAAGACGATGCCATTCAACTGAATTTGGTCGACCAACACGTTTCGATCGACCGAAAGTTCGGGCAAGTAAAGATCGTTGAGAAACTCGATACGAATCTCGTCGCTGGAAGTGTTCAGCAGCCGATCAACACTCACGGTGTAGGTTTCCGTTTCCGTCGACAGTTGCCATGAGGCGATCTCGCCTCCGCGCGATGTCACACGGATCAGCTCTTCACCGGTTGTGCCGGATGCTTTGACCTCGATGGTCGTCGCATTCTGGTCGGCGAACTGAAGGAATCCATTTGCGTGCAGCCACTCATCTTCTCGAAAACCCGGTACGGTGGCGTTGTTATCCGGGTTCCATGTGCCAGTTGCAAAAGTCGAATCATCTTCCGCTTCAAATGCCCGTCCATCGATCTCGATGCGGTCGACGACCAAGTTGCGATCAGCGCCGTTTACATCCGTTCCATCGTTGACGAAGCCGACTCGCACTTGACTTGCAGCCACAGTCGCAGCCGTTTCGTAGGTGAATGATTCAAATTCTCGCAATGAAAAATCGCCGCCGACATTCGACCAGGACTGAACCGCCTCGCCATCGATCTGCAACTCCATCTGTTCCGAACCGGTAAGGCCAGCCGCGTAGATCGTGATGTCGAGTACGCCGCGGTAACGCTGCTGTATGGACCTCGAAATGATGACGGAAGTTTCGATCGAACCAATGGACCTCTCTAACACCCAATCACCGCCGGAACATGCATTTCCTGTTTTGTCAGAAGACGCGGCAATATCGAGACCGGTGAACGACGAAAATTTTTGTAGCAGGTTCGCGCCGTGAGATTCACCAGCCAGCTCACATCCGTAGAGCAAAAGGTCTCCGCCCGGCACGAACGCCTGTTGCCAAGTCGCCAACAAATCCTGGTGATTGGCGAGTGAATCGCAGTTCACTTCGTGTCCCGACAGCATCAAGCGTCCGGCCGACGCGTGACTCACTACGTGCACGCTCCGCAAGTCGCTTCGATTCTGTAAGACTCGACTGATGGCTCGTAACGGGTGAGATGCAGAATCAAGCAGGACGATCTCAGCGCTCTCAGGAATACCCTTGAGGAGGACTTCTAAATCTGGGACGCCGGGATCAACAAATACGATCGCAGCTTCCGAGGTCTGGGAGCAAAAGTGGTGCTCGCTGGTCGTGGTCAATCCGTCGGAAGCCGCGTCTAGGGCGACCACTGCACCAACCTCTGCGGCCAGCATCAACCGGGGCTCAAGTGTCATCGCACGGGGCCGCATGCGCGAACGTTCTCGGTTTGAGATGTAGCCGGTCATCGAGGTCTATCTGATCGAACGAAAGGTGCCAGAGCGGACGAATGCAATGCTCAGATTAATCGCAATGGCTCAGAGAATGGGGCTTCTGTCACTACAAACGCATCGAGGTCAACGAATCGGATCAAGGTCGTTGCTTCCGCCACAAAGGGTGAGGCTGTGCCTTTCTGCTATACTACGCATCTGTTTGAGAACGCCCGCCTTCGATCCATCCCGTCATTTCTGTCCGAAATCGTCATGAACAAAACGTACCTCGTTGCACTCGTCACATTGCTGGCTTCGACGGCAGTAACCGGATACGGACAACTTACGACTTCGGTGTCGGAACTACCCGTCGTCTCGCCGGAAGAAGTCGGAATGTCGACAGAGAAGCTTGCGGATGTCGACAAGGCCATGCAAACATTCCTTGACGACAAAAAGATGGTTGGCGGCATCGTCATGATCGCACGACGGGGAAAGGTCTGTTTCCACAAGGCGTACGGGCTTGCTGATCGCGAAGAAATGGAACCGATGAAGACTGATTCCATCTTGCGGATCTATTCGATGACGAAAGCCATTACCACTGCTGCAGCGCTGATGCTTTGCGACGAAGGCAAACTCAGTGTCGACGACCCGGTGGCCAAATACATTCCTGAGCTCACCGCGCCCGTGGTGTTATCGGGCGACGGTGATGCGGTCTCAGCAAAGGTCATGACTGTCGCTGATTTGATGCGGCATACGTCCGGACTCAGCTACGGGTGGTCAAATGATCGGCTGGGAAAGCTCTATCGCCAACGAAAGCTTCTCGACCGAAACTCTACTCTCGAAGAAATCATCTCGCGCATGTCCGAAATGCCGCTTCGATTTGAACCATCGACTGGCTGGGAGTACGGCGTTTCGACAGATGTCTTGGCAAGAGTGATCGAAGTTGCTTCAGAGAAGCCGTTTGACGAGTTTCTGGAGCAGCGTTTCTTTGCACCTCTCGACATGCGTGACACCGGCTTTTATGTACCGGCAGAGAAGCAGGGACGATTCGCAGCTTGCTATACCGCGAGTGGCCTCAACCGGATGTCTGATCAGGACTCGCTCTATGCGAATGAACCGAAGTTTAAGTCTGGTGGAGGTGGACTGGTATCCACGTCGCGCGACTACATGCGTTTCCTGATGATGATTGAGCGAGGCGGGGAGCTTGATGGGAAGGTTTTTTTACAGCCCGAAACAGTCAAGCTGATGACAACCAATCAGCTTCCCAAGGACGTCGGTTGGATTCGTTTCGGAAATGAGGTCCGTACCGGCGTCGGCTTTGGTTTCGGATTCAACGTGCGCGACCAGATGAGTGACTGGGATCCCAATGGACGGCTCGGCGAGTATGGATGGGGTGGGGCAGCGAGCACGCATTACTGGGTCTCACCAAACGACGAACTCATCGTCATCACCATGGAGCAAGTCATGCCCTATCGATGGCTCACAGAGTTTGGACTGAAGAAGCAAATCTACGACGCCATTATCGACTAGAACCTTGCTGAAGATTCTGTACAAGTAGCACGCCGGTGCTTCATCAGCGTCAAATCTGGATCATTCATTCGTTTGTTTTCGAATGGAAGATCAGCTCGGTGTCATCGGTCTTTTTGGCGACGGAGCTTTGGTAAGCAGAGAGCATCGTTACGGGGTCGATGAACCGCCACGCCGGAATCGAAGACGAGAGAATCGATGCGAACGCGCCACCACGTAGCGCCCAGGCGATGTAGCCGACCGATACCATTGCCATTCCGGCGCCGGCGACTCCCACTTGTACCGAAATCTGTCGTTCTTCGTTTTCAGTGGATTCATTCCAGTTTGTCCACACGATCGCTTGTCCCAAGTCGTCACGCAGCAGTTGCTCCAGCTGTAGGGTAGCCGTGGAGACGATTGATGATTGGCTGGTGAAGTCCCGTGCGTAGGCTTGCGGATACCTTGCCAAGATGCCATTCGTGGTAGCTTCATCGCCATCTTGGGAATCGCCGGACTGCTGACCAGCCACGCGTATGGCGAAGGACTTTTCACCTCGCTCGCCTGTGGATTGTTGGGATTGTTCAATGGTGATTGCCGCAACGCCGGAACCGCCCTCACCTTCACTCGATGATGCGTTCGTGCCATCACCCGATGATGCGGTAGTCGGGGCAACGGCAGGATTGTCGTCTTCAGGCTGTTCGGTTTGAGACGTTGGATCATCGTTGTCGTTACCGGGACCGGAGTCTGGCGGCAGGCCAACGGACGCCGACGAGGGGACATCAATTGTGACTTCTGCAATCCCGCTTAACAGCGTTCCATCGGTGAGTCGATAAAAGAACGAATCGCGGCCCGCAAATCCCACATCAGGCGTGTAGGTGAAGTTGCCGCCTGCTTGTATGGTTAGCTGACCGTTGGACGGTCCAGCGACCAAAATCGTTGAAACGGCGTCACCATCCACATCGACGTCGTTGAAGATGAGACCGCCCGACCCGCTGATCGTGAGTGTTCTGGAATCACCAAGCTGATACTGATCGTCTACGGCAACCGGAGCTTCGTTGATGTCGACAACCGTGATATTCAAAGTCATCGAAGAAGCGCTTCCGTCGGAGCTGGCGGCTTCGATCGTCACGTCGAAATTCGGAGCCGTCTCGAAATCAATTGTTGAAGCGACGGACACAACTCCACTCAAAGCATCGATTGATACCAAGCCTCCTCCGTCATCAATCAGCGAGTAGCTAATCGTATCGTTGATGTCGTCGTCGGACGCGAATGCGGTGATCCCTAGCAAAGTTCCCACACTTGCGTTCTCCGTGACAACTTCCGTTGCCGCGTCGACGTCCGTAACCAAGCTTATTCCGTTGTCATTGACGAGGATAACGGAGATCGCAAACGTCCCTGACACCGCCGCCGCACCGTCCTCACCGCCGTCTGCGAGCGTGAACGAAAACGCATCGGCAGTCGTTTCGCTATCGTCGTGGTCATAGGTGAGCAATCCCGCGTCGACATCGGCTTGCGTGAAGGAGTCTCCCAATCCTAAGACTCCAAAACCGCTCAAGCGGAGGGTGCCGTGATCCACGTCGTCGGTCACGGTGTAGGTCAGACCCGCAGGTCCGTCATCGGGATCGATCGCGCTTAACTGTGCCGTTCCGATCGTTGCATTCACCGCACCTTCCGACGTCGTCAGTCCATTATTGATGACTCCGGTCGGAGCATCATTGACCGCGTTGATTTGGATCGTGGATTGACTCGCGATCGAAGTGCCTCCGTCACCATCGGTAACCGTTAACTGTACGGTACGGTCGGTGAGTGTCGGTTCTTGATCTGTGTTTTCATAGGTCAGATTCTGAATAAGATTCGATACGGCCGTTGAATCTGCGAAGCTGTTGAAATTGATTATTAGGTCAGCGCCGCCGGAGCCACCCGAAACGCTGCCGATCACCACGCCGCCGAAGGTGAGACTGCTTCCGACCAAACCGATCTGCCCTGGTCCGGCACCTTGATTGCGAATGCCTAGTTGATCTTCCAAGCCACCGGACCCGGCGGTGAACTCGACAGTCAACCGGCCACCTGCGAAGTCAACCGAGTCGACGTCGCCCACCAGGGCTGCGATGCCTTGGTCCAAGATGACACTTCCGTCGCCCTCCGTGTAGCTCAACACATCCCCGTCGAAATTTGCGATCGTCGGATCATCGTTCAGCGGATTGATATTGATCGTTTGGCTCGCAGAATCTTCTTCGCTGCTGCCATCGGCCGTGAGCCCGGGGTCCGTACCCGTGTTGCCGCCATCGTTGACGGTCAACGTAATCGTTGTCGACACGCTCGGTGTATCACTGCCGTTGTTGTACGTGACGGTTCCCGTGCTCGAACCCGTCAGCAAGTCATTGATTTGGTTCAGTGTTCCGGTGAACGAGACGGTTCCGGCGTTATTCGACGTGATGGTGACGCCCGAATCACCAGCAGCGAGCGACAACGTACCTTCGCCGACGGTAAATGTTGCCGTCATGATTCCAATCGTTGCGTCTACATCATTGACGCTAAAACCGGTGCCCTGGATCGAGAGATTCGTCTGCTCGTTTACGCTGTACGAAGACGCCGGCGCATTGACATCAGGCGTATCGTTGACCCGCTCAAAAACGATGTCGTCGTTCAGCGGTGCACTGTCGACATCGCCATCGTTGACCGTGTAAGTGAGCGTCCGTGTTGTCGTATCGGGGTTCTCGCTCGTATTTGTATAGGTGATGCTTCGTAGAGCGGTCTGGTAGTCTGCAACGGAGGCAGTCCCGGTGAGAATCCAAGTTCCCGTGGAGCTGTTATACGAACCCGTGATGCCATTTTGATCGGTGAAGGAGAGGACATCTTCTGCGGCATTGTATCCGGCACTGATCCGGACAATGGCGGACTCCAAGAATGTGTCATCGCTGTCGTTGACGATCAGCGATGGCATCGTCGACACCGGCCCATCGTTCTCGGAGTAGTTGTAGGGACCGCCGGTGGAAAAGAAGGTGACGGTCGGGGCGTCATTGACGTTGGTGATCGAGATCGCGAACGATCCCGATGACGTCGTTCCGCTTCCGTCATCGACTGTGAAATCGAAAGAGTCCGATCTGATTTCTGAACCGTTGTGGTCGTAGGTCAATCGTCCGGCATCAATGTCGGCCTGCGTGAATGTGCTGCTCAAGGAGAGTGCGGTTCCGTTCAGCCGAAGCGTTCCGCTCGTGACCACGCCGTCTACCGTGTACACGAGTGCCGCGTTCGCGTTGTCGACGTCGGTCGTTTCAAGCATGGCGGTCGTGATCGTATTTCCTGATGACCCCTCAGCGACCGTGATTCCCGCGTTTGTCGAAAGTACCTCTTCGTCGTTGATCGGTGTGATGTCGATTTGAATGGAATCAGAGTCGGTCCGTGCGCCACCACTGCCAGTGTTTCCTTGATCATCTGTGGTGACGATCAGGTTGTCGGCATTGGTACCCGTAACATCGGTGTCGCCCGTGTAAGTCAAGCTGGCAAGTGTCGCATTGATGTCGGCTTGCGTACCCAAAATCGTCAGGTCACTGCTGTTGTTGCTACCCGCGGAGATCGTTGCCGATCCGTTGAGGGTCAAATTCAATACGCCGTTCGCGACTTGTAGCCGAGTCGTTAGACTGCCGGTGGCTGCATCGGTGTCCGCGACCGAGATTCCGCTGATTGCCGTCGTCGTCTCTTCGGCCACGACTTGTGTTCCGGGGATGGTGTTCACTGGTGCGTCGTTCACTGCACCGATGTCGACATTCACGACTCCCAGATTTTGATCCGTCCCACCGCCGCTGCCGGTGTTGCCGTTGTCATTGACCACGACCGTGATCGTGTCTGCATTGTCGCCGTTGGTGTTCGGCGTACCGTGCAAATACTGGATGTTGCTTGCGTTGTCGAAGTAGGCATTCAGATCTGCCAGCGTGCCGGTGATCGTTCGTGAAGTCGTCGTTCCACCAAACGTGAGACTTCCATCGGCGGCCAACGTCAATTCGCCACCCGTTGATGTGGAAAGCGTGACGGTCAAGTCGGATCCGTTATCATCCAAATCATCGAATTCGATCGCCGAGAGATCGACGGTGCTTAGAACATCCTCGGTGACGGTCACATCGGTCGGAATAGAGCCCCCGTTGAATGGATTGTCGTTGACCGCGACGACGTTCATCACACGAGTATCCGTCGCGCTCGTTCCGCCATCCCCATCGGTCAGCGTCATCGAAATCGTGCGTTGTGCGGTGGAAGGGTTATCACTGTCGCTTAGGAATGCGACGCGACGCGTCACGGCCTGCACGTCGGAAGCATCGGCATCCGCATCGAAGGTGATCAGCAGGTCATCGCCAGCTCCGATGCCGCCGCTAAAGGTCGCGATTTCAACGCCATCGATACGGATCGAGTTTCCAGCCACGTTGACTTGGCCAGCACCCGTGCCTTCGTCACGGACGATGAGGCGATCGTAGGACTCTCCGTTGCCCGTGATGCTTGTTGTGAGGACTCCACTGTCAAAATCAAGACTGTCCACGTCCGAGATCAAGGCGGACGCATCAACGAAAGTTCCCGACGAACCTTCGAAGTGCGTTCCACCACCCGGGCCAAGGTTCAATACCGGAGCATCATTTGATCCACTCACGTTGACCGTGGCAGATTGTGTCGCGCTGGTTCCGCCATCACCATCCGTGACCGTGAAATCAACCGTTCTGCTGCCGTTCGTCGGACTCAAAGTGTCTGTGTTTTCGTAAGTGACATTCTGCATCACCTGCGTCACGCCAACAGAACTCGCTTTCGCGTTGAACGTGATGACCAAATCGCTACCGCCGCTGCCGCCAGTGAGCGAACCAATGATCGTGCCGCCGAACGTCACATTGCTGCCGCTGATGCCGATTTGACCGGCACCGGTCCCCTGATTGCGAATCGCAAGCACGTCTTCCGCCGGATCGCTTCCCGCTGCGAGGCTGATGGTCAACGTACCGCCATCGAAGTCGGCCGAGTCCGCGTCGCTGATGACCGCATTGCCGCCTTGTTCGATCAAGACCGCTCCGTCGCCTTCAGTATAATTGAGCGTGTCTCCCGCCAAGTTCGTGATGACGGGCGCATCGTTGACGGCATTGATGACAATGACTTGGCTCGCCGCATCCTCTTCACTGCTCGCATCGGCGGTCAGTCCCGGATCAGTGCCGGTGTTTCCTCCATCATTGACGGTGACCTGCAGCGTCGCGTTGGTGCTGGGATCGTCACTGTTGTTGATGTACGTGATCGTGCCCGTTCCCGATCCTGTCAGGAGGCTGTTGATTTGAGCAAGTGTTCCGGTCAACGTCACACCCGTCGATCCATTTCCCGCGGTAATGGTGACACCCGAATCGCCTTCGACGATGGTGATCGCTCCTTCTGTGACTCCAAGGGTTGCGGTCATGAGTCCACTTGAGGCATCGACGTCCGCGATGCTGAAGCCGGTCCCGTGAATCGCCAGCGGCGTTTGCTCGTTGACGACGTAGGAAGAACCGGGCCCCGTGACAGCGGGTGTATCGTTCACTGCGGCGATGTCGACATTTACGACACCGAGTGTTTGATCCGCTCCACCGCCGCTTCCCGTGTTGCCGTTGTCATTGATAACGACGGTGATCGTGTCCGCGTTGTCACCGTTAATATTCGGCGTACCGTGCAGATACTGGATACTGCTGGCATTGTTGAAGTAGGAATTCAAATCGGCCAGTGTTCCCGTAATCGTTCTCGATGTCGCCGTTCCGCCGAAGGTCAAGCTCCCATCTGCCGCCAAAGTGAGTTCGCCTCCGGTGGAAGTAAAAAGAGTAACGGTCAAATTCGAACTCGCCGCATCGACGTCACTAAAGTCCACGGTCGATAGGTCGACGTTGCTGAGAACGTCTTCCGTTACCGAAATATCGTTGGGCAGGCTGCCCGCGTCGGTCGGATCGTCGTTCACCGCGTTGACGGTGATGGCGACAGTATCAGAGTCGGTGTCCGAATTGGAATCGGTCGACAGAACGGTCAGGGTATCGCTGCCGTTGAAGTTTGCGTCGCCTTGGTAGGTAAGCGAAGCCAACGTCGCATTGATGTCCGCAAGCGAACCGGAGAGCGTGAGATCGTTCGAGCCATTCGTACCCGCGGAAATGCTGGCCGCGCCTGAAAGCGATACACTCAAGACACCATCGTTGACGGTCAATTGCACCGTCGAAAGATTGTCGTCCGCGTCGCCAACACTGATCCCGGTGATCGCGATCGATGTGTCTTCGTCCGCAGTCTGCGCGCCGGGGACCGTATTGACCGGCGCGTCGTTGACGTTCGTAACCGTGAAATTGAAGGTCGCGGAGGTGTCCGTTCCGCTGCCATCGTCGACGGTGAAGTCAAATGAATCAGCCGTTGTCTGTGATCCGTCGTGATCATAGGTCACGTCTCCGGCATCGATGTCGGCTTGCGTGAAGGTCTGACCGGCGGCTAGCGCCGTGCCGCTCAGTCGTAACGTTCCGTTGGA
>JBCCOI010000068.1:0-18842 GCA_039025515.1 Planctomycetota bacterium
CGCGGCCTACTTTGGCGCACAGACTCAGCGCGCCGTCGACAACTTTCCGATCAGCGGCTGGCGTCTACCGGGCGCGATGATTCAGGCGATGGGAATGGTCAAGCACGCTTGTGGGATCGCGAATCGTGACTTGGGAAAGCTTACGGGTACCGGGAAAAACCCGCTGAGCGAAGCCCAGGTTGAAGCGATGTTGTCCGCCGCCGAAGAAGTCGTTGAAGGTAAACTCGCGGACGAATTTCCCGTCGACGTTTTTCAAACCGGAAGCGGCACCAGCAGCAACATGAACATCAACGAGGTCATCAGCAATCGCGCGATCGAGATCGCCGGTGATGATCGGATGCAGCTGGACAAGCCGATCCATCCCAACGACCACGTCAACATGGGACAAAGCACCAACGACACCTTTCCGACCGCGATTCATGTCGCGACGGCCGTGCAAATCGATCAAGCCCTTCTACCGGCGTTGAATGAACTGCATCGTGCGCTTCGTGAGAGAGCCGATCAGTGGGACAAGGTGATGAAGATCGGTCGCACACACCTCATGGACGCGACGCCGCTTCGACTTGGGCAGGAGTTCGGCGGCTTCGCACGACAGATCGAGTTGTCGATTCGTCGAGCCCAGTCGGCGCTGCAATCCGTACTCGAATTGCCCGTCGGAGGAACGGCGGTGGGCAGCGGAATCAATACCCATCCCGAATTCGGCATGCGTGTCGCAAAGGCGATTGCGGAGCGAACGGGCTTGCAGTTTGTCGAAGCGGAGAATCACTTTGAAGCAAACGCCCAGCGAGACGCATTGGTCGAAGCGCACGGTGAATTAAAGTGCATCGCACAGTCGCTGTTCAACGTCGCCAACAACATTCGCTGGCTGGGAAGCGGTCCTCGTTGCGGCTTTTTCGAAGTCAAGCTGCCATCGAGACAACCCGGCAGTTCGATCATGCCCGGCAAAGTGAATCCCGTGATGTGTGAATCGTTGATGCAGCTCACCGCGCGAGTGATCGGAAACGACTCGACGATGACACTGTGCGGAGCCACCGGCGGAAATTTTCAGCTCAACATCATGATGCCGGCGATGGCCCACACGGCCCTGGAGTCAATCGCGTTGCTTTCCAGCGGCGCGAGCGCGTTTGTGGAATTCTGCATCGGGGAGATGGAAGCCAACGAGGAGGCATGCAATGAGGCGGTTGAGCAGAGTCTCTCGATGTGCACCAGCTTGAATCCCCTGATCGGCTATGAGCAGGCGGCGAAACTGGCGAAGGAAGCGTTCGCGACGGGGCAAACGATTCGAGAACTGTGCCTGGAGAATAAGATTCTGCCGGAGGAAGAATTGCGTGAAGCGCTCGACCCTTGGAAAATGACCGAGCCTCAGGAATAACCGATCGCATCGCCGAGATGGCTCAACGAGTGTGAGCAAACCAAATCGTCGTCCACGTTTGCGAATCGCATTGCGATTTTTCATTTTGATCGTCGTGTCGTGGAGCGTCATGGTTTTCACGCATGAGATCGGTCATGTGATTGGCGGGGCCGTTTGTGGTGCCCACCTTCAAAACCTCGACTTGGCCCCGTGGAGACTTCCGTACAGCGTGCATTCTCCTGACCCACACCCAAAAGTCACGCTTTGGGCGGGGCCGCTTCTGGGAGTGCTGGTGCCGCTCGCGGCGGCGTGGTTGCTTCGTCGGCCGGCGGCCTGGTTCATCGCTGACTTCTGTTTGCTGGCCAATGGAAGCTATCTGGCGCTCTCTTGCTTGGTGGGTGACCGGCTTTTAGATGGCCCACGATTGCTGGCGGCGGGTGTCTCACCGCTTACGCTCGCGGCGTATTGCCTGATCACGATCCTGGTCGGGTACGCGCGTTTTCGTGCGGATTGCGTCAAGCAATGGACGAATCCGGAGATTCGTCCGGATCACTAATCCGTTACACGGAGCAAGACGGCGAGTGCGCTGCCGTCGCTGGTGTGAGAAACACTGAGAACATAGGGGCTACCGAGCGGCTGCCCTTCGCTTTTTAAGTTCACTCGGCGATTGCCATCCGTGCCTCGACTTGGCGGGACAAACCTGTGAGCCGCAATCAGTGCGGCTGTCGCGAGTTCCATCATTCCCGACGCGGCACCGGTGTGCCCGATCGATGCTGCAATCGCCACGACCGGAGCTGTGATCGCACAACGCTCGAGCGCTTCGGCTTCCGCTGCATCCATTTGTCGGTCCCCGATACCGTGTCCGACCACTGCGCCGACGTCCCCTGGCGACACGTCGCCTTCTTGCAGCACCGCCTCAATGGCGGCGGCGATTGCGGGCGCGGAACCTCGTTTGGAATCTGGCTCCCGTTCTGCGGACCGTCGTTCATGCGCCATGGCCTCCGATGCGATGAACCGCGATGCGGTGGCAACGACTTCGGCCAAACTGCGCCCGTTTCGCTGCCGCACGTGATCGATCGACTCCAACACGACGCTTGCCGCCGCTTCTCCGCCAACGACGCCGAGAGACCGGGGGTCATGCGGGCGTGACGCATCCTCGATCGCGTGCCCAGCCCGCTCAGCCGTTGGCATATCGGTCCGATACAGCAGCCGTGTCGCAGCGAGTCGCGTTCCCGTCGCCCCGACGACCATCACATCGGCAGCACCTCGCTGAAGATAAGACTCTGCCTCCAAGAGAGCCGCGGGACCAGAAACATCACCCAAAACCAACGAGTTGTTCGGTCCTCTGGAATTGAGCGAGATCCCGACTTGGCACGCCGGCATGTTGGGCAAGTACTTCAGCATCCAGAGCGGCATGACATCCCTGCGGGCAGCGTTGCCGAAATTGCCCGGATGCAGTTCGCCTTGTTCGTCGACGCAGGCGAGTATCGGATCGATGAGTTCCGCCGGCGGATTGAAAAAGATCTCACTTCCGAAAACGACCCCAAGTCGATCCGGCTTCACCTTGCCATCTTCGGACGCGGGAATGCTCTTTGCGAGTAATGCATGTTGGCATGCAAGCTGTGCGGATGCGAATGCCGTTTGGATCTCGCGGCACATCACCTTGAGAGCCTTCCGTGGCTTCACATATTGCTTGGGTTCGAAGTCGATGATCGGGGCGCCGATCCAAACCCCATCGGGATCCAGATCAGGAGGCGGCTGCAAGTCGCCGTCCGTTCGCTCACCGAGTGAGCGAACGCCACTTCGTGCTTGGAGGAGCGCGTCGAAGTAGGCTTCGCCTCCGGTGCCGATCGCACTGACGACACCGACACCGGTGATAACAACGGGATGACGCTGCATAGATGCCTGCCGTGTGAGTTAAGGCTGGATGCCGAAACGATGCACGGTGGTTTCTTGCATCGTTTCGCCGGGTCGAAGCAACGTGCTCGGGAACTCAGGCTTATTGGGAGCATCCGGGTAGTGTTGCGTCTCGAGACAGAATGCGTCGTGCTGCCCGGCACCCGCCGTCGCATCACCTCCTCCCAAATGGTTGCCCGTATAGAGTTGCACTCCCGGTTGTGTCGTCTCGATCTCCAGCGTGCGTCCGCTGTCGGGGTCAGTGACTTTTGCGGCCAGCCGCAGCGTACCGGCTTCGCCGCGAACCACGAAACAATGATCGTATCCCTTGGTGGACGTTAATCGATCGACACGTTCGTCGATGGTCGTCGGGGATCGGAAATCGAGCGGCGTGCCGTCCACCTCGTTGAGTGCTCCCGTTGGAATGAGGTCGTCATCCACATCGAGATATCGGTCTGCCTCGATGGCCACGACGTGATAGCGTGCCGTCCCGCTACCCACACCGCCGAGGTTCCAATAGCTATGGTTCGTCAAATTGACGTGCGTGGGCTGATCCGTCGTTGCCGAGTACACAATTTTTAGCTCGCCCGCATTATTGAACGTGTACTCAGCCACCGCCGTCACCGTACCCGGAAACCCGTTGTCGCCGTCGGGGCTGGTCAACGTCATGCGGATTCCCACCGAGTCTTTTGTCTCCAGCGTTTGGGCATCCCAAACCTGATAAGCAAAATTCTGCTTCCCGCCGTGAAGTTGGTGTTTGCCATGGTTGACCACCAAGTCATATTGTTGACCGTCGATGGTAAAGGACGCGTTGCCGATCCGGTTGCAGAATCGACCGACCGTGCTGCCGAAGTACGGGTGGCCGTTGACGTACCGATCCAGTGAGTCAAAGCACCAGTTCACGTTGGCGAGTTTGCCGTCACGGTCGGGGACTTCAACTTCCAAGAGTGTCGCGCCGAAGTTCATCACCGAAACTCGGCTGCCCGATGAGTTAATCAGTGTATAGCGGGTGATCGGTTTTCCTTCGACGTCTCCAAATGGAGCGGATTCAATCTTCATGACGGGCGATGCCGCGGATGCGTTGGTCGAAACGAGCAAGAGTATGGCTGAAGCCAATGAGAGGAGCCCGGGGGCTCCGGAGGATCGCAACATCATGACTATTCCGGGTCGAGAGAGAAACGGGGCGTCCGATAGTCTAACGATCGACGACGCCGGACGTCCCCGAGTCGACCGTGAAAGTATTTCGCTTGCAGCGAAGTCCATCGTCGAGGATGAACCTAGAATTCCCGCCTTACGCGCACTGGAACTCGGGAACGTGCGGATCGGTTTCCCGATTGTTCAAGCGGCGCTCAGCGGGTACAGCGATCTTCCCATGCGTGTGGTCGCCCGTCGCTTGGGTGCCAGCTACAGCGTCTGTGAAGTGATGCTGGACCAGTTTCTTTTAGCGTTGGGGAAGCGAGAACGGACGAAGCACTTTCTCGATATCCACGCGGACGAACACCCCGTCGGGGGTCAACTGATGGGTGCGGAGCCCGAGCAATTTTCACAAGGAGCCGTGAAGCTCTCTCAAGCCGGCTTCGACGTCATCGATGTCAACTTCGGTTGCCCGGTCAAAAAAGTGCTCGGTCGGTGCCGCGGCGGATTCCATTTGTCACAGCCCAAAGTGGCGGTCGACATTTTGAGGCGAACGCGGGACATGGTTCCCGAGCGCATTCCCGTGACGGTCAAGATGCGTCGTGGTATCGATGACTCGGCGGCGTCGCGTGACGCGTTCTTCGAGATTCTTGACGGGGCCATGGAAGCGGGCTTGGTCGCCGCGACCGTTCACGGCCGTACCGTGGAACAACGCTACGTCGGCCCAAGTCGCTGGGCTTTTCTTAGCGAAGTGAAAACGCATGTCGGTGACCGACTCAGGATTCTCGGCAGCGGTGATTTGTTCTCCGCAGCGGACTGCTTCCGGATGATCGATGAGACCGGCGTTGACGGTGTGACGGTTGCGCGCGGCGCGATCGGAAATCCTTGGATCTTTCAACAGGCTCGCTCGCTGGCTCGCGACGGCGTCCTGCCACCTCCGCCAGACCTCCATGAGCAGGCGGCCGTGATGAGAGAGCACTTCTCGCTTTGTGAAGAAAGCTACGGTGAGAAGCGTGCGCCATTGCTGATGCGAAAATTCTGTATCAAGTACAGTCAAGCACATCCCGAGCACGCATCCGTGCGACAGGCTTTCGTCAGACTCCAGGATCGCGAAGCCTTTGAATCAGTGCTGGTCCAACACTACGACTGCGGCGGTCCGGGCCGTTATGTGCCGCGAGAATGCCACGGAAGCCAAGAAGAATAGATATTTCGCCGAGACTCTCAGAGGATCTCCAAAATGACTCTTTCAAAACGAACGTTACCGCACTGCGTGAAACGTTACGCCATGCTTGGCTTGATCTCGGCGTTGGTCCTCGCATCCGCATCTGCCCAAGAATCAACTGGAAAAGCAAAAACGATGTCAGCTGCCGAGAAACTCTTCGTGTCCATGGCCGGCCGTTGGCAAGGGCAGTGCAAGACGTGGTTTCAACCCGGAAAGTTAGCCGACGAGTCAGAGGTTCGGGGCGATTTGAAGCTAATGATGGGCGGGCGATTCTTGCGTCACACCTACCAGGGTGAGATGAAGGGTAAGCCGCGGATGGGCGAGGAGACGATTGTCTTCAATCCGCTGGCAGAGCAAGTCCAGACATCTTGGTTCGATGACTTTCACATGAATTACGGTCTGTTGCAAAGTGAAGGCGATTTGATCGAATCCGGATTTCAAGTCACTGGAAAGTATGCCGTCGGAGGTGATCAACCGTCGTGGAGTTGGAAGACTGTGTACCAACTGGAGGACGAGAATCACTTGACGATCACCGCTTACAACATCACACCTGATGGTGAAGAAGGCAAAGCGGTGGAAACGAAATACGTACGTGTCACGAAGGAGTGACCAAACCTAGGTGTCTTGCAACGCCTTTTCCTCAAGCTTGCCACGCTGCGTCATAAAGACGACGACGGCAATCCAGACCACCGCGAAGCCCACCAACCTCATCGGCGGCCGACTAGGAACTGCAGTGTGGGGCCGACGTATTGCAGCATCCCGATGAGCGTTAGCGGTATCCGGCGTGTCGCTGCCGAGAAGAGGGCGAGCGGCAGCAACGTCAGCAGTCCGCCCAGGATCAAAAGTAAAGCGGTCCCGCTGTCATCGCGGATGAAGAAGCCTTTGTTCGGATCGATCAAAAAAAGCAAATACACAAGCGTGGGACCGACGATCACGCTCATCTCTATCAGGAGTCCGTCCAAGGCATCGAGGCTCGCCCTCTTCTTGACCAGTGCGTAGCCGGCAAACGAAAACGCCATCAGGAAGGAGACCCAGGGAATCTCGCCAGCCGCGACGGACAGGATTGTTACTCCGATGGCTGCCAGAACGATCGCGATCCATCGTCGGCTCGAAAGATGCTCGCCGAGAACGAGAACCCCCAAGAGCACATTAACAAGTGGATTGATGTAATAGCCGAGCGAAGAAAGCAGAACGCGGTCGTTGGTAACCGCCCAAAGGAACGCAAGCCAATTCAGCGTAATGAGCAGAGCTGCCAACGCGTGTGTCTTCCAGGTCACCAGCGAAGCAAAGGCGACGATTCTTTTCTGCCGTTCGCTTTTCTTGCTCGTTACAAGCCGAATGCAAACGAAGGCAAACGCAAAAGCAAAGGCCCAAACGATCCGGTGACAAACCAGATCAACGGAGGAGATGCCGCGAAGCTTCTCCCAATAGATGGGAAACAAGCCCCAGATCACGTTGGCCGAGATAGAAAGAATCAGTCCGGCACGCTCAGAATTGGTCATCAACGCAATCGTAGCCTGAGAACCGAGATTCGCCAGCGGTGGTCGACCGCGACAGTTTCCGTCATTGGCGAAGTGACTGCGGCAGCCACACCGAAGTTGTTCGAAACGCTACAAACGGCCGACGACTACGGAGACGTTTTGGCTCGGCTCTTTCGTCCAGCCTCGGCGACACGTTCCGGATGGTCGAGCACCAGGTAGTGCCCGTGATCGCTGGTGACAATCACCGCGGTGTATTCCCAAGCGTTGTTCTCGTCGACCCAGTCCATCACGGCTTCAAAGGCAGCTTCGCCGTCCAGTACGGCTCCGATGCTGTTGTCCAGGTTGTTCGCGTGGTTTGCCCAGTCAACATCTCCCGTTTCGATCATCAGCCAGAACCCGTCGATCGACTGCTCCAAGACCAATAATGCCGCCCGCGTCATATCGGCGAGCGTGGGATTTTCTTCGATGTCGGCTTCGCTGTACTTCGTACTACCGGTGACGTCGAGAGTCGGGTCGAAGCGACCATCGGCAGTGGAGTAAGGCAGGTGTCCGCCCTTGACGCCATAGAGACCGAGCAGGCGTTCCTGATTGTCGGCCGCAGTCTGGGCGGCATCCATCAACGCCTTCTTTCCCGAAACGCCTTCCGTTCGCTGGACCACGCGATAGCTTCCGCCCTGCGGCAGGCTCACCGTTCGGATATCGTCCTGATGAAGATAAGGATTGCCTTGCCTGAAGTTGTCGCCCTGCGCGTCATCAGCATCCTTGCTTTCGCCCCAGCCACCCCCAATCAATACATCGACTCCCGCGAGCGGTTGCTCGCGATGGGCAGACGATGGAAGCCCAATCAAATCGCGCGCGATGTCTTGATAGTCTTTTCGCGAAACGTTGTTCGCATAGGCGGCCGCCGGTGTTGCGTGGCTTACCGGAACACTGGTGACGACACCGACCATATAGCTCTGATCACGTTGCAGTTCCCGCGCGATGGGCAGCACGTGTGTTCCATCGAGCTTAACGTTGATCGCCCCGTTGTAAGTCTTGATGCCGCTGCAGAGGCTGGATGCCGAAGCGGCGGAGTCTGTCACCGTGTGCGTCACCTCGGCATGCAGCCCCAACAAATACGACCCATTCTGATTCGGTGTCCATGGGTACCGCCCACCAAGTTTCAAATCGAATCCCCGTCGCGCGCCGTTGTTGGTTTGCAGCACTGTTTGTGCGTTCACGTCTGTCTTCGCCCCCGACGCGGCGGCGCTGGTACAAACGAATCCGAAGTCTGTGCGGGTTCGCAAGTCGTCTTGAAACGCCAAGCCTCGCCCGCGTCCCGACTCGTACGGAACCCTACCCGTTTTATAGATCGCGGCGGCCTGTGTCGTTTCCCAGTCCATGCCATCGAACACCATGAGAATGATATTGCTGTATCCGGCATCAACCGCCGCCTGTTGCAATTGGTAGATGTCGGTTTGATCGTAAAAGATCGCATTGGGATGAACTGAATTCGTACCCGGCGTGCCATCAAGTGTTTCTAACCGATCCGTGTCGGTGTAGACGCTTCCTTGTTCGCGAAGTCGCGACAAGCTGATGCCGAACGTGTAGACCGGAATGAGACGATTGCTGTGCTGTGTCCAGCTCGAGTAGGCGTCTTGATTCATCCCCCAGTGACCGTAGACCGGGCGTTGCGATGTCGCCGAAAGGCGCTGCATCTGTTTCATGTCGTCGATTGCCAACACGCCAAGTCCAGCCGCGGCCGAGCCGTGCCACGGAGCGGTCTCAGCAACCTGTGCGAGACAAGCGTCGTTTCCGACCACCAGCAAAACCAACAAGGCAGAGGTGGTCATCAACCGGGTCAATCGAAGCATCATGGCAAAGCGTTCGGCGATAGGATTGTTTGATGGTAAGTAACGGGTGATCAACAAGTTTCGCCGATCGGCTCCGTCCACTCGATTTTGACGCGTTTCCTTCGGGCGGAGCCGATGGGCGACTTTCAAAAACGCGCCAGTTGAGGTTCAACGCTCATTGAGTCTCGCGAATGCTGGTCGATCCTTGTGAAGCAACCACGATGTGATCGAGAACCTGGATCCCAAGTAGTTGGCCCGCTTCGGTCAGTCGTTCGGTGACCTGAAAGTCTTCCCGGCTGGGTGTGCTGTCGCCGGAGGGATGATTATGCACCAAGATCACTGCCGACGCGGAGTCACGGATCGCGGGCCTGAATACTTCACGGGGATGCACGAGGCTGGCGTCCAGTGTTCCACGCGTGATCAGGTGTCGGTGGATTGGCAAATGCTTCGTGCTCAGCGTTACAACATGAAATTCTTCCTGAACCGCGTTTGCCGCGAGCCTTCCAAAAACTTCGTCGCAATAGGCGATGGCAGCGGTCGTGCTTGTGATTTCCGTTTGTTCGCGGCGTGTGGTTTGCTCCGAAAATGCGGCTCGACGCCCGAGCTCGATGCCCGCCTGGATGGCTGCGTAGCTGCTGACGGTGACAGCCGGGCTAATTCGACGTAGCTCCTCCTTCCCGCACTTCCGCAATTCGTGAACCGAACCCTCGAATTCTCGCGCCAACCGACGCCCGGCCTCTATCGCTGACTCGCCCTTCACACCGACTCGGATCAAAACCGCTAACAGCTCACCATCGGAGAGTTCATCGGGACCAGCCGCAATCAGTTTCTCACGTGGCCGTTGATGTTCGGGCTGGGCCGTGACCTGACCGCCTCGGACCTGACGCTCGATCCAGTGCGACGGATCGACGCGGACCTCGACGTTCTGCCAACGAAATGTCTCATCCGACTCGGACTCGTAGCGATCCAGGATGCCTTCCCGCACCAATTCTTTGAGCGTGATCGAAACGAACTGAGGCGAGAGCTCCGAACACTCCTCTCGAGCCCGAGCTCTGGAAAATGCTTCGATCGGCGTGAGCGCGCCGAGAAGCATTCGTAGTTTCTCGCGGCGGCGGGAAGACTCGTCCATAGAATAAGCGGATTCTGGGGCAGGATTCTGGTCGCGGCGTCTCCTCCGCAGTGATGATGTTATCGAAACTTAGCGTGGTGAAGGATTGGTGGGACGTGAAACCCTGCATGGAACGGCACAATCAGACTGATGAGCGGGGTGGGCCTGTTGATACCATTGAGCGGTCCGATAAGGTCCCGAACGGCGTCGACCTGTTGATTTGTCGCACATTCGACGGTTTCGAATAGTCCCGCGAGATATCATGATGCCGTCTCGGCGTCGCATTTCGCTCCCCGAGAATCCCAACTGACAACCACACGTCTGATGGTCAAACCTTCCTACGATTGCATTGTGATTGGTGCCGGCCCAGCCGGCGGCGCCGCCGCCTCCATCGTTGCAGAGGCCGGGCTTGAAACATTGCTCATTGAGCGTGAACGCGTCCCTCGTTTCCACGTCGGCGAATCCCTGATGCCCGAGACTTACTGGCCGCTCCAGCGGTTGGGGTTGACGGATCGTGTCAAGCAGGCCGGGTGGCAGGTCAAGAAAAGCGTCCAGTTTGTTACGAATAAGGGTACCGAGTCCGCTCCTTTTTTCTTCAAAGACCACGACGACCGCGAGAGCAGCGATACGTGGCAAGTGGAACGAAGTGAGTTCGACAAAATGCTCTTCGACCGGGCAGGAGAACTCGGTGCGGATTGCTTCGACCAGACCCGGTTGATTGACGTTAGATTCGACGATAATCAGCTTGTAACCGGAGTCACACTGCGCGATGCCGCAGGTGACGTGAGGTCGGTCGATTCGAAGGTTGTCATCGATGCCACCGGACAACAGTCATTCATCGCCAACAAGCTCGGAATCAAAGAGGTGAATCCGAATTTGAAGAAGGCGGCGATTTGGGGCTATTACCGCGACGCCGTTCGTGGTGAGGGTGATAACGAAGGTGCCACCATCATCATGCAGACGGCGTCGAAGGATGCTTGGTTCTGGTTCATCCCGCAATCGCGTGGGATCACCAGTATTGGGTGCGTTGGTGACAACGACTATTTGCTCAAGCAACGAGGCACACCGGAAGAAACCTTCCTTGAGGAGCTCGAAAACTGCCCCGGGCTCAAGCCGAGACTGGAAAACGCAACTCGTCTCGGCTCCATCCGGACGGCAAAGGAGTTCTCGTACATGACGCGAGAGCACGCCGGCGAAGGTTGGGTCCTCGTCGGTGACGCATTCGGCTTTATCGATCCCGTTTACTCTTCGGGCGTCTACTTCGCGCTGGAGATGGGTGTTCGGGCGGGCGATGCGATCGCGGAGGGATTCCGAAAGGGCGATTTGTCGGCCAGCCAACTTGGATGCTGGGCTGACGATTTCAAGCAGGGTGCCATGTGGGTGCGGAAACTCGTGCACGCCTTCTACACGAAGGAGTTCAGCATTGGTCGGTTCATGAAAGAGCACCCCGAGCATCGCGGCAACCTCACCGATCTTCTGATCGGGCGAGTCTTCCACGAAGGTGCGGGAAGAATGTTTGACGACATGGAAAAGTCGATCGCGCAGGCAAAACTCGCGATGGCAAGCTAAGAGACGCGTTACCTGCGTTCGTGAGAATTGCTTCCACTTGGATTACCGGCGGGCTAAGGTTGATATCGCCAATTCGTTAACGCACCGACCTTCTGCCCAGCCATGTATCTCCGCAACGCCGTCAATATCCGCCAATTCGTCTTGCTGGCTTTTTTCTCCCTGTCGCTCTACAACGCCAGCGACGCGGCAGACCCCAGTGGCAAATGGCGTGGACGCTGGTCCAGCCAGGCAACGGGGCATTCCGGTGTGCTACGTGCGCGGATCCGCCAAGTGGACGCGACGACGTATCGAGCCCTGTTCAGTGGGCGTTTTGCGACAGTCATTCCATTTGTTTACCCCGCCAAGCTGACCCGTGTTCCTGGAACATATAGCCAATTCAGCTCCAGCACTTGGTTTCCGGGCTTGGGTGAATACCGAATGAACGCGACAGTCACGCCTAACACTTTCGACGCTGTCTTTCGTGGGCGAAGCGACTCCGGTCGTTTCCAAATGAGCCGTTAGTGCATCGTCAATTGTTGAGCTTGGCGTTCCTGCGACCTGAGCCGATGGGCGATAGCCCCGGTTCTCTTGGAGCAACTGCGGCGAGTAGCAGCGTTCGTCACAATCCTAGAGTTCAACGTTGACCAGACGAAAGCGTCTATCCCAATGGTCCTGGTTGCGTGGACGATCGACTATCGGGTGGCGGAACTCGTGGACGGTCGAAAATGCCGAAAGCCTGCGCGGCTTCCGCTACAGGTCTGGAGACTCGAAAGCTTGCGCGGCTTCCGCTACGGTCCGGAGCTAGGAAAGCCTGCGCGGCTTCCGCTACGGATTTGTTCACGCTAGCCGGAGATGCTGATGCGGTTTTTCACTTTCCCTATCCCCGGAATTCGTCTGGCGATCACCGCACACATCTCGGCATCCTCACGCGTACTCACTCTTCCGGAGAGTATGTAGACACCATCTTGGACGACCAAGTCGAGATTGGTGACGTCAACCACCCTCGCGATTGATGCAAAAACACGTTCTCGCAAGTCTTCGATCGAGAAATTTGTCACCGGTTTGTCAGTCGGTCGCGAAGGGGATTCGGGCGGGTTTATTTTTCAACTCTACGCTTGAATGCAAGAAACCGACGCACGTGAGCTCAAAAAACTGGTCGAATGGTTGATTGTTACGACGCAGCAAGCATTCAACGCACACCACGTTTGGTAGACCGACTACGATTCTCTCACTGTGAAAGCTGGCGGCTGGCCGACTGCTCACCCGCCCTTAAAGAAATTCGAGAGATCTTCGATGAATGGTTTGAACCGATTGGTCCTCCTGTTACTCGTCAGCTTCTGCTCTTTTCGAGCCGCATCTGCAGGTGAAAACGCGAAGCCGAATGTTGTCCTGATTCTTGTTGACGACATGGGGTATGGCGATCCCGCGTGCTTCAACTCAAACAGCAAGATCGCGACGCCCCATATCGATCAACTTTCGGCCACCGGAATGCGATTCACCGATGCGCACGCGCCCGGACCACTTTGTCATCAGTCGCGTTACGGTTTGATGACGGGACGCTATCCGTTTCGCACCGATGTGAATGTCTGGAGGACAAAGCCCGTTATCTCGGAAGACGAACTGACGCTGCCGGAAGTGTTTTTGAGAGCCGGTTATCACACGTCAATGGTCGGCAAATGGCATTTGGGGTTTTTCGAAAAAGGTTACGACCGGCCGTTGCGAGGCGGCCCGATGGACCGCGGCTTTGAAAGGTTCTTTGGAATACGCGCATCAACCGACATTCCGCCTTACTTCTACATTCGAGGACGGCGAGCCGTTCAGCCGCCCACAGAGACCATCGCGGCCAACAACACGGAAGGTTGGTCTCCCATTCAAGGTGCGTTTTGGCGGGCGGGAGGCATCGCTCCCGATTTGGATCTCGCGAACGTTCTGCCCAAGTTCACGGATGAGGCCTGCGAAGTGATACGCGATCGTGCGAATGAAGATCGCCCGTTTTTCCTCTATCTCGCCCTACCCGCACCCCATACACCGTGGCTGCCATCGGAAGAATTCTTGGGTAAGTCGGATGTCAGTTTGTACGGTGATTTTGCCATGATGGTGGATTCCATGGTCGGCCGTGTCACCGCAACGCTTGATGAATCGGGCGTCAGTCAAAACACGATGGTAATCTTTACCAGCGACAACGGTCCTTGCTGGTACGAAGAAGACGATGAAACGTATGGCCATGACAGTTCGGGTGGCCTGAGGGGTATGAAAGCCGATGCCTGGGAAGGAGGGCATCGCATGCCGTTGGTGATTCGGTATCCGGGCGTCGTCGTGCCCGGATCGGTTAGCGAAGCAATGGTCAGCTTTTGCGATTTTCTTGCGACCTTCGATGAGTTACTTTCCACAGAACTGCTTGCCAAGGATTTGAAAGCTGCGCCGGATAGTTTCAGTTTTCTGAGCGAGCTAACAGGACGCGAAACGGATTTGCCGAAGCGAACAAAGCTCGCTCTCAAGAGTGGTCGTGGCCTCATGACATTCCGACGCGGATCATGGAAGTTGATCGATGGCGATGGCTCCGGCGGGTTTAGCGATCGCGGCAAGAAGCGATCCGGCACCGATTCGCGAGGCCAGCTCTACAACTTGTCAAACGATCTAGGCGAAACAAAGAACTTGATCGATGACGAAACCGACGTTGCCGCCTCGATGCGGGAAGAGCTTGAAGGGATCATCGAAGCGGGCCACAGCCGCTAGGTTCCGTTTGAATCTCATCCGAGCATCGTCTTGCCTTGAATCAGACGCGACGAGTTTCCTGAGCCGATGCGCGATAGCCCCGGTTTTGGGGGACGCGAAATGAGAGGCTTACGCGTTTTGAAGTTGCGGTTTACCGACCAACTCGGGCCGAAGGCGCCAACGGCCCGGCTCTTGCCGCGCGGAGATCACCCTTGCAATGTTAAAGCTCGTGCACGGCGAATTGATCTTGCCCCAGGTTCTCGTTTGCCAAATCGATGAGATGGCGATGATGCGTGAACAAGATGACTTGCGTGGACGATGCGAGCGTCGCCAGTTCGTGGAGTGCGGCAGTCGTTCGTTGATCGTCAAGTTGGATGAGGCAGTCATCGATGATGACCGGGAATTGCCGGAACACCTCTCTCCCTTTGGGGGCAAGCTGATGTCGGATCGATGCCAGACGCATGGCTAGATAAACCGCATCCGCTGTTCCAATGCTCATGGCTTCCACCGGCACGCGTTCTTCCTGATCGCTGTCGTTCTGTAACAGGCCATAAATCCTTGTTTGCCCTTTGTCGTCATAGTCGGGCTTCAACCCTTCATAACGCCCGCAAGTGAGCCCCCGAAACGCATGGCATGCGAGTTCCAACACGGGGTTCTGGTGCGCCTGGCGATAATGCTCGATCGATTGCCGAAGCAACAGCTTGGCCGTTCGTAGTCTGGCGAACTGCACGGCGTCGCGGTGAATTCGTCCCACCAGAAACTGCATTTCTTGGCAGAGAGCGGCGGCCTTATCGCTCCCATCGACGGACTCAAATTCCTGTTCCAACTTACCCACGTGCCGATCGGACTCACGAGCTTGTTGCGCCGTAATGTCAAGCTTCTGACGCAATGAGGCAATCTCATGTTGAAGAGACTCAGTTTCATGTGACTGGGCTTCAGCGATGAACTTGAGCAGTTCCTCGCCTCCGGCGATCCTTGACAAGTCTTGCCGAAGCTGTGTTACTTCGCGAACCAACTTTCGTTTCTCAGCCGATCTCGGCTCCAACTCACGCAGCGATTCTTCATCGACCGCTCCGGCTTCTTCGCACAGCTGCGTGAGATTCGCGATGGCATCGTCCAAGGCTCGGCTATCACTGACAAGCCTCTCGCGAGCGCGTTCGAGTTGATCCGCCAAGCGGTCTCGCTCGGCTCTTCGTTGTTTCTCACTTTGCAGTTGCTCGTACAACGCCTGCGCGATTTCGCTTGCGGACTGTTCCGATTGCGGCTCGGTTCCGGCCAGCATGGCAACGGATCGGACACGTTGCTGGAACTTTTCTTGGTCTCGGTCGATCGATTCGATCCGCGTCTGGACGATGTTTCGTTCTCTTTGTTCGTGAATCATCTGAGTGACTCTCTTGAGCCTCTCGTGAATCACCGTTGGGCTCGTTTCCTCTTGCAAGGCGACGCCCTTAATTGTCTCGAACCATTCTTGTTGCCATCGCGACCACTGTTGCCGACGAGTTTCCGCGGTGGCTTCGGCCTTGGGTATCGCGGCCAGTAAATCTGCTCGTTTGGAAACGGTCATCTCTCGTAGACGTGCGGATTCCGAGAGTTCATTTCGTATCGAAATGGCGAGGTCATGGAGTTCGTTGAGTGATCGGCTACCGTCAGGGTCTTCTTGCCATGACCCTGCCGAAACACCGATGGGGTGATGACTTGCTGCAAGTCGGATCACACTGGAGAGCCGAACGCATCCGCGATGGATGCTGGACTGCGACTCATCGACGCGGCGTCGAGCTTCGCGTAGAGATTCGTATCGATCCGCAAGCCTGCGGTGATTCTGCAGCCACAATCTGATAGATCGAATGTCTTCGTTCGGGATGCCAAAAGAATCAAGTAGCTCGATCCACTTGGAATGGAATTGTTCAATGTTTTGTTCGACGAATGCGAGTTCTCTACCAGAAGCCGCAAGTTCTAGCTCTTGATCCGAAATTGCACTTGCGATGGCGTCTCGCCGCGCGATCGTGGAATGATGATCTCGAATTTTATCGACGGTATCGTCGGCGACTCGAACAAGTTCACGATAATCAGACGCTGTCGGCGCATCGATTTTTTCATCCGACGATTCGATCGCGAGCCAAGCTTGATCGCGTTGCTGCCGGATAGTCCGCAAGTCGGCTTCGGTCGGTAATTCGAGTTGCCCACTTTGCGAACGCAGTTCGGCTTGCGATGCGGCGAGCGCTTGGCTGGCCTTCTCGCTCCGGTTTTTGAGGGTCTGTTGTTCGCGATTGAGATTGTTCAATTCTTCTTCGGCATGATCCAACTTGGTGTCCGCCGGAACGGCCATGGTTACAACAGACTCCAGATCCATGCCGCTCAGGCGGAGATTCTGCAGGATGCGTTGGCACTCGAATTCAACTGATTCGCATTCCGACTGCGATTGAGCGAGAGACTTGATCCACGATTCGGGTGAACCGATCTCTTTCAACACGGTGTCGATCGATTCGGAGTCCGGAGCAGCCGGTTGCCGCTCCAACTCATCATCAAGCTCGGATAATTGCTTTCGAAGAACGTCAACGGCTTCGTTAGAGTCGTCCAGTTGTTGGCGAACTCGCGCGTATTCGCTGGCCAGCTCGTTGATTCGAACTTGATCGCCTTCGCTCAAACGCAAATCGAGGATCATGTCATCGATTTCCGCGGTGGGCGCTTCGTCTTTGACCGACAGCCCCAGTTCGCGTAGTTGGTCGCGCAAATGACGATTGTGGTTGTTGCGGACGCGACGAAGGCCAGCTTGATCACGGCGGGCGGATTCACGCGTCGCAATCTGTTGGAACAGATCGATAATCTGAGCCTCTTGCGTCAGGATCGCCTCATTCGATTCCGTTGCCGCGAGTGACGACTCTAATTCATCGATGCTTTGGCGATGTTGTCTGCAATGAGACTGTGACGCGGACCGACGAGCGGAAGCTTCACGTCGCCGCGCGGAAAAGTCTTCATCCAGTGCCGGGACTGACCCGAGTGACTCAAGTTTCGTCGTCAGCTCATTGAACACAGGAATGATCTCGAGAGCTTCACGATATTTCTGAAGCAAGCCGAGTCTCGAACCAAGCTCACGCATCGATTCGTTCAGTGTTTCACTCTTCGCGCGAGCATCGGCAACCGCTTCGCGTCGTGATTCGTATTCGGACGGCGGCAGTTGCAGCGAACGAAGTCGCTTTCGCTTGTCATCGAGTTCACGAATCGCCGCGTTGAGAGTGCTCTTTTTTCCTCGTTCGAGAAAGAGAGCACGGGACTCTCCATCGAGTGACTCTGCGATCGATTGAAGCTGAGCGATGCCCGCTCCGGCGGCAAACAGGATCTCACCCAAGTCGCCACGGCTTTCAAGCACCGCTTTGCCACCTTCAACTAACTGTTCGTAGGAAAGGCCGAAACGCGCTCGAAACTCATTCCGCGTCATCTCGCCGAGTTCATCCGAGAGACGAGATTCGTTTGCGGGAGTCTCGTCGTCGTCATGGAACAGGCTGTTCTTTTCACTCTTGCGACGTATGAAAGATAAGGACTCACCGTTCGAACTTTTCAACGTCGCGCCGACCCGCAGTTTTCGGTAGGGATGCACGTAGTCGTCGGAGAGAACACGGGGCATGCCGAACAGGAACGACTCGATCGCACGAAGGCAAGTGGACTTACCCGACTCGTTCGGCCCATAAACCAAATGAAGAGGAGTGGCACCATCAGACGTAAAGTCGAGAACACGATTCGTAAACCCACCGAACGCTTTTAGATGCAGACGTTCGAAGATCATTGATCGTCTCCTTGCAAACGACCCAAGACTTCCGCGGCCGAAGATTCAACGAGCTCACGAATCCAAACCGGATCGTTGAAACTGAGCGTCGTTGTCGTTTCGGATGACTTGAGCTCGCGTGGCAGCTTCTTGGCAAGTCCTGAAAGTTCCTTCTCGATCAGTTCATGACTCAAAACGCCGCTCTGCCATTGATGTAAAACGTGCTCGATACTCGCCAATGGACTCGCGTCGTCTGCGAAAAAATCGTCATCGGTCGAGCCATCCGCTCTCGCGTCAATCAGGCCGGCGCTTGTCGATAGTCGAACCTCTTCGAACCAGGCTTGTTCACCGGCCGTCGAGATCGTGATCGCTTGCAAGTCGGCTCGAAGCGAATCGGCTTGGCGGTGCAATGATTGGTGGATCGACGTGATGCCGGAAAGCCGGACGCGAACCACAAGTAACCGTCCGTCCGCCCGTTCGATTGACTCGGTGAGCCAAAGCTGAAAGGCATCCAGGACTTCATCGACATGTTTGAGTTCGGAGACGTCCAATTCGCAAAGCACGAATCGCAAGACATCAACGGGATGGAAATCAAAGCGACATTGCTGTCGCGAGTCGATTTCGATCAGCACACAACCTTTGGCACCCAGTTCGCCGATGTGTCGGCCCTGGATGTTTCCGCTAAAAACGATCGGCGGTCCGCCTTCGATGGCGTGGTTGTTGCGGGTGTGAATGTGCCCGAGCGCCCAGTAGTCATAGCCTTTGTCGGTGAGTTGGACGGGAGAGCAGGGAGCG
>JBCCOI010000069.1:0-18785 GCA_039025515.1 Planctomycetota bacterium
GTGGTGGAACTCGTAGTTGACCTTTACTTCGTAACCCGACGCGTCAGCGAGGGAATTGCGTGAATTGTCGCCTCGCTGACGCTTCGGGTTACCATTTTGTCTTCCGATACAATCAAGGTTATTTCCGCGTTCCACCACTAGTCATTCATCCCCATCGCAGCCAGGAACTGACTTTCCCCACGGTCACTCGGCAAGCAAGAGTGACTGTCATGGTTCGTAGCAAATGAATTTCTTCAGAAGACCCATCCGGCCACGAAGCGCCATGCTAAACTCATCACTAATACAACTTAAAATTCGGTTTCTACAATGCTCAACGGTGGCGGTCGTGGGCCTGCTATGTACGATTGATCGTTGCCGAGCGGACAGCAAGATGATTGCCCCTCGTGTTTATGCCGTCCGAAACTTAAGCAGCGCTCCGGGTACTTACTGTGGTTTGCACGCGCTTTATGCGGCCGCCAGTGCACTGGAGCGACCGATACCACTCGATGAACTGTTTGAAGCACGGCGGTTTCGCTCGAGTCCCGATGGTAGCACAGTTGATGATTTGAATCGGGCTTTACGAACGTTCGGTTTGGCGGGGCATGCAGTTTCAGGTTACCGCGCCGCAGATCTGGTGGTCTCAGATCGGCCAATATTGATGCTTCTTACGCCCGACGAAGAGTCGTCAGCCGGGCACTGGGTCACACTGCTGGGCTACGTCGATGGAGAGCTTCAGATATTTGACAGTGCGGCGGGGATGTATTCGATCAGCCCCGGTGCCATGGATTTGTATTGGCGCGGAACTGCGGTTCTTGTGGCAAAGGATACACGCGACATGAACCGACTGCGATTGTTGCTCACGTTCCGTTTTGTGTCGCGTCGGGCTGCATGGTTGCTTGCGTCAATGGGGTTCGTGCTCGGATATCGTTCGGAATATTTCCAAGGGTTGCAGCGGCGCATTCGTCTACTTGTTATCGCCGGATTTGCTCTCGCTTGCTTTAGCGTGATGTGGCTCTTTTGGGACGCAACTCTCGCAAACAGCCTGAAGTTACGGGCTTGTCTGTCGGAGTCGACGCGTTCAATCGGATCTCAGGCGGGCGTGGAAGAAGATCACTTTATCCGGGAAATTCCTACCGAAAATGCGTTGCTGGTTGACTGCCGACGACCGGGCGCATTCGCTCAGGGCACGATTCCCGGGTCCATCAATATTCCAATCGATGCATCTTTTACCCTTTGGCGTGCTCGATTGGAACGATTGTTTTCAAACGAAGGCGAAGAACCATCGCCTCGGATTATTCTGTTTTGCCAGAGTGCCCTCTGCCCGTGGGCGTCGATCATGCATCGACGCTTGCGTTGTTTGGGATATGGTAGTGAGATTCTTAGCGGCGGCTATCACCGCTATCAGATTGAAGCACATGCGAAAGAGAACGGGTGACATGCAAGCACTTCGAAGAGCAATCCTTGGTGGTGTTTTTTTGGTACCCGGTCTCTTGCACATCGTCGACTTGAGTCAATTTGCTTGGCAGATTTACCAATATGGATTCCTCGGTGAAGACGTCGCTGCGAAGATTGCGATGCCATTAGCGATGCTTGAATTGTGGTTAGGCGCGTCGTTCTTGCTCGATCAGGCATCCGAGGCGACGGGTTTTTTAGCCGCAGCCTTGCTAGGTTGTTTTGCAGTCGCAATCAGCATTGTTTTGTTGAATGAACGTAGCGTGGAATGTGGATGCTTGGGCGTTTATTCACCGATAGTTTCCTGGGCGCATGTCGCAGCGGTTGCATGTCTTACACTGGTTTATGGCTTCTTTGGCTTTCAATGCGTTTGGCAGCGTCGCCGAACGAGGCCTTCCGAACTTGTTGCCTCCTAGAACCGCGGTTCAACCGATGAGTACGCGTAAGATCAGATCTTCTGGATTTTCGGTGGTTGAACTCGTCTGCGTGATTTCCATCGCGGGAATTCTGGTGGCGTTGGTTTTACCGGCAATCCAGGATGCGAGGGAGGCGATGCGAAGGACGCAATGCGCGAACCGTTTGCGACAAATCGGGATCGGATTGCATTTGCATGTCGTGAATCAAGATGAGTTTCCAGTTGGGACATTGGGAACGGATCGAAAGTTGATAATGACTCGCGCCGACATCCCTAATGCCCTCGATGGTTCGCACAGAAACTATTTTATTCACGATTACCAAAACACATCTTGGGTCGTCGAATTGCTGCCATATCTGGAGCAACGAAATCTGAGTCAGCGTTTGCCCGAAATCTGTTACCAATCCCATTTAACGTACAAGGACTACCGTGGTCGGTACCCGATGGCGCCGCCACGACTGATTGACGATCTTGAGGTTCAAGCGATTATGGCGATGCACCTGGAGGTATTGCTCTGCCCGTCAGACAACATGCGCGGTGAGGCGGTAACGGACCATCTTCTTGGATCGCAACCGATCTACATGCCCGAATTTAGCGAAGCCCGTTTCCTCCCCTTTGACTGGCAGGGAAGAGCGGCAGGAACCAATTTCGTCGGTTGCTCGGGGGCGGGAACGGGATCGGTGAACCCCAATCCAGAGGTGCGGCGATTTCAAGGGATCTTTCAGTCGAGAAAAGCGACGCGATTGGCATCGGTCGCTGATGGCTTGAGTCACACAATCGCGGTTGGCGAAAGCTTGGGTTGGATCGCACGGAACCATCGAGTCCGAACAAGTCCTTGGTTGTTTGCCATGCTTGCTCGGGGGCGTAGTGATCTACCCTGGATGCAAACGCAATCCGCACGGAGGCCATTGCTTGAATTGCTGGGCGATTCTTTCGAAGCCTACCCTGCCGGGTTTGCCTCGCGGCACCCCGGTGGAGTGCAGTTTGCGTTAGCGGACGGTTCGGTGCGTAACATAGGACGTTCGGTCGACGCTCGGACGCTTTATCGCTTATGCGGCATGGCCGACGGCGAATCGGCTAGTTCACAAGGGCTATAACAGCTCCTTGATGGATGCACTTAATCCGCCAAGCAAATCGAACCCAAACTTTGGTCTCAGCCATACGCGTACAATGGGCAGCTACTCCTGCGGCGTGGCGATGATCGACGATTTGAAGTTTTCGCTTTGAGAGCTCATTGAGCCAGTTCTTTGCCAACCGGGCCCTTTTTGCGGCGACGTTTGCTCAGCTGGACAGCGATACTTTCGTCGAGAGTGCCGCAAAATCCTAACCAGAAGCGTAAGCGAGGCGATTTCCGCAACTCAATCACTCGCTTACGCGTCGGGTTGAGTTTGGGTGTAAAGTGGCTTCGTCCGGTTAGACTGTTGCTGAGCGGTAGGCGTATACTCGATGGGCCGTGAGTGACGGTCGTCTGCTGCGGCTACGTGCCCCCGAAGAAAACTTGTTTTCCCCGTATGCTTGGTCGACCTGTGAATTTCCCTTCGTTGCCATCTCCGATTCAGCTCGTTTGTCTGGTGTTCTTCGCCTTTGCGGTGGCAACGTTCCCGGGTGAGGCTCTTGGTCAATCGAAATCAGCGCCACCCAATATCGTGTTGTTGCTCAGCGACGACATGGCGTGGAAAGACTATGGATTTATGGGGCATCCGGCGATCCAGACTCCGAATCTGGATCAGCTCGCGTCGGAAGCAGCCGTCTTCACTCGGGGGTATGTGCCGACTGCTCTTTGCCGCCCGTCGCTCGCTACATTGCTGACCGGCCAATACGCGTCGACGCACGGTATCACCGGGAATGATCCATCACCCAAATACGCCGATCGTGGATCTGAACTTTACAAACAAAGATGTGCAAAGCTGATTTCGTTTCTTGATCGGTTCGAATCACTGCCGAAACGGCTCTCAGGGCAAGGTTACTTGAGCCATCAAAGTGGGAAGCTCTGGGAAGGCAGTTATCGAAACGCGGGATTTACGCACGGAATGACTCGGGGATTTCCGGAGCGCGGTGGTCGGCACGGTGACGATGGGCTTACGATCGGTCGAAAGGGAATCAAGCCGATCGATGACTTTTTGGATCTCGCGACCAAAGAAGGGAAACCATTCTTTCTCTGGTACGCACCGTTCTTGCCGCATACACCTCACACACCTCCTCAGAGACTCTTTGACAAGTACAAAAAGGGGCGGCCAAAGACGATCGCAAAGTACTACGCGATGTGCGAGTGGTTCGATGAAACCTGCGGGCAATTGATGGCTTCGCTCAAGGATCGCGGCCTCACCGAAAATACGCTGGTTGTTTACTTGACGGACAACGGGTGGATTCAGGATCCCGATGGACCTCGCTACGCTGCACGAAGCAAACAGACGCCTTATGAGGGTGGAATCCGAACGCCGATTTTCTACTGGATGCCTGGAAAGATCAAAGCTGGTCTACGAGACGACCTCGCCACCAGCCTGGACATCTATCCGACGATGCTATCGGCCGCAGGATGCGAAATCGAGCCAGACTTGCCGGGTCGAAATCTGTTAGCGGAACTCAAGTCGGGCAAGCCGATCGATCGGGAGATGATCTTTGGCGAGGGCTTCGCGCATGACATCGCTGACGTGGATGATCCCGAAGCATCACTTCTGTATCGATGGTGCATCTCTGGGCGCTGGAAGTTACTGCTGACCTACGATGGAGAGGTCAATCGATACAAGTCAACGCATCCCCGTAACGAACGCGGCCCGCAACTGTTCGACTTATTCACGGACCCGGACGAACAAACAAATCTGGCGACGCAGCATCCGGAAGTGGTTTCGCGAATGGCTTCCGCAATCGAACGTTGGTACCCTGTGAAGCGTCGAAAGACGATCACGATGGTGAACCCCTAACAAATGGGCCACCCATGAGCGGAGGGTCAGAAGGTCTCTTTGTCGAGATGAATCAATCGAGCAAGCCGGACCCGGGTCGATTCGCGCTGGTTGCCGGTATTGGAGCAGCGTTTCTATCTGCCCTGGTGACTTCAGCGATGCTGTTGATTAACGGCACGTTGACGTTGGTTGCCTTGCGTCCTTTTGCAGCCGATGAAGATCACAAGGGGATGCTCCAATTCGCTTTGTTTGTCGTTCCGGTTGTGCTCTCGGTCGGGCAGTGGATTGCACTGGATATCGCGATGGGGATTCTGCGGAGATCGAAACCGGAGTCGGAAGCTGAGTGATGGAACTCTACCTGATTCGTCACGCAGAGAGCGGAAACAATGCACTACCGACGTATCGCCGCGTGGAAGATCCTCCGATCACCGCCGTGGGCGGGCTTCAGGCGGATCATCTCGCGGCGTGGCTGGAAACGTTATCGGCCGACGTTTTCATCACCAGTCCGTTTCTTCGTACGCTGCAGACCGCGAAGGCCGTGCTTGAACGCGTCAGATGGGACCTTCGGATCTGGCACAACGTCTACGAGCGAGGAGGTTGCTTTCGCGGCTACAAGCCCGGAGAGATCAGCGGACGACCGGGGCTTGGTCGATCCGGCATTCTGCGTCAGTTGTCACCGCATGAGTCCCGTTGCCGACTGGATGAGACGATTCGCGAAGAGGGTTGGCACGAAAACACTGAGCAAGAAACCGATGATCAGGCCATTCGCCGGACAAGGGAAGTCTGTGAACGGTTGGTTTCCGAACTTGATGACAATTCCGTCGTCGTCTTACTGATTCATGCGGACTTGAAGCGTTTGATGCTGGATCACTTGCTCGGCACAAACATCAACGTTCAGTTGCTGGGTAACACTCGAAACACCTCGGTGACACGGCTCAATTACTCCGGCGGCGATTGGCAACTCGACTACTTCAATTCGGTCAGTCACTTGCCCGCAAAGTTAATCACGGGCAATGAGCACTGATCGCCTGCCGTTGTTGGGGCATGGTGACGAATTTGGTTCGCAGAATTAGAATTCTGCCATGACATTGACCAGCCACGTGATCGTCCTTCTCGCCAAGCTCTTTAGCGGGTTCACCGTTCGTTGGATGGATTGCCAGCCGGACACTTGCCAACGAATTTACTTCGCCAACCACACCAGCCATCTAGATGCCGTCGTGCTTTGGTCCGCGCTCCCGAGGGATATCCGGGCCGTGACGCGTCCCGTCGCGGCCAAAGACTATTGGAGCAAAGGGTGGGTGAAGCCGCACATGGCGAAGAGTTTCAATGCGCTCTTGATCGACCGAAAACAGATCAAGGTGCATCGAAGTCCGATCGACATCATGTTGGAGGAAATCGGCGACGTCTATTCATTGATCGTCTTTCCGGAAGGAAGTCGAAGCACGACCGGTGAAATGGGAGAGTTCAAGAGTGGGCTGTTCTACATGGGAAAGAAGAGGCCGGATCTAGAGCTTGTTCCCGTCTACATCGACAATGTCAATCGAATTCTGCCCCGTGGAGAAGTACTTCCAGTGCCCCTGCTCAGTTGCATCACCATTGGTGCACCCATCTTTTTAGAAGCAGGTGAACCGAAACAGAGGTTTCTGCAGCGAGCTCGCGAGTCGGTGTTGAAATTGAAGGAGTCGGAAGAAGAGTAAAGCGGCGTCTTGCACCCATAAAAAAACCGGATCCACGTGGAAGCGTGGATCCGGATTGTGAAAATCGAATTGACGATTCCGGAAGATTAACCGCCGGTCGGGAAGAGTGGTCCTTCGCCGCTTCCAAGGCCGCCCTTTAGGTCGCCATCCTGTTGAGGCATCTCGCCCGCTTCCGCTGCTTCGGCTTCGGCGGCCGCACGCTCTTGTTCTTCGCCCCAGTCGACACGTTTGAGCGAGAGGCCGATCTTTCGTTCGTCAGTATCAACACGAAGTACCTTGACCTCAATCTCTTGGTTGACCTTCACGACCTCTTCGGGATTCTCGACTTTGTGCTCCGCGAGTTCGCTGATGTGCAACAGCCCCTCGAGTCCATCTTCCAAGCCGATGAAGACTCCGAAGTTTGTAATCTTGGTGACCGTGCCTTTAACGAGCTGACCCGGCTGGTACTTGTCCGGAATGTCACCGTCCCAGGGGTCGTTATCGAGTTGCTTGAGCCCGAGTGCGATTCGACGACGTTGTTCGTCGACGCTCAGCACACGGCATTGAAGTTCTTGGCCCTTCTCCAGCATTTCGCTCGGGTGGCCGATCTTGCGAGTCCAGGACATGTCGCTGACATGAAGTAGACCGTCGATTCCCTCTTCGAGCTCGATGAAGGCACCATAGTTGGTCAAGTTACGAACCTTACCCGTGACGTCCGTTCCCTCAGGATAACGCTCCAGTACATCGTCCCAGGGGTTCTTTTGGGTCTGCTTCATACCGAGCGAAAGCTGTTGGCCTTCCGGATCGACACCAAGAATCTTGACTTCGATTTTGTCGCCGATGTTGACCAATTCGCTGGGGTGGTTGACCCGCTTGGTCCAGCTCATTTCGCTGATGTGGACGAGACCTTCGATTCCAGGCTCGAGCTTCACAAATGCACCGTAGCTCATCACGTTGACGACTTCGCCCATGTGATTCGAGTCGACCGGGTATTTTTGCTCGATGTTTTCCCAAGGGTTGCGGTCCTTTTGCTTCAATCCGAGAGCGATCTTTTGCTTCTCTCGGTCGATGTGCAGCACCTTGACTTCGATTTCTTGGTCGATCGAAACCATTTCGGTCGGGTGCGAAATTCGCTCCCAAGCCATATCGGTGATGTGAAGCAGGCCATCGATGCCGCCGAGGTCGACGAAGGCACCGAAGTCGGCGATGTTTTTGACGATCCCCTTTCGGATCTGGCCGACTTCCAGCTCCTGCATGAGGTAGGCGCGATCTTCTTCACGCTGATTCTCGATCAGCGACCGGCGGCTGATCACGATGTTTTGACGGACGTCATCAATCTTGAGAACTTCGGCCTGGATCACACGGCCGATGAAGTCGCCGATGTCGCCCGGCCGGCGAATATCGACTTGGCTGCCGGGGAGGAACACATCGACGCCAATGTCGACGAGCAAGCCGCCCTTGATTTTGCGAATGACGGTACCGGTGACGACTTGGCCTTCGCCCATCGTCTCGATGATGCCCTTCCACTTGTTGATCTTCTCAGCTTTGTCTTTGCTAAGCGAGATCATGCCGTAGGGGTCATCGGCGGCCCCGTAGTTGTCCTCCATCTCCTCGATGAGGACCTGCACGGTGTCACCAACCTGTGGCTTCGGCTCGTCGGGCCGCCACTCATTCAAGTTGACCGTGCCTTCGCTTTTGAAGCCGACATCGATCAGTGCCCATTCATCGTTGATTTCGACGATCTTGCCGTCAACGATTTGGCCCTGGCTGTAATCCTGCTGCTCTGCATGCTGCAAAAATTCGAGCAGCCAATCTTCCGTCTCCTCTTCTGGCGCGATCGTCGCCAGATCGTTGAGCATGTCGTCGTCTTCGAGGGAGCGGATGAGATTGCGGTTAACCATAAAATTTGTTCCGGAGGGATTGCGACACCGGCCGTCGGTCGCTTCGCTGCCCTTTTGCTTGAATGGATCTATTCAATCTGCGACAAAATCGGTCACAGCGGCTGGAGAAAATCCAATGCAACGGCGAACGCTTCTGGCCGCTGGCATCCAAGAGTTGGCAGGAGGATGATTAGATGCGGCGGTTCGCTGGTTAGAGGAAAGAAATCGAAACCAACTCGTGTTCCGGCCTTGACCCGGATGACGAGCTGACGGACTGCACTGCGCAGTCGCGAATCCGGGAACGATATCAAACCGTGGATGCCACGGCAACGGCACCCTCAAACACTCTGCGAAAGCACGAAAGACTCTCGAACCGTAAACCCACGGGTTTGCGGTACCGTTTTTGTAAGCGTGTTGTAATTTCTGACGGTTTCAATCGCCCAATTGCGGGGTCGATCCTGTTGTAAACTCTTGCCAACGATGGGTTTTCGATCGCAGGCACTCACACGGATGGAATTGACGGCTCTCCAAATTTTGCAATCCTTACGGTGAAGATTTGACGAGTGACGTCGAATAACGAAGCCGCGATGGGCAACTCGACGAGGCGAACACTGAATGAGCACCGTGACTGAATCCGATTCCGCGTCAAGCAACGGCCGGAAGCCCGATGACGTGCGTGGGAAGGTGCCACACGCGGCGAAGCTCTACCACAATTTGGTGCCAGCCTATCAGGCGTTGTGGCCGGCGGTCGCCGGGAAGAACATTCGAACGGCCGTCGGGGCGTTGGAGTTTCCTAGTGGTTCGGAGGTGCTGGAGGTCGGTGTCGGGACCGGTTTATCGCTCCGTTCTTATCCCGAACATATCAAGTTGACGGGCATTGACCTCTCCGAGTCCATGCTTGCCGAATCGGCTGCCCTGATCGAACGCAATGACTGGTCGCACATTTCGGTGCTCCCGATGAACGCGGAATCACTTGAATTCGAAGATGACTCGTTTGACGTCGTGACTTCATTCCACACCGTCAGCGTCGTGTCGAACCCAAGAAAGATGATGGGCGAAATTGCGAGGGTTTGTCGTCCGGGGGGGACCATCCTGGTCATCAACCACTTTCGCAGCGAGAATCCCCTGATCGCGAAGGTCGTTGATTCAGCAGGAAACGTCACCAAGCGACTCGGATGGCGCACCGATCTCGAGTTCGACAAAGTGCTTCATGAACTGCCGATCCGAATCGAAAAGCGATACAAACCCAATCCATTTTCGTTCTTCACCATTTTGAAGGCGACCAGCGTCTAGACCTCCGTCAAGTGCGGCTTGATACGGGACCCGGGTGTGACGGAAGAACGGTCAGACGCATCGATGGAAAGTGCGGAGGGTGCTCCGGTACGCCACGGCGAGGAGTGGGCGAATGCCGCAACACATGGGTTGGCGACAGTCCTGACCTTTCTTCTCGGCTGGTATCTGGTGACCGGCGCCATGAGCCGTGACAAGGGTTTAGCGGTCTCGTGCGTTGTTTATGTGATCTCCGTCGCAGCCACTTTCGGCTCCTCGACACTTTCGCATTCTTTTCTGAAGCAACCACTCCTTGATCGACTTCGTGCCCTCGATCAAGCCTCGATTTACGCGATGATCTCGGGGACGTATACGCCAATCATTTATCGTTTCGCCCCGGAAACGCTTAGGTCTTGGCTGCTGGTGGCCATTTGGATCGCCGCAGCATCAGGAATCTTCACGAAGCTGCTTTTTCGGCACCGTGTCAACAACATCACGACGCTCGGGTATCTGCTTCTCGGCTGGTTGCCGTCCATCCCGCTCATTTCATCGGTGCCGTCGGGACTCGGTTGGGGCATGCTGGGTGGAGGCGTGCTCTACAGTCTCGGTGTGATGGTGCTCATCAATGATCATCGCAGACCCTTCCTTCATGCACTTTGGCATTTGATCGTGATGTCCGCGGCAACTTGCCATTTCGCGGTCATCTTGATCTACGTCGTTGGAAGCTGACTTCGCGTACCGATAGGGTGGAGATTCGCCGCAAAAATCGAACACCCCTTGAAAGAGTGCACCGTGAGTTCTACCATTTGCCCGGAAAGTTAGCCAAAGCTAACTTTTGCGGCTTTCACACTCTCGACCGCCGCTATTGTTTCAGCCACAAAGTTAGCCGAGGCTAATTATGCCGACTCGGATTCGCGGGCGAGCCGCCTTCACGTTAATTGAACTACTCGTGGTGATCGCCATCATCGGCATTCTTGTCGGACTACTGCTGCCGGCCGTCCAAGCATCACGCGAAGCAGCGCGACGGATGAGCTGCAGCAATAATCTTCGTCAGATCGGGCTAGCGACGCAGAATTATCACTCCGCGTTTCGCCAGTTTCCGCCCGGATATGTTTCGTACAGAACATCCACCGGGAATGCTCCGGCAAATGTTTTGATGGACCCGGTAACTTGGGATGCCGGTCCCGGCTGGGGATGGGGCGCCGCGCTATTGCCATTCGCGGAAGGCACAGCGATTTTTGGAAATGTTGCCTTCGACCAGCCCATGTGGTCGCCGCGAAATCGCGAGTTCATTTCTCGTAAGGTTCCGATGATGCTTTGCCCAAGCACAACCGGCGGTGACGACGCTTTCACGGTCCGCGACGAAGCCGGTTTGCCACTACTGATCAATGGAGAATCCATCGAATTGGGTCGTAGCCATTACGTAGCTAGTCATGGGCAAGAAAGTTGTTGGGGTGAGTGCGGATCGGCGTCGACCGGTGAGATTTTCTCGAACATCTACACGGGACAAACCCGAGTTGTGCGGGTTGATGGTGATGCGAGCCGCGTGGCGGACGGACCGTTCTATCGCAATTCGCGAACGCGTTTCAGAGATGTTCTCGATGGAACGACGACGTCCATCTTCTTTGGCGAACATAGTTCGGCACTCAGTGAAAAGACCTGGGCGGGTGTGATCCCGAGTGCATTCACCCACCCGGAATTCAGTTCACCAGAGAACGGACCCGATGCAGCAGCGACACTCGTCCTTGTCCACGCCGGGCCGTCGGGAGGAGAACTGGATATCACCGGGTCTCCCATTATCCATCCGATCAACTTTCCTACCTACCACGTTGGCCAGATGTTCTCGCAGCATCCCGGTGGGGGCTACGTTTGCATGGGAGATGGATCGGTTCATTTCATCACCAACTTTGTCGATTTGATCCTATGGGCAGAGCTCTCCAGCATTCGCGAGCACGAGCACGTTGAATGGGATCAACTCTAACGAGCCTTCGCCCAAATGAATCAGAATCAGAACAGCGGTGCAAAGCTCTGGATTTGGATCTCATTGATCGTCTTCCTTCTGGCGGTTGCGTCGATCTGGTTGATGCGACCGTCCCCAGTGGTAATGGATGAAGACGGGTACCAAGTTGCGATGGCGCTCTACAAGGTTTGTAATCAACGCAATGAAGCCGGCTTGGATCAAATCGAAGAGAGGCTTTCTGACATGGAGCCTGAGTCTCAGCAGGTCGCCGCGCTCGAGTTGGTTCTTTCCGACGCAAGAAGCGGCGAATGGGAATCGGCATTGGAGGATTGCCGAAAACTCCTGGATGACCAAGTCGATCGTTGACTCGACTGATGCATTTGTTTGGCGTTTAATTTATTTTTGGCGTCGAACCGTTATCGCACCGTCGGGATTCATTTAGTGATCACTGTTCATGAATTTGAAAAGCGTTACGGCGAGTTTGTCGCCGTCTCGGGGGTTTCTTTTTCGGTTCCCAAGGGAGCTGTCGCTGCGCTAGTCGGTCAGAACGGCGCGGGAAAAACGACAACCATGCGAACACTTTGCGGGATTTTGCGTCCGTCGCGCGGTGACTTGAGCGTGGCCGGGGCGTCGATTGTCGCGGACCCGATTTCAGTCAAATGGCGAACCGCCTACGTTCCCGATGACCCACCGCTGTTCCTTTCACTGACCGTTTGGGAACACTTGGATTTCGTTGCGACGACTTATTCAATCGAAAACTGGGAGGCCATCGCCGACGGACTTTGCGAACGCTTTGATCTGGTTGAAAAAAAGCACGTTTTGGCGAGTGGGCTTTCACGAGGCATGCGACAGAAGGTTGCGATCGTTTGCGCCTATCTTCGCAGCCCCGACGTCTTGCTTCTCGACGAACCGATGACGGGTCTTGATCCGCCAAGTATTCGGACACTCAAGGACACGATTCGCGAGCAGGGGGACCGAGGCGCGACGATTCTTGTCAGTTCTCACCTGCTTTCGTTGGTCGAAGATCTCTGCGACCACCTGGTTCTGATGCGGAAAGGTTCCGTTCTCTATTGCGGATCAATGGAAGAGGCACGTACCGAGTTTGGAGGTTCAGAGCAGTCGTTGGAAGAAGTGTTCTTTAGACTCACAAACGGTGACTTAATGGCAGGTGCGGGGAACGATCGTTCTACTGGCGAATCGCAATCGCCGTACGAGTCGAAAGTAGAAGAATCGTCTGGAGAGCAGGATGCCTAGTCGGGCGCTGCGAAGATTGATTCGGCTGCTGACTTATGCAGCGATCCGCAACGCGTGGGCGAAGGTGAAGTCTCCCGGCGGCGCGGCATTGGCGATCGCCGTCGTTTTCTTTTTCCTGATGGCATTCGGGCCGACGCTTTTCATGCGTCTTAGCGGACAAGCGAATCCTGCGGCCTACCTGTTTACGACGATGATTCCCCGCATTGATTCTCTACTCTTTTGTGCGACCGTTTTGATTGTCGCCATGGATCTGGGACGCGGGTTACTCGACCTCCGTCCGGCAGAGCTTCAATTCGTACTCGCCGGTCCGTTTAGTTCGTCACAAATGTTGACCTATCGGTTGATGAACTTGGCGATCAACTTTGCGTGGGTCAGTCTTCTTGTTTGGGTCTTCATGCCGACCGAGAGTAATCTTGTTACAACGTTCTTTGGAATTGTCCTTTCATTCGTCTTTGTGCTAGCGATTGCATTGATACGAACTCTTCTCACGCCCCAACTCACTCCATGGTGGAATGATGTTCTTCGCGTGGGGTGTTTGCTTCTTTTAGCGGTTGTGATCGGCGAATTCGGTTGGCGTTGGTCACAGGCGATTCAGTCGTCTTCTCCGGATGCGATTGACGCCGCATTCTCGCAGAGCCAACTCGCGGGCATTGCTAGCCTCCCGTTTCGACCATTCGTTTTGCTTCTTCAGCCGACGGATTTGGTGTCCGCCATTTTCAATGTCGGCATTGCAACGGCAATGTGTGCTGCGGCGATTGCGGTCTGTTATCGGTTGAATAGCGGATTTGCGGAACTCGCGGTCGAAGGCGTCGCGCGACGAACGAAGCGACTTAGCAATTGGAGTCAGGGGCAGTTTTCAAAAGCAGACGAGAAGCCGACTCGAGTGCGGTGGCGACTCCCGATGCTTCCCAGATTGTCGGGGGCGGGCGTCGTCGCATGGAGTCAACTGATGATGACTTATCGTAGGTTTTCGAAAGTCTTGGTCGGAGTGTTCGTCCTTTCTGTGATTGGTGTCATCGTGCTGGCGGCAATCACCTCTGCCGCACCAAACCTACTTCCGGAGGGTCAGCGACGCTTTGTAATACCGGCAGTGATGGGATTGGTTTCTTACATTGGCTTTATTTTGCTCATTAGCGCACGACTCGGATTCGCGAGCCACAGCCGTCAATTGACGATGTACCAGCAGTTACCGATCGGTCCCTTTCCGTTGGGTATCGGAATGATCGCAGGTCTGGGGGTGTTTCTCATTGTTCTGCGATTGATGGCGTTCTCGGTTGCGGCCATTGCGTCATCGCTAGCTTTGGCTCCAAGCGTGGCGATTCTGTTTGCCTTTGTGTCAATCGATCTCGCCTTCGCAACGTCGATGAACTTTGTGAGTGCGGCGACCAAGTACGCTCCAGTGACGGGCTCCGCGCCGGATATCTTTCTGATGGTTCGGTCGTTTATTTTTATGTTTTTGATGGGCGTTGTCTTCGCCACAATCGCATTGGTTGCTTTCGTCATTGCCGCACCCGTTGCATGGTGGACTGGAGCGAGCATCTCATCACTCTCATGGTCGATGGCATTCTCAATTGCAATCCTCTTGCCGCCACTGTGGTATCTCTCGGGCGACTTGTTCTCCAAGCGTGAACTTGACGAAGAAGCTTAGTTGGCTCTGGTTTCCGGCGTGCACTTACTCCCTCCGGTGGCACACTCTTGTGCAGTGCTGCACCGAACTGGTTACAGTGTTCGCAGATTGACCACGAACTCTTCTTTGCTTCGACCAGCCGGTCCCATGAAAACGCGGTCCGATACGTCAGTAATCCTCAGGGTGATTGCTTGTCTTTTTTTGATTTCGGCGGCTTTTGGCAATGAGGCCAACGCAACGGAACCGAACGAGGAATCGCAAACAAAGACGGACCGATTCGTGTTTGTGATCCCGGGTCTGGAATCAAAAGCATCTGTCACGGATCAGCGTCGACTGCTGGATGCACCGGCGGGCAAGCATGGCTTTATCAAGGTTAAGGACGGGCATTTTTTCTGCGATGAGAAACGAATCCGATTCTGGGGGATGAACTTATGCTTTCCCGCCAATTTTCCAACGCACGATGTCGCGGATCAGTTGGCGCCACATTTGGCGAAGTTGGGCATCAATTCCGTGCGGTTTCACCACATGGACATGCAAGATGCTCTATCGGGAATCTGGGGAGGCATCGACGACGACGGGGAGCGATATTTCAGCGACGAGATGGTGGATCGACTTGACTACTTTCTCGCGAGGCTCGCTGAAAACGGGATCTATTCGGATCTCAACATGCACGTGAGTCGGACGTTGACCGAGGCAGAGGGGTTTCCTGTAGCAAACGGTGGCCCTTGGTGGTCAAGCTTCAACAAATGGGTGATGTATTACGACCGAGATGTTCAAGCGAAGTTGAAGGAATATTGCCGAGAGTTTTTGACGCACCGGAATCCCTATCGAAACAACATGCGCCGAGTCGATGATCCATCGATCGCGCTCGTGGAGATGCTGAACGAAAACTACTTCACGCGACAAGGTTACGCCCTTTACCGTCGCTTGCCGGAGAGATTTCAGGCGTCCTTCATTCTCGTTTGGAACAAGTGGTTGATCGATCGGTACGAAACGACGGCAGCGATGCGTCTGAATTGGGCTGAGCGGCAACCAGAGCCGGGCGACTATCTGATCGATTCCAAGTCATTCGATGAGGACGCTTCCGGATGGACTCCTTCGTCAACCAGCGACAACGTTCAAGTTGAATTCAACGTCCAAGCACCGAAAGGGGCCAGTTCACGGGCGATTCGTTTAACCAGTCGCCAAGCTTTTGACCAAGAGTACGAAGGAAGTTTCTCATTTAATCACTTGTCGTCCGTCAATGGAAAAGCACTCACGCTTTCCTATCTGATTCGTGCTGAGAAACCAAGGTCCTATCATGTCGAGTTCAGTTCAAGTGCAGGCGGAGATTGGCGTGACCTGGGACTTTACGAAAAGTTGGAAGCAACGACGGATTGGCAGCGTGTAACTCGCACCATCGTTCCGCAGGAGTCCATCGAAGGTGAAGTTCGTATTCAGTTCTCTTTTGGTGATTCGACCGTTCCGATCGAGTTGGCTGAGATCACACTTCGAGAGGGCAGCGGAAGTGGAGAATTACGCGCAGACCAGACGCTCGAAGCGCTGAGCGTTGCTATACCTGGAGAGGGTTCTCCCGTTGCATCGCACGCCGACATGAAGCAGTTCATGTCGGATACGGAAGTCGCGTGGGTTACCGAACTCAAGACGTTTCTCCGTGAGGAACTGGGTGTAAAAGTTCCAATCGTGGCATCTCAACTGAACTACCACGTTCCGACGATCAATGCTGAGCTGAACGATTTTGTCGACCTTCATAATTATTGGCATCATCCACTCTTTCCATCCGGTTCTAATTGGGATGCGAATCGGTGGACGGTTGGCAATGAACCGATGGAATCCGATCCTGCGAGATCGAAGTGGCCTGCCAACTCGCTGCTGACGCGGACAGGGTGGCGTTATAACGGGAAACCGTTCACGCTGAGCGAATGGTGCTATCCGGAGCCGAGCCCCTACTCCGCCGGTTGTGTTTCGATGGCGGCGATGTTGGCCGCGTTGCAAGATTGGGACGCCGTTTACTTCTTCCAGTACGACGCAGAGTCGAAAACGGCGGAAGACTGGAAACGAGATTTCACGACCAGCTACTTCAGCTTTAACGGCCAACCGGTGAAGCTGGCCAACACTGCTATCTTCTCAAACGTTTTCCTGCGTGGTGACCTGGCCGCGTTGAAGGACCGCATCGTGGCTCCTGAGTCTTCGCCCGCCAGCGGCTTGTTGGGGTTGCAGCATCAACTTTCGGTGACGCTCAATCCTGCAGACGTCACAAGTAAACCGGAAGCTGTTTTACCCGAAGAAAGCTTGGCAACCCCCGATCGAAGCATCCGCTGGAACTTTGATCCGGCCAAGCTCAGCGGAACGATTCACATTGATACGGCGAAGACGCAAGGTAGTTGGGGCACGATCGGTGGAAGTGAGTTCGAAACGGAGAACCTGAGTTGTTCGGTCGAAGCTATCCAACCGAATTACGCCTCTCTCATTTTGACTTCGATGGATGACCAGCCGATCGCTTTGTCGAAATCCATGGTGCTCTTGGCATCGTCAAGCAGCGAGAACCACGAGATGGGGTGGAATGAAGAAAGGAACAGCGTCGGAACACATTGGGGAGTTGGGCCGACAACGGTTGTGGGAGTCACGGCGACGATTCGATTGAGTACTGATTCGCCGTCGGAATCATCTCTGCGTGTCTTCGCGCTCGACGGAAGCGGACAACGGCAGTCCGAGGTTCCTGTGAGCCGCACCTCCAAGGGGATCGAGATCGAGATTTCTCCCGCGTATAAAACGCTCTGGTACGAGGTGGCTCGCTAAGGTAGCGGGCCGCGGTCGCGTGGGCGGCGGCTTGTGTGGCGGGATCTCGATGATGCCGGCGTAACCGTGTTCCTGAATCAGCGGAGCGTGTCGGCGACATATGATTGCGAGTGTTTTCCGGAGCTGCTGCGGAGCCGTTCCCTGGGTGTGCAATTGCGTCGTTTGCTGAAAAACCACTAAAAGCGGCTCGGATTCCAATGACTCCGTAAACGACACCACTGTTTAGCTTCATTGAGACGCGGCCCAACGGATTTCTGCCAATGCTGACACCTATCTCATTTGCCACCGCGATCATTGCGTTGATTGGTGTCGTTTGGACTTACCTCGATTCGCGTCGACGTCGTCTCAGGCAGCGAGAGATGATCGACCGAATCACGCAGCGTTGCGACGACTTTGAGAGACAGATCGAGTCCCCCGAAAGTCAGCTCGCGCGGATCGATTTGCGGTCGGAACTGGATTCAATCCGCCGGCACATCGAAGAGCGAATTTCGATCCAGACGACGGAGTTGAGCACGCAACGTGCGACCTCCGATCGGAGGTTTTCCGATCAGCAGCACGGAATCGACCATTTGCTGGCCGAAGAACAAAACCTTTGCATGTTGCCGCGATGGAATCCGACCAGACTGGAGTTGCTTGACCGATTGCTGCCATCGATGAAGCCGTTAATCGAAACGTTGGAGCCTGCGCTTTTTCCGACGCAGCTTCCGCTCGATGAGTTGGACTGGATGTACCGGCTGCCGGAGAAGAAGTTTCCGTATTCACTTACATTTGAAGAGGGGATGCTGATTTACCATTTGATTCGGGCGAATCAGCTAAGCAGCGGGTATGAGATCGCCACGGCCTTTGGTTTCAGCGGTTGCTTCATCGGGAGAGCTTTGCACGAGAACGGTGGAAACCTGTTGACGGTTGACGCTTACATCGAGGAAGACCAAGAGGACTTTCTTTACAGCCTAGAAGCGACTCGGAAGCACGTTGCTTCGATGCGGGATGTGATTGAATCCGAAGATCGCAGTCAATGGCCTCTGGGCTTGCAGTGGGCGAAGGCGGCTTCGGAAAAACTAGGCATCCAGGATTCAGTCGAGTTTCGCGTGGGTTGCAGTCCTGATGATATAGGTGGCATCACGGGGCAGCGAACCTTCGATTTCGCGTTTATCGATGGCGGACATTTCGGGGAGCAGCCGGTGAAGGATTTTGACGCGGTCAGCGAGAACCTCAACGATCAAAAGTTCCTGATTGTCTTTCACGACACGCAATGCGAGGCGGTTGCAAAGGGCGTTCATCACGCAGCGGTTCGAACCGGTTGCAAGCCTTGGTCGCTGCATACGCGAAACCGACTTGTCGTGATGGGACGAGGGCTCGATGAGTCGATCTTTGAAACGTGTCGATCGATGACGCTCCGCCAATATGTTTAGTTTTTCGTGTTGAGTATGAGCCTCAGGGCAATCGCATTTGAATGAACGGAACAATTATTGCGTTGCAATCTTCTTCGTCAAATCAGCGAGTGTTTCGCTGGAGTTTCACGGAGTTACGTTGGCCAAAGACGCCAGCGACTCAGCCGAAAGGAGTGCTGATGA
>JBCCOI010000070.1:0-18737 GCA_039025515.1 Planctomycetota bacterium
GGCAGCTGGCTTCGGTTTGCAACCGTTCTGCATGCAGGATAGGCTCACGCTTTCACCGTCGGCTTGGCCCATGACAGTAACCAACGGATACACGACGAGCGGCGAAGTCGGGGTTGTTGGAGTGGTTGGTCATTTGTCGCCGCCGCGTGATCCTTGACGTTCGTCGACAGAATGAACCTCGGTGTCATCTATCTCAAAACGTTCTTCTGTATCTCTGGGGTTGCCTTCCTCGTGGCGATCGTTCTTGCGATCGGAATCCGTTTTTGGCGACGATTTCACGCGGGGTGGATCATCCCGATTGCGGTTTTCCTCGGCATTGCACTTGTGTTTCTTGGCAACTCGTTGTTCCATCGACGTTTGTTCGTGCATTGGCAGCAATCGCAAAACACATGGGTGCCCAAGACCGGTTGCTTGACGTACGACCCGTCGTTCGCGCGACTCTTCGCAACATACTCGATGTCGGAAACGGAATTTCGAGACTGGGTCGCAGACTACCCGGTTCCGATGTTGCCGCACGACAATTCGCTGCTGATGTTTGATTCAGAACGTCTGGGAATCACCGAACCGGAACTCTCGTTTGCGACCGAATCAGCGCCGAACGGGAAGCAGTTGCGAGTTTACTGGGCTGACAACGTTATGTACTTGTCCTACAACGTCATGTAGGTAATGACCGGGAATGCGACGAACCATCGGATGCACGACGAGCGGCGAAGTTGAGGTTGTCTTGGTTCAACGGGAATTGGAATTTGCGCTCCAGTGAGTTGAACAGTGGGGCGGCATCCTGCCGGTAAGATTGGGCGTCGTGCCCGAAGGTTTTTCGCATTGAGCAAACATCGAAGGGAAGAGGGCGGCACCAAGTGATACCGCCGCCCTTCGACGTTTGACTTGGTACGGCGCTCGAGTTGGTCCTCACCAGAGCTCTATCCTCCGACCAAGCCGGTTCAGTCTCTCACATCAACTCGCCATTGCAAGTGATTCAGTGGATGTTTCTCGGCGTCGCAGACGTGCTTCCTCAAGCTTGCGATCACGCTCAGCGTGAATCTCATCAGCCAGGCCGCTCAGGCAATCAGCAGGTGTGATGTAACCGATCGCGCTGTGAAGCCGACGTTCATTGTAGTGACGGACGTACTCCAAGATTTGACGCTGCGCCTCTGCGTAGTTGCGAGGGCAGTTCGGTCGAATGCATTCCTTTTTGATCGTGCCATGAAATCGCTCAAGCTTTCCGTTGCTTTGCGGATAGTATGGACTGGTCGTCACGTGCGTCATGCCACTGAAGCGGACGAATGCTTTGAAGTCCTTGGCGATGAACTGCGGGCCGTTGTCGCTAATGATTCGTGGTTTGACACCCGGATGTTTCTCAAGTGCCGCCTGGCAAACGATCTCGACATCCACCTCCGTCATCGACTCGCGAAGATCGACGTGAACGATGTAACGGCTGAATCCGTCAAGCACGGTGATCAGGTAATAAAACGTCCCGCCGACGTTGATGTACGAAATGTCGACATGCCAGTGAGAATGCGGCTTTTTCGGCTGTTTAAAGCCATTGCCCTTCGAAGAGGAGCTCGGCGATTTGCGGTCCAGTCGGCCGGCCGCTTTGAGCACGCGGTAGACCGTTGAAGGGCTCACCGCAACGACGTCGTCATCAAGCATCATGAACGTCAGGCGACGATACCCTTCCAGAGGATTGCGATCGTGGAAGTCGACAATTGCCTTACGTTCCCAATCCTGCAGCCACCAATCGCGTGGGAGCTTTCCGTTGTGATTGTTGGCACTTCCGTATCGGCCTTTCCAATGGTGAAACTTGTTTGCGGCCAAACCGATCCAGGCGAGCAGCTTGCTCGCCGGCAGCTCGGCACGGTCTTTCCAGTAGTCGACATAGTCGACGATCTGGTCTCGTGTATCGTGAGGAACCCAGCGACCGGTTAGAGCTCCCCACTTTCTTTTTTTGAGCGGATGTTCTCCTCCATCAGCTCAGCGATCACTTCATTCTTGGCGTCGAGTTTCTGCCGCAACGCCTGGAGTTGATCGTCTTGTTTGGACGACTTAGCCTTGGCCGAGCGAGGCGACTCGAAGGCGTGCTCTGCTTGCGAAAGAACCGAGTTGATCCAATTGTGGATCATCGTCGGCTGAACTTTCATCTCGTCGGCGATCTGCGAAACGGGAACGTGTTCCTTGAGGTGTTTTCGAACGGCTTCAGCTTTCTGTGACGCGGTAAAGGAACGTCGTTTTCGAGATTTTCGGGTCATCGGAATCCTCTTCGGGTGGTGAAGTTATCTCACCGGAGGCAAAATTCCAATTCCATGAGGGGCAAGACAACATCATCAGCCGGAGGTGGCTGATCATTGACATCGATCCCGTGAGGACTTCTGGGGTTTCATCGTCGCATTCAGAGGCGAGTCTCGCGGTAAATAAGAGTCGCGAGATAAGGCAATGGCTCGCTGATCAAGGCTGGCCCGCGCCAATTCGGACAATGAGCGGTAACGGCGTCCATCTACTCTATCATTGCGATTTGCCGAACGACGAAGAGTCGACGGATTTGGCTAGGCGATTTGTCAACGCGGTTGCGGATCGGTTTACCGACGAATTCGTGGATGTCGATCGATCTGTATTCAATGCGGCTCGCATCATTCGCGTGGCTGGCACGACAGCCAGGAAAGGTTCCGATGTGGAAGATCGTCCACACCGTCAATCGTTCTTCGTTGCACCGGCGTCCATCGATGTCGCCGATCGTCCGTTGATTGAATTTGTCGCCGCAAAATGCAAGTCGCGACCCTCGGAAAAGCCGCAATCTGGGCGAACGATCGAAACGATTGCCGCAGCCAGCAATGTCGCTGACAATCGAATAACACGCTGCCGCAAGTACTTGGCCGCGCTACCACCATCAATCTCCGGCCAAAACGGCAGCGGTCGAACACTTGAAGCAGCCGCAACGCTCGCACGTTTCGGTCTTAGTGAAACTGAAGGTTGGCCACTGCTCGAGGAGTACAACCAGCGATGCGAACCACCGTGGTCGACAGAGGAACTGCTTCACAAGCTCGACTCGGCGTATCGAAAGGTCACCGAAAACGATGAAGTCGGGAAGTTGCTGAAATCCGAGAATGCGAAAGACATAGCACCAAAGCCCAATGGGACGAAGCAAAGTGAGCCACCAACTGAGTCGTCACGCAGGTTAGGCGGTTGGCCAGTCGCCGAACTGATAGCCGATCATCCAGAGCGACGCGAAGAAATTGTCAGCGGTCTTATTCGTCGCGGCGAAGTGGTCAACATCATCGGAGCCCCGAAGAAAGGCAAATCGTGGCTGATCTACGGATTCGCTTTAGCCCTCGCAACCGGATCGGATTGGCTCGGTCGACCGACCCGGAAATCGAAAGTGCTTCTGGTCGACAATGAAATTCACCCGAGCGAGCTTTCGCACCGTCTGAAACTCGTGGCGAAAGCACTCATGCTTTCGCTCGAGGAAATCGGAGACGATCTGATCATCGACCCGGTCCGCGGCGAGCTGGTCTGCCTAAGCACGCTATCGCAGATCCTGCGTGACGAATACCACGAAATCAATTTCGACGTGATCATTCTCGACGCCTTCTATCGATTTTTGCCAGCGGACATGGACGAAAATAGCAACGCACAAATGACGCAAATGTACAACCGGCTCGATGCCATCGCTCAGGCTCACGACGCGTCAATTGTCCTTAACCACCACACCAGCAAGGGCGACCAATCGCGAAAGGGGCTCACTGACGTTGGTGCCGGAGCGGGAGCCATGACCCGGGCATGTGACTCGCATCTGATCATCCGACCGCATGAGCAGGACGGGTGTGCGGTCCTCGAGGCGGCATGCCGATCGAATCCGAGTCCGGACCCGGTGACGATCGAGTTCGCGTTTCCGCTATGGCGGTGTGCAGCATTCGATCCAGTGTTGCGACAGCCACTCGGGACAGCGGACGTGCGACAGGAGATCGCGGATCGAAAGACCGACGAAAAAGTCCTCGCAGTGATCGCCACCAAGAATGATTGGATGTCCACAACAGCCATCCGACGTCGCACCGAATTTGGTCAACAGCGAATTGAGCGAAGCCTGGCAAGATTGAATGACGGAAAACTCATCGAAGTTATGGAGGTAGAGAATCCGCGAAACAAGCGAACGACGATCGAAGTTTTCCGGAATATTTTCGTTGACGGAATATCTCGGTATGAAAATTCATCCCCAATGGACCCAGAGGAACAAAAAACTGACTCCGATGGTACGCCGAATGGTTTGCTCGATGGTACGGACCATTGAACGTACCATCACGCTCCTTCAATGGTACGTGTGCGGCCTTCTAAAGGCGGCCGCACGTACCATGGAATTGAGGAGCGTTCCAAAAGGCAGTGTGTCGGAAAGGCCGTACCATCGAGTCGCATGAGCGCCCTGGTCATTGAACAGAAAACCGTCACACGAAATTTTCGCGATGAAACTTTCAAATGAAAAATTCAAAACTTCATTTCGCAATGTTCGCTTCCACTAATCCAACGACCCCAACTCACCAACCCGTTAGGTGGCGACCGAGAACCGGAGCCAATTTTCCGATGATCCAATCAACGAAAATTTTTGAGGCCTCCGAAAATGATCGCACCTGCAAACTCATTCGACACATCTCAACCCTTCGGTTCCGCCCCGCTCGCAGCGAAGCCGTCTAGCGACACATCAAAACTGGTTGATGGCTGGCCGACGATTGCCGGCCTCCCCGCGAAGTTCAAAGACCGAGCCGCGCGGGTGACGTTCTGCCAGGCTGTCCAGCTGTATCTCGAGGACGATGAATTTCGCCGCCGGCCTGGATTGCCCGGCCAGGCGAGTGAGAAATCCGCTCTGTACGTATCGAGGCTGGCTGCCGGATTTCCGCCGACGGCAACCGCTCCTGAGCAGTGGCTAGGGAAACTTTGGGAGTGGTCCAGCCGCGGCAAGGGTCAATTGCCACTGCCGTGGAAGTTCTCGATCGAAACGAGCCTTGATTCGATAGCTCACTTTCTTGCTCGGCGTGCAGTTGAATTCGCGATGCGATCATGCGGCGGACTCGAATGGCCTGGAATTGGCGGGCATCCACGAAGTTTCCCGCTGCTTGAAAGCCGCCAAGCCTTCATTCGATCGCTCTGGCGAAACCTGAACGACAGCCGAGTTCGAGGTCTGCAAACCCTGCCATCGTGTTGCACCGATCGAGTGGCGTCCTTGCTCGCAAGACTCTGCGTTTCGTTCCCGCCCGCCGAGTGCTCTCCGACCAATTGGCTAGCGAGACTTCAAGACTGGAAACGCGATTCGTTTCTGCTCCCACTCCCGTGGCTGTCTGTGGAACACGGGACAACTGATCCCGTTGCGGTTCACTTAGCCAACCATGCGATCGAGATCGCATTTCGAACTTCCGTCGAGAGATAGCTCATCCCTCACTACCTCAATCCTGTTTTCTCTAGGAGCCGCCATGTCAGATCAAATCAATTCCAAATACGTGCTTCTCGCTGACGACCAAGACTTTCGAATCGATGATTGGCTCCCAGTCGAATGGCCGTCGTCTGGAGGATCGCTCGTCGATGTTTTCGGCGATCGAAGTAATCGGCAACGTTTCACGGATGCGTTTGCTCGATTTGTGGTATTCGGACCACTTCGACGCGACCCGAAGCTCCCGTTGTGCAGATACGAAGGGGCCGCAGCAGTTATCGCAAGGCTAGCGGTAGGGTTCCCAGCGCAATGGGTGAATCCCAAGAGTCTTGCCGACTGCTTGAACGACTGGGTTGAACTGGGCGGCCCTCATCCATTGCCTTGGCGACTGAAGCCGAAAGGGATCTGTTTGGAGACAGTGGTCCGAAGTCTTGCCGACCACGCGATAGAAGTCGTCACGCAAACAGCAAACGAATGGCCCACGGCTGGAGGTGCGCTTCGCTGCTTCGATCCAAACGCACGAAAGCAATTTGTCCATGCCGTTCGGCTATTGCTGACCGATGACGACGCCCGGCGACAGGTTGCATTTCCACCGGACGTTGCAAGCCGCGCCGCGTTGCTCATCACCCGACTGACGGTTTGCTTTCCACCAAGCAACGAAGGCGGTCGAGGTTGGCTTTCAGAGCTCGACTCGTGGATCAAATCAGATCAATTGCATCCACCGCTTCCGTGGAGGCCTAGCGAAGCAGGACAGTCGCTTTCGTTTGATGACATAGGGTTTCGCCTCGCTCGCAGAGCACTATCGCTAGCTTCCTGTTCTACCGCCGAACGCTAAGCGATTCGACCAACAATCCACCAACTGCGTCGACCACTCGACGTACCAAGTTTTTCTCTTTGACCCATAGGAAAGAAGTATGAGCCGCGGAACAGTATTGGTTTACAGAAATGTGATTCTGCGAGATTGCGAAACCGAAGTTTTTGACCAGGAAGTCGTGTACGACGAGTCTGGCACCGACGTGATGTTCTCGCGATTCAGAATTCGCGTGGTTTCGACCGTCGTTGCAATCGCGGAGGCTGGCAGCCGCTTCAGCGACGAGCGTTCAATGCAGATCGGGCTGATCGAAGGCAATGTCGGCGGAGCTGCTCCGGAGCAACTTCGGAACATACAGCAGCGACTGAGCGAGAGCCGGAAGGATTTCTACTACTTCATCGACAGCGTGACGGCCACGCAAAACAACCAGCCGGACCTCGAGACCGAGAACGGAGTTGGCGCCATCGCGGACCCGCCGGACGAGAATCCACAGCTTCCCAACCCGCAATCACGCGGCGTCGAACTGGCCCCGCAATACTTGCTCGTCGCCGCAGGCTACACGCGACGGTATGAGATTGAACCGACCAGCAATCCAGATTCGGGAGGCGGTTCGCAGCAAGGCAGCGAGAACGAGAACACAGCCGGCACATACACGAAGTTCCAGCTTGATCCCTTCGGCAATGGCGAGCAGACCAAAGTCGAAGCGTGGCGGGTGATGGACTGCGACAACGGCCCGAAGCCGAAGGACGTTTCCGTTCAGCGAATCTTCGGCGGTCGTACGATGCGAGTCTCGTTCGAAATCGAAGTCTGCCGACAGCTTTGCGATGAAACCAAAGGTGACGAGCCAGAAGGTATCAGCGCTGGCGAGCTGCAAGGCTCCGGACGGGCAATCATCTCTAACCGCTGGTCACTCACGGAATCACGCGATGAAAGCTGGGCAGTCACGCGGACGCTGGAAGGGACGCTCCGGGTCGCTTCGAAAGAATTCAACCCGCATCGCTTGCGGAACTTCGTCGTCCCTCGATTGCCTCGGAACTTTCGACGTGTGAATCAAACGTTCGTCGTCGACCCGACCGGGCTGACGCTGAAGTACACAATTCAGGACAAGCAAGCTGACCAAGCTCCTCCACCGCCGGCGATCGACTGGAAGAGGCATTACGCCGAGCTCGGGACCGGCGCAGGGGCGGCGCAGCAATTCAGCGAACTGACTGTCCAGCTAACCGGTCCGCCGAACGTGAACAAGCAAGACTTGATCGCAGCGGCCGGTCACGTTGTGCTCTCGCGAATCAACGGGCTTCAGCTCACGGAGAAGCAAGTCGACGGGCAGTTGGTTCGAATTAAAAACCGTCCGATTCTCACAGATGCAGCGGTGGTCGAAGTGCTCGGACAGCCAACGATCGAAATGCGAGTAAGAGTAAAGAGCACAGCATCCGACACGAAGCTGATGACTCGGATTGCGAATATGGGAGCACCGATCGGAGCACCGCCGAACAACGACATCGGAACGTATCATCCTGACGTCTGGCAGACACCCGCTGCGATCGAGCCCGGAACCCTGCCGGCGTACTTCGCCTGCTACCTTCAGGAACCATGTTCGATCTGGCACGGCGTCCCTGAGCCGGCGTTTGGACAGGAAAATTTAAGTCTGTTTGGGCGGGAGGTGAAAGTCGAAAACCCAGGCGACGAGAATCTGGACGGCGATGTAAGCGAAGACGAAGACAAAAGCTTACGAGATGAACGCCTTGCTGCCCGTCCGGATGTCACGCTCTACCAATCAAACGAACCTTTCCCCGACGACACGACGGGGATTGCTTCCTCGCAGTTCACCGAAGAACCGTACACGTTCTATGAGATTTACTCGGCCTATGACATCGACACTGGCTATACGCAGATGGCCCTTGCTCAGGCTGGGGTCGTGACCAAAGAGATCGAAGGCGAAAGCGGATCGATGACTGTTCGGCAGCCAACGTGTCACCTGATGCGTTTGCATGGGGGTAAGTGTCAGCGAAAAATTCACATCGAAGCGACTCGGCAAGACCGAATGCCGGAACTTCCTCAGCTTCCCGAGCAAGTGATTCATCCGCCAACAAACGCAGGAATCAGGGAAGTCTTGGAATCCAAGAAAGTTGGATTCATGAACCCAGAATTCTCCGGTGATGGGTTCGCTCGATTGTTTCGGGTGACGCTCGATGCCGTTTACCTTTTGGATCGCCCACCGCAAGACGATGAACTCTTTCGCGTTCCCATGCTTCCGTTTGACAACAGTTTTGATCGCGCGACAACGATCCCCGTGAATGAAGTGTTATCGTCGACCACGATGGATTGGCAGCCAGGGGACGAGAGATGACCGCCCACGACTGAGCGAAACGTTTTGGGCTTTGCGGGAAGGGCTGAAACTGATGACCAGCGCAGGGACGCGTGCATTCTGGATCGCAATTGAGCATCGTTGACGAAAAGAACTTCACCGACCGCCCCGCTTCGTCTGACCCCTCAAACGTTTCAGACGCCGCCGCGTTCGTTGCTCGCCACGGTTGGTCGATCGAAGCCGCGGCCGAGCTCACCGGCGCGGATGTGAAGCTCATCGAGAAGCGGCTTCAGGGATCGATGGCGACACTGCCGTTCATCCCCACGCCCGCAATGATTCGGGAGGAAGCTGAGAGGCTGCGTGGGGAAAGGTTGGCAATCAGCCAAAGGTAGGCTCGCGGTCAACCGTCTTTCCCGAGACGCCGAAAGCCTTGCCGGCAGCGTTGCGGGCAGTGCTTGTTTTCACTTCTGGACAATTGGCCAGGAGTGATTTCGCCTTGCCGGGCGCAGTACCACCGTGGTTGCGCTGCCGCTCTTTTGCAGCCTTCTCGTAAATCTACCCATGGGAGCACGGAAACCTGTTTGATGGCAACTGTTCGGGTTGCAGATCGACATTGCTCGAATCTGAAAAGGCCGAATACAATTGCGACGGTTCGTAGGGTTCGGCTTTTACACAAGGATGGAATATGACTCGATCACTGATTTCGGTAGCAATCCTGGGTTTTCTTCCGGTGTCTGTTCTCTCTCAGACTCCCCCTTCCGAGATACAACCTTCTCCAGTCCAAGCCGTCATCGCGGAAGAGAAGGAACGGGCTGCAACGGGATTCGAGACGGAGAAACAGCCAGTTCTTCGGTCGTCCATTAAGACGACCTCGTTTCCGCGCTACGAGCTGAAGATTTCAAATGTCGAATTTCCGGTAAACAGAACCGTGGGAATCGAGCAGTGTGGCTTTTACTGTCCTGAAAGTACGACAAGAAATGCTCCAGCAGACGCGGGTGCGAGACTAGCAATCGCACACGCAAGAATTGCCCAGCTGCAACAGAAGGTCGACCTGCTATCCGCCAAAGTTTCGCAACAGAACCATCCGCTTACCGTGCAGCATCCAGCAACATCGGGCTCAAAATCGATCAAAGTGTCTGACAAGGTGCTTGGCTTATACGAACACTACACCAAGGTGCTCGGAGAACCACGGACACAATCATGCACGGAGAAAGTTGCGTCCGGATTTCCCGGACGATTCTGCATCGAAACAGAAGTGTGGGAACAACCGATCTTACTCGATACGGCGACCGGTCAAATGTGGACCCTAACCGAGTCGACAAATCTTGTTGATGCGAGGATGGTCGCTTGGACGTCGATGAAGAGAATCTCCAGCCAGGCGGAAATTGAGGCATGGGAAGAAGAGTGTCGTGTCCGGCACAGCAAGTACATTGCCTCGCTAAAGGCAATCTCCCTTGCTCATCTTGAGGAGAGGGCAGGTATCTTAGGAAGAAATCACCCGAAGGTTGTCGAGATGAGGAAATCGATCGAGGGTCATGAGCTTTTCAAGAACATCACTGATGAACAGCTTGAAGATGCCAGGAAGAATGCAGATGCGCCAAGACAGTAGTGCGAGTTGTCGATCAATCCTTTCGATAGTGCCGGGCATGGATGAAGCCTGACCATCTGTTGGCCTCTGTCTGTTTGCCTCGCTCATGAATTCGCCCGCTTCGCGAGAAGAGCATGACACTGCGATTGTCAGGTCGATCGTGAAAGGCATTCCTCTCGACTTTCGCTGCCACTCTCCGCAAAGCTAAGAAGCTACGCGGGGAGCGGCTTGCAATCGGCCAGAGTTAGTTCTTCGTAATCAATTCGTCTCGTTCAGCAGTTCGTACTTGGTTTGCAGTGCTTGTTCCCAAGCCACACCATCTCTTGAGGAATCAATCGTGACGGTCTGCGACGTTGCGGCGAAATCCCATGTGAATCGGGTGAAGCCGCCTTGAGCGGAGTCAGGGCCCTGAAGGATCAGTTTGTCTTCACGCATATCCCCGAGGATTCCACTTCCAGTACCACCGATGGAGTCATACCACGTCATCGAGTACCGCTCGTGCACAGTGCTCCAGCCGATCAAAGCGTGCATCGCATACACTTCTTGGCTTCCAAACATTTGGGAGTAATTCAGCTCAGCGAAGAACCCTGCGAGAATGATTCGATTCCGATAGATGCCGAGTGCTTCTATTCCATCAGAGATGGACTCGACTCCTCGGTAAACGCCCGCGAACCGGGCAAGACGTTTGTGGTGCTTGTTGATGCTTACGGCCTGGGTCATGGCGGTTTTCCGAACTAGAAGATGCGTTGTTTTGGTAACCCCTACACTCCAAATGAAGCTGTAGTACCTAAAGCTGAATGGTCGCGACACCAGCAAAGGAGCCGGCGGAGGAGATATTTCAAAGTTCCTGATTTTAAACAATGAGCATCACAATCGAGGATGCAGAGTGGTCAAACTGTTTCCAACGAATCTGAAATTCGTTGGAGTATTTCTGTAACCATCGATCGAGACTCGCGGAGCATGCACTGAATTGACAGCTTTTCAAAAGGCTGTTCAAAACCTCCAGCTTGAACAAAGGATCTTTCAGCATGCTGCGTTCTCACTTTTTTTTCTGCGTTATCACGTTCTCTTTGATTTCCCGTGTTGAATCGTTTGCAGCCGACTCATCAAACGCGATCTCTTTTCTTAAGGATGCTCAGCGGAGTTTGAAGGAGCAGGTAAACGTAAAGGGGAGGTTTCGAATGACGACGGTCGTTGATGACCTTGTCGAAGACGAAATCCGCGGAAGCTTCCATGTTTTCAAGGCACCTAGCCACGCTGCTCGGTTCCAGATTGAAATGCAGGACTCAAACGATGCAAAGCTCGCAACACTTTCTTCGGATGGGACCATCATTTGTTACCGTCGATGGGACGACACTACGCCTGCCGAGCGATCAGCGAGCACTTTCCGGGGCGGTAGTCAGTTGATGCAACAGACTGGGAAGGGAATAGCTGCTCAATACCTGCAGCCCAACTTCTTTAGCCGGCTTGTTTACTACAACCCCAGTATCGCCGAGGATTTGGAAAATGGCACCTGCATCATCAAGACTGAAGTCCCAACAAAATCATGGAGCTATTCATTTGATCTCAAGAGTAAACAGCTACTAGAACAACGCATCGCTGCGACAATTGACGGTAAGACAACAACGACAATTACTGAGTATCAAGGCATCGAGTTGATTCCATCTAGCGATGCTCGAAGCATGCCTGCGGTTGATCGGTTGGATGAGGTTGGATCGGGGGAGACAAAAGGCCCGTTCGACTCTCTGCTTGGAGTAGATGTCTCCGATGTCGCGGTCAATTGGGGTGGCGAGAGCGAAGGAACGATTGCGGATGAAGCTGGTAAAATCCTCGTAATTGATTTCTGGGCGAGCTGGTGTGGACCCTGCCTTGAAGGATTCCGCGGACTGGAAGAAGTTAGGAAGCAGTACGCTGAAAGCGATGTTAAATTCATCTACTCGCCATGGCGTGACTCCGGAGATCGACTCGAAGAAGTTGCCAAAGCCAATGGGATATCTGACTCAGTTCACCAGGTACAACCAGACAAGTTTATGCTCGAGCAGTTAGGAATACCGTGCGTATTTGTCGTTTCCAGGGACGGAAGAATCCTTGATTTTATCTGCGGAAACCACGGTCAAGCAGGGAAGCAGCACTTGAAGAGATTGCTTCAGAAGGTTTCCGTACGTTAGAAGTATTTCGGCAGGTGAGTCTGCTGGCACTGGTTCGAAGGAATCAGACGGCGCAACTTTCACCATTGACGCCGCCCTACCCGCAAAGCAGATTTTGGAATCCGCCCAGCCATTGGGTTGAATCAACGTCGATCAATCCACAGCTGTCGATTGCTATTTTGCTTGGCTTAGCCGGTCACTAGAATTGCGTCCGCTGATGGATTTCTTCGTGTACCCAAAGGATTTAACAATGCGTTTGACTGCAATTCTCTCGGTTTTGATTACTGCTGCCGCGCTGGTGACGATTGGATATGATCGCGATGCTGTGGCTGCGACTGCACCGGCTGCTGACGAAACGATCGTACCTGTCCAGTACAAGGCCGAGGATCTACCAGTTTGGAACAAGAAGGGTGAGTGGGACCCAGTCACTTTGATTGAACTAATCCAGCTGGCTTCCGGCCCGACGAATTGGGAATCAAATGGTGGCAACTCAACGGTAGCTCCCTACTTCCAAAATAAGAGCCTTATCATTTCGACAACGTCAAAGAACCACGACGCGATCGTGGCGTTGCTTGAAAGGCTTCGAAAGAACCGACTTGCAAAGTAGCGAAATGGCCGCCGCTCCCTGATTCCGGGGAAGAAGCGAGCAGCAATGAGCACTTGTGGCGGTGTGAGACGTAAAAATCCTACACCCGGCGAAGGTTTTTGAACCGTAACGAATCATCGCTTGACTTGGCGACGGCCGAATCGCTCGCAACCGCCAAAGCGTTCGAGAGCTCTACCGAACAGCGGCAACCGCGAACGGAACCGCCGGTTGTGTTTCGTCGCGGAAGCTCGAAGCGTTCGGCGATCACTGCCGCGATCAGGCGTCGATGATCGAATCACTATTGCGGTCAACGGCGCTGAGCAGCCACCCAGAAGCCGCGAAGAGCCTTTCTGAGTTCGTAGAGCTGCTTGGAAGCTTGAGCACGCAGCAAACGCCACGACGGCCCACTTTGCCGAGAACGAGCCGCACGGAGCATCTCAGCAGCGTTGAGGAGATGCAGGCAAGCCGAATGCGAGGCCGAAAGAAAGGTGCGACGGCAACCCAGAGGGCTCTCTCACAAGCTCCGGGCTGCCGTATCGCACGACTGGCTACCGAATCGTAGGCCCAAGAATTGAAGACGCTGCCCAATTCACTGAGGGAGTCCCCCAAAGAGACCGGCTTGCCAACCTGCGAACAGCCTTACGTCAGTCGTCGCAAAACGTGTTTCCAATCACAACGTTTCCCGAAACCTCCGGCAAAGGCGAATTGCGTCTGCAGATCAGATTTCCGCCAATCTCGTTGTCGGCGATTGTGATCGCATTCACAGCGGTGTTTCCAACGACGCTCACGTTTCCAAGAATCATGTTTCCAGTTCCGAGTCCTGGAAAACTGAAGGCAATAATCTGAGCATTGTTCCACCGGATGTTCACGTTGCCGAAGACGGTGGTCGAGAAAAAACCGATTCCATCCTGACTGCCCGAGGAACGAATGTTGAGATTGCCTTCGATCACGTCGCCGAACACAGCGATGGTCAACGCGCCACGCGCGTTCACATTTCCTTCGACGGTCGCAAAGGCGGAATCAAGAATGCCGCCTGGTCTCACAATAACGTTACCCTTGATCGTCGCTCCTAGCACTGTTGCAGTTCCACCGTCGAGAATGATTAGGTTCCCATTGACGGTGCCGGTGATGTCTTGCTGATCCGAAACAAATACGTTTTGACCATTCACAGACGGGGTCATTATCGCTACTGACAAAGCAAAAACCAAAACTACGCTCTTCATCTTTTCGTTTCCTGAGATGGATAGAGGGACTACATGCCGTCTCGCTACAGAATGAAGATCGAATGGCGTGAGCATTGTCACGCAAATACTTCTAGGATGCGAAGGAACTGGTAATCCTTCACCATGCGATGGCTTGACGGACAAACAGTCGTGAATGTTTGTCGACGCCTCACTCGACTAGGCACAAGTCCCTATATGAGCCAGCCATGCGTTGCGGGACCTGCGTGGAACTCAAGTCAAAAAAAGCGAACGCTCCAGCGTTCAGAGGAACTGGAGCGTTCTAACGGCGAGCGTGCCTACTCGCTGTGTTCCAATTCAAGAAAAAAAATGCCGGTGGCGGCAGCTCATGGACCGTTCTACTCCCTCGAGATCGCCGCTCGCTAGCTCGTTGCGTGATTGTACTTCGCCAGCGGTGCAGGTTCGACTTTACAGCCTGAACATTGGTGCTGGTTAATCCACTCGGTCTTGGCCAAGCCACGAGTTTGCGATCGCCTTTAAGTCCACGGGCATCGCGTAATCATCGGCCACATCATTGGTGCCGAGAACGATCGCGCCTGATTCAAAACAGTCGACTCCGATCTTCTCAGAGCGAATGATCCGGATCGTCAGTATTGCACTCGGTTTGAGAAGGCAAACTACCTCGTCACGGCTAAGCTCGATTGGAGAGAAGAAGCCAGTCCCTTTATCTGAAGAATCTCGGATAACGACTCCGTAGAGACCGCCCATCTCTCGAAGCAGCCGCATGAGCACTCTCTCGCGGTTATCAACCCTGACGCTTTTTCGTTTATCCTCAGTTGTTCTGCGACGGTCTACAGGACTTCCATCCGGAAGCCGAAGTCGCCAGTCCGCAGACCGATACAGTTTCGTGTATCCGCGGAGCATCGAGCTTAGTCTGCTTGGCTGCAAGTTTAGAAGCAAGAGCTGGCAGCCCATGGCCGGCCAAAACCACGGGCTGCCAGTTCAACCTGTCCCAACGCCAGTCCCGATCTGACGCCGTTGAAACGTACAACTCACAAGGTGAAACGCAAACTGATTTCGCAAGTAGATCTCAATCTTGGAAGCGTTTCTTGCAGTGGTTAGATGAACATCCGTCTTCAATGGCGAAACAAAGCCAAAGATCCTAGCCGAAGATGGTAAATTGGATGAGTGAACCAATGGTCCCAGCCCGCGCCGATGAGCATGAACAGCAACAACTCACCGTTATCGAACGTTGTTCCAGCCGCAGTTATTGGGCTGGCAATCGTCTTCTCAACTTGGCTCTACACGGAACGCACCCGCCATCAGATCCGCTCTTCAACCGAAGGGGCTTACAAGTATGATCGAGTGACAGGAGAGACTGAGTTTCTGAGCGGAGACAGATACGCACCGGTAGATAGCAAAGTCAACTTTGCGAGATGAACCATCTAAACCCGTACGAGCCGCCAAATGAGCTAGCTGGATCTTTGCATCAATCACGCATCAAATCACCTGCTGACAAGCGATTGGCAAGATTTGCTTGGATAACGTTTGTGAGCTGGGTACTCACCGTGGCGGTTTGCAGTTGGGAATTGTTGACAGCGCAAATGCAGAACGGGATTCTGTATCCGTACTGGATGCTCATCCCTACTGTTGTCTTAGCGGCATTTGCGGGAGTTGCTAACCTGCTCTTGTTTGTTTTCAGCGCGCATTCATGCTGGCATCGGAACCAAGGCCAATGGTATCTAGCGGCTTCGCTTGTCGTTCCCGTTGCGATCGGAGTTGTGACGCTTTGACATCTCTGCAACAGTCACCTCGCCGAAACGTTGACTTCAAACGTGCTACGATGAGCGGATGAGAAAACTCTGCCTTCGATTCTCGCTCCGAACCGTCATCGTCGTAACGCTGCTGTTCGCCGCCTACTTTGCTTGCTGGCCGGCGACGAAGGACAAGGCGGCTGCGGATGTTTCGAAAGGTGCTGAAGTTGATTTCCGGCAGGCACCGGAACCTATCGCTCCTTTGTTTGTTCGGCGAACGATTCATGATGTGACCTTTTATTCATCGCGTTCTGTACGTAAATCCCATGAGTACTACTTCTGGTGCTTTGGATTCACGGCGAAGCTTTACGGACCAACCAAACCGGTCAAGCTCAGCTCAGCCGAAGCTGACCGATACGTGTTTGATTGGTTCATGCATGTGGTACGCGACCGATGACCGAGTCGAACCCGTACGAGCCGCCGAGTGAAGCTGCCGACGAGCCATCGTCTTCACCGACTGGCAGGCCTTACTTGGTTCTACTGCTCGCAATTGTTGTGGCCTGGAGCATTTACGCGCTGATGATTTGAAAAGCCGCCAACTCGCCGGATTTTGAACGATGCCTAAGGAAAACACTCCAGCCCCCATCTCGCAGAAGCGTTGGATAAATGGTGACCAAGCCGAATCCGTACGAGCCGCCGAGTGAACCCAAAGAAGAGCAAGAATCTCGGTCCTCATCGCGATTCAAGAGACACTTGCTGCTAGTTGTGATGACTATCTGTGCGATCGTGATGCTGGCTTTCACCGCGATGCATTCGATAGTTGTGCTGCGTTCGCCGGACTACTCGCCCGCCCAGCGGCTATTGCGGATCGGTCCCATTGGGTTGGTGATTTTCGTAGGCACTTTCGTTTTCGCGCGGGTCGCGAAACTGCTTGAAGCCGAGGACGTTTGACATTCCCTGTCACAACCCGCACCGCAAAAAGCTTGACACGCCACTGCGTTGGCGGCATAACACTCGAATCTGTCTGGCTGCCTTGGTTGCTTGAAAACAACTGAGGCTTGACCGTCCGGGTTGTTCACTCCGGCGATGACGAAGCCAAAGTATCACTTCTTTGACGAAGGAAACTACCAAGCTCGTCGATGCGTGGCTGGTGTGCACAGCATTGACCCGAAACAGTTCGGATAGCAAAGCCCCATCCGGTCGGGAGTGATACCCCGGCTTTTCAAGCGTGTCGGCGAGCTTGGTCGTGCGCGCACCGACCCGGTGTGCGAAGGTTGAATCAACACATGTTGAGGATTAATCCATCAGCTCCATGGGCCGATGCCCAGCGGTACCAACAGCTCGAGCGAGTCATTCACGTCGCCGAGTTGTTACTCCCGCTCAGACTTGGCGCGTACATCCCCCAGATTTGGCGAGATGTTCGGGAGACCTTCCCCGTCTGCGAGCGAACCATTCGCCGCGATCTCTTCTTCCTTGAGCGATTGGCACTTGTTGAGCTTGAGCCGTGCGGACGTTGGCGCTGGGTTGCCAATGAGCTGGTGAGCGAACTCTGGCAACAGATGGCCATGGTGACAAGCGCCACTCGTGACGCGATCGAGGAACCGCAGCCTGGCCCGGTGTCATGGGTCGGCGCTGAAGTCTTGGCCGAAGTGGCCTGAGCCCGAACCGTTTCGGAAAGCAATCTCAATCATCAAACGAACCATTCAAAACCAATGCCCAAAACGAAAATACGAAACAGAAACCAGTTCACCGCCGCTGAACGTGAGCATCGAATCCACCATTACCTACACGAAGCCCGAAACACTCTTCACGTCTTTCGGCACGCGGGAGCGCCGGACCAAGCCGTTCTTGTCGGCCGAAGTCTGCTTGCGATGTTAGCGAACCGGGTCTACGTCGTGATGACCAAGAACCCGAAATCTGGCCGCTCTACGGGCCAGCAGATCGAGGAAATTCGCAAAGCTGGCATCATCGGCCATCCCCAGGCGGATCGACTCAGAGCGGCCGCAAAGAGGCTGAACCAGATCCCCGACGGCAGAGGCGCACGCGAGATCGCTGAGGCTTGTAACGAACTGATGACCATCGTGCGGTCCTCTTCGTTCAAAGAGGCTAGGGCGGCCGTCAGAGAACCGGGGACACCGCGAGGGCCGCGAGACAGAAGACCGAGGCTATTCCGATGGGCGGCTGCAGCGTGCGGGTTCGTCGGCTTGGGTGCATCGTAAGACCGAGCTGCGTTATCGAGATCGCTGTGGGAGTCACCGCGTTGCCAAGTGGTACCGGCGGCTAATGGGCATGACGGCCCAATCGCTCAATTAAGGCCAAGGGAGTTGAGCGGCTAGAGTCCTGATTCCGGCCGGATTACTGAGAGTCGCCCGCCATCGTCTGCCGGAATTTCCGTTGGGCGGTGGCTCGCGGCGGTAGAGGGCTTTCGTCGCTGGGGATGCTGGATGCGTCACCCAGGATGGCCGAAGGCTGTAGACTTCAGAGCGTCAAGCCACAATTTCGTTTTTGATACGTCGTCAATGATCCCATGAAGACAAATCCTCTAATTAGCCAGCGTTTTCTCGAACTGCATACAACGGCTTCAGACATCTTGAACGAGAAGACTGAGGTGTATCGGGTTGCGCGGGCGCCTCAGTGTCTTATTTCTGGGTGAGCTGGTTGGGGTTTGACGTTGCTTCGAATTCGGCGGGTGTCACGTAGCCGAGTGATGAGTGAAGTCGCTCGAAGTTGTAGTAATTGGCGTAGGATCGAAGCTCTCTGATGGCTTCGGCATCCGTTCCGTAGTCCTCCAGTGGAAGCTCGGTCTTTATCGTCCCGAAACAGGACTCCATGAAGGCGTTGTCGTAGCAGTTGTCAGCGGCCGACATGCTTTGACGCATCGATGCACGCCGCAGAATCGCTCGATAACGCTTCGACGCGTATTGACCTCCACGGTCACTGTGGTGAATCAAGCCAGCC
>JBCCOI010000071.1:0-18721 GCA_039025515.1 Planctomycetota bacterium
ATGCGAGCGGCGCTTGCTGCCTTCGGCGTCGACTTCGATGACGATGATGATGATGACGACGATGAGGCATTGCTCGCCCAGCTCGACGGCACCGCTGCAAGTCCAACGATCGAGAATCCCTCCGCAGATGCTGCACCGACAGAGCACGTCGAACCGGCCCGTTTGGAAGAAAAACCGCGCAAAGACGAGCCAGTCACTGCCGCCGTTGAGGAACAAGTACAACCGGCGGAGCAAACAGCGAATGCTTCCCTCGCCGGTTCCAAGTCCGAATCGCACATTCGAGTTCCACTCAGCCGGCTCGATGAAATGGTTCGACTGGTTGGTGAAATGATCATCAACCGAAGCGCCTTCGCGCAGCGGCTCGGTGACTTTGGCAGCCAAATCGATGATCTACAAGTCGCGTTGTCTCGCTTGCGAGGCGTCTCCGACGATATCGAAACGCGGTACAGCATTGAGGCGTTAAAGCAAGGTGACCTCAATCGTGCCGGGTTGACGCCCGAGCATTCGAGTGGCAGCAATCGCTGGACGTCGATGCTTGCCAGTCCCCACAGTGCCAACGGAAATGAAGCTCATCAGGAGTTTGATGAGTTGGAGTTTGATCGATACAACGAGTTTCACCTGCTTGCGAGAACGCTCTCCGAGGCGACAAGTGACGTCGGTTCCATCGCCCGAGAATGCGGCGTTCTTTCGGGCGACTTCGACGCGCTCCTGGGTCGCTGGCAGCGTTTAACACGGGACGCTCAAGATCGTTTGATGCAGATTCGAATGGTCCCGTTGCGTACCGCGATTCCAAGACTCGGTCGAGCCGTGCGTTCAACCGCTTCACAATGTGGCAAACAAGTCAGCTTTGTCGTCCGTGGAGATCACACGGAACTCGACAAGACGGTACTCGAGGAAATCGCCGATCCGTTATTGCACTTGGTTCGAAACGCCGTCGATCATGGGGTTGAAACACCCGAACAACGTCTTGCGGCCGGAAAATCCGAAGAAGCGACGCTTAGGATCGAAGCGATCAACCAAGGAACACAGCTTACCCTCCGCGTCGAAGACGACGGACGGGGGCTGGATCTGAGTCGCATTCGATATCGCGCCATCGAGCGTGGATTGATCGCTGCGGATGAGTCTCTGAGTGACGATGAAGTCCAGCACCTCATTTTCGCGCCTGGTTTCAGCACCGCAGAAGCGGTCACGGACGTTTCGGGCCGGGGCGTCGGGATGGATGTGGTTCGCGAAACCGTTCAGCGTCTCAAAGGGACGATTCGCCTGGACAGCACACCCGGCAAAGGCGCCCGTTTCACGATCATCCTGCCAACGACGCTCGCCGTAACCCGAGCATTGGTGATCAATTCCGGTGGATGCTCATTCGCCGTACCGATGCAAGCCATCAGGCAGATCTCGCGGCTCGATCCATCGAACATCCAGCGGATCGGCGACGATCCGGTAACGGAGATCGACGGCAGAACGGTTCGAATCCGCAAGCTCGCCGAAACACTTGGACTCGCTCCGCAAAGCGGTTTCGAATCGGCAATGCCGATGCTAGTCGTCGAGTCCGGCGACCGATGCGTCGCACTGTTGGTCGATGAAATCGAAGGCGGCCAGGACATCGTCGTGAAATCACTCGGCGACCACCTTCGATCGGTTCCGGGTGTGATTGGTGCAACGATCCGCGGTGATGGGAGCGTGATCCCAATTCTTGACCCTGCCGAATTGGTCGGCTTGTCACGAAAGATGATGGACACGTCACAGCTCGTTCGCCCTTCCGCGAAACGAGTGGTCAACGAACGTCGACGGAACGTCATGATCGTCGATGATTCAGTTTCAGTACGCCGGATCACCGCAAGCGTCATGCGTGGTGGTGGCTGGTCCGTCGCAACCGCGAAAGACGGTGTCGATGCTCTCGAACAGTTGGCAGCCGCTGAGCTTCTGCCAAATGTGATCCTGCTCGACATGGAAATGCCGCGAATGGATGGACTGGAGTTCCTCTCGAACCTGCGTTCGAGCGAAGAACACTCCAACATTCCTGTGGTCATGGTCACCAGCCGTGCCGGTGACAAACACCGCAAGCGTGCAATGAATGCTGGAGCAACCGAGTACGTCGTCAAACCGTTCCGAGACGACCAACTCCTTGAGATTACGGCCAGGCTGGTCGATCGGGTTCCGCAAGCAGTGGGCGCGTCATGATCAGCTCCCAATCGACAGCGAGTAGCACCGACCGGCACTCGAATCAGAGCCTAGGCGAGAGGCCGACGATCGGGGCGCGGCAGAGAACCGGATTAGTGCCGGATTCCGGGAACGAACTGCTCAATCGCATCATATCGCTCGACTGCGGACCTTACGCATTCGGACTGCGAGCAACGGCGATGCTTGGTGTTCGAGACTTCGGGCAAGTCCAGCGATTGTCACATGCCGATTCGAGTGGACTGATCGAACGTGTCCGTTGTGTTGATGGAGTCCTGCCAGCGATTGAGCTGCATCGACGTTTGAGCGTTAGCACGACTTCAAGCAGGCACCCGCTAGTACTCACACGTCTTTCCGATGCGCCAAACGGTGGTGCAACGACACATGCAAGTCATCTCTTGGGTTTGTTCGTTGATTCAACCAGCCGCCCGCAGAGCATCGCAAAACGCGATTGGCACGTGTTGCCCGATTGGGTACGTGCCGGAGCGCAAGTACCTGCCGATGCGATTGCGATCCAACATGGTCGTGATGGCAAGCCGGACGTTCGGCTTATCCTCGACCCGAAGGGGTTTGTGGCCGAACCATTCCGGATGCAAAAACCGGAAACAGCCGCCGTTACAGTCAGCGAAGCAAACACAGCCGGAAGCGAAAATCGACATTCCGGCCGCGGTTTGCTGGTCTTCGCCCCGGGTGAGTCCTCTCGTACCCAGTTACGGATCGCACTCGCGATTCCGATGTCGTTCGTCTTGGGCGTCGACTTGTTGCAACCGAGGATTTTGTTACCCAGTCACGACCCGCATCTTGATGGGATCGCCATTTGGAACGGCTGCCCAATTCCCGTGCTACGGTTGGGGGATGCCCTCGGTTTGACAAGCGACAACACCGACCACCGTTCCGAATCGACTCGACTGGTCGTTGTCCGAACGCCGCAAAATCGCCTGTTTGGTTTCATCGCGCATGCCCAAATGCGATCACTCCGAACACCAAAGACTGCGGGCAACCTTGGCAAGTGCGGCATCGAGCCTCGATTCCTTCACGGAGCGTTTGTGACTGACGAGGGACCGCTTGCCATCCCGAACCTCGATCGGCTGATTCACAGCGATCGATGGACCTAGCCGACCATTACCTCTTGTAATCCCGCCTACTTCTGTCCCACCCGAACTCCTTCCGACAACTTGAGCGACGATCTGATGTCTCCCGAAACACTGCAATCCCATCTCGACACGGCGTGGATTATCGTCGCTGCCGCATTGGTCTTCTTTATGCAAGCCGGCTTCGCCATGCTCGAAAGCGGCATGGTGCGTTCGAAGAACTCGATCAACGTGATCATGAAGAACTATACCGACATGTGTTTCGGTGCGATCATCTTCTGGGCGGTTGGTTACGGATTGATGTTTGGAACCAACTCGACCGGATGGTTCGGCGCGGACAAGTTCCTGATGAGATTTTCCGAAGGCAACGAGTTCGCACTCGTGTTTTTTCAAATGATGTTTGCGGCCACGGCAGCCACGATCGTTTCGGGTGCACTCGCCGAGCGAATTCGATTTGTCCCCTACGTCTTTGCCGCCATGGCGATCACAGGATTGATTTACCCGGTCTTCGGCTCGTGGGTTTGGAATTCAGACGGTTGGCTCGCACAAGCCGGTTTCGTCGACTTCGCGGGGAGCACGGTTGTCCACTCGGTCGGTGGCTGGTGTGCACTCGCGGGCATCATGGTGCTCGGTCCGCGTCTCGGAAAGTATGGTGAGGACGGCGAATCTCGAGAGATCGGCGGACACAATCTTCCGCTCGTAGCCTTCGGCGGACTCATTCTGTGGATGGGCTGGTTCGGCTTCAACGGCGGCTCCTTGCTGGCCGTTGACCAATCGCTCGGCAAGATCTGCTTGAACACGCACATGGCCGGGGCTGCGGGAGTCGTCGGATTCATCATGGGTCGCGTGATCTTCGGTGGCCGGCTTCTGATGACGCAAACCGTCAACGGTGGTTTGGCAGGACTGGTCGGCGTGACGGCAGGATGTGCGACGATGGATCCAGCGTTCGCAGTCTTGACCGGTTTGATCGCGGGATTTGTTTGCGTCATCGCCAGCAGTCTCTTCGAACCACTGCAGATCGATGATGCAGTGGGCGCGGTCGCCGTCCACGGTCTTTGTGGCGTCTGGGGCACGCTGGCCGCAGGTATGTTTTACGAAGGCGACATCATGAATATGGAGCGGATCTATACGCAATGCGTTGGTATCGCTGCCGCGTTCGCGTGGGCATTCTCAACGTCTTGGATGACCTTCAGACTGATCGCACTTGTTGTGAATCTTCGGTGCTCCAGCATGGACGAACAACGTGGTCTTGATTTCTCAGAACACCACGAAGTCGGCTATCCAGAGTTCCAAACTCAAATGCACGGCTGAGTCCCCAAAGCGTCGCGCCGCCAAGGCACCGACTTTGGCGGCCCAAGACTGAGAACCATTCAAACATCCCACCCTACCCAAGAGCCACAACATGCCCGTCAACGAAGAAGAACGGAGCCTACGCAGAAGAATCGTCTTCCGAGCGATGCAGGGCAAGGCACCGGAAAACGCGATTCAGAACGCGATTGACACGTTGGACACCGAATTCGCCAACGTAGAGCACCTTAGATTCAATGAGTTGATTCGACGCCTACAAGAGACACTCGATTCCGTCGAAGTCAATCTCGGTTTGGTTTTGAGTGACATCATGAAGCTTCGATCAATGCCAGCATCAGAGATCGGACCGGATCCTGGACCAAGCAACAAACCAATACAAACCAACCCAAGCAAACCTGCATCCGTAAAGGTCGAAGGCGAACACAAGGTGTTTTCCCGAATGATGGAGACAGTCATTGCACAACTTCGGCACCGGCGAGATGGCAGTGAAACTTTGCTGATCCAGTCACTGCGACAAGCGCCGGAAATTAAAGCTCTTAGTAGCCGAATCGTCGAGCCATTGTCAAGTTGGACTAAGGAATCACAACCCGGAAGTCTGGCGTTCAATGGAAGTGTCGATGAATACCGAATCGTCATCCACTCTGCGTATATCTGGCTTTGCGAAAAGCTGGGGCCGGTTGAAGCCGACCGAGCATTGAAAGGCGCCGTGCGAGTTACGGAGCAACTTCCCGAGGCAGTCGCCAGCCCACCGCAACAGTTGCTCTGAGCAACAAACCGGCTGCAGTTGTCTGCTGTTGGCGGCCTCTGCGAGGCCGCTCAGGTCCTGGTTCAGAGAACCCGGCTACAGTTACCGTCTGTAGGCGGCCTCTGGGAATGTCGGATTTATTACTGCGGGTTTTCGGTTGGTCCACTTTGAGCCGCAGGGCGATAGCCCCGGTTCTGTTAGCAACCTCGCCAGCAACCGGGGCTATCGCCCTGCGGCTCAGTAATAAATCCGACGTCCCGCGAGGCCGCTCAGATCCAGGTTCTTTGAACCCGGATAATGCAAACGGATCTGAAGCTATCACTACTCCCGGCAGTAGCTCAGCGACAGAAGTGCATAAGCCGTAACCAAGTTTCGGTTGCCCTCCATCCAACGACCGTTGCCCTCATTCACCCATGATCCATCTGATTGCTGGGCCTTGACCAACGTAGCTGCAAGTTCGCGTCGCCAGTTATGGTTCACACCGCTCGCGTCGGTAAGCACCTTCAAATCTGCCGCATCGAGTGCCTTCGCAAACGTGTGGTAGTAGTAGTAGAGTCCGGCGGCACCCATTCCCGGATTCTCCGAAAGCGAATAGTTCTTTTGAATGAATTCCATCGCCGCCTTGACGCGAGGATCGTCCTCCGTGAGTCCGGCGTAAATCATGCTCTTGAGTCCTGCATAGGTCATGGAGCCATAACTTCGCAAGCCGCCTCCGGCGTCGCCTTTCACCTTCGACTCACCACCAGCCGCAGGCGTGTAATAGAAACCGCCATCGACAATCCTATCGGCGTGCTCGGTATCGTTCCCATGCCCGGTCAAGTTCTGGGTTCGCGAAATAAACTTCAACGCCTTTTGAATCGCTTCGTCGTCAGGTGTGTTGCCCAGTTCTGTCAGAGCCTCCAACAAGAACGACGTGTTTGAAAGGTCTGGCCGCGAATGGCTGCCGTACCCTGCTCCACCGTAGGCCGTATCAGAAGATTTGACGCCCTCGCCTTCATCCCACTGGATTTCCTTCAGAAAAGCCTCGGCGCGTTTCAATTGACTCTCAAAACGATCGTCGGTATTCGCTCGAATCAATGCACCGACCGCGACGGACGTTTCGTAGTTACGATACCGAGAACCTTTCGCATAGATTCCACCATCTGGCTGGACATTGCTGAGGATGAACTTTATGGCTTTCTTCACTGGGGGAGAATCAATTTCCGACGGCTCACTTTCGAGAATTGCCTTGACGCAAAGCCCCGTCACTGCCACGCCCGTTTCCGGGCTGAAGGCACCGCCCTCTGCTTGACCACGATTTTTTAAGAAGCTAATCGCACGACCGATGCTTGCATCGATCGCCGCGTTCGTCGACTCTGTCGAATCAAAAGATGCCGTTTCACCACGTATGATCGGACATGGCATGGCGACAGCGATCAACAAAATGAAGTACGTGTGCATTCGGAATCGCATAGAATTCTTTATCGGAATGGGGGCGAGTGAATGGAGTGAATCGGTTCAGTCTTTCGTCCGTCAAAACCGAGCTAATCGCTACGGCCGAGGGTGAAGTTTACCAGCGGGGCAACAAGGCTTTCAGGTATTCCGTCGGCATTCCCGATTTAGCCTCTGCGAGCTCGTCAAATGGCAACGGACTGCCGGATCACTGGTACGCACCGCGACGGAAAGGAAAGTCGGCGGCGCAATGAAAAATCCGACAGCGATGTCATTCACCGAACCACTTTTCCGGCTGCCTTCAATCTCGCTCGCTCTGGGAGGCTCTCTTCTCCGGATTGACGCTGCTCCCGAAACACCGTCTCAACCCGATTCTGATGGGTTTGGCGACGCGACGATCGAGGAACGAACCGAAAACCTGCTGTTTGATTCCCACACAGACAACCTGATTCGGCAGCTTTCTGATTGGTCATTGCAACTCGACAGGCGAGAATCCGAACTGGCACGCCGGGAAGACAGCCTTCGCAGGAACGAACGGAGATCGCGACAACAACCGACAGCACACAAAAAGTCCGTCGATTTGGCTTGATGTGAGATTTGGGTTACTTCACACGCTCATAGCCGGCTGGAACGGAGTAACGATCCGTCGCGACATGAACACGCTTTGTCGATACGCCCTCAAGTGTCGTCAAAGGCAGTTCCGAATTGACCCAGCCAAGTATGCTCACCTTGTAGTTGAGCACTTCGAAATTCTCACGCACCAGCTTCCGCGCGTACGCTGTGCTTCTCCCACCCGACAGACAGTAGGGAATCACTGTCACCTCTCGGTACCGTGCTTGATTCTTTTCGAATGCTGTCTTCGTGATGGCCCCCGGTATGATCGAAACGCCGACTTCGTCCGAAGAACGCACATCGACGACCACGAAGTCGGCAGACGGAGGTTCTTTGCCATTTCGCTTTGCTTGTTCGATGACCTGATTTCGATCATCCAGCATTCTTCGCAACGAGTTTGTGTCGATGGTCTCGATTGAGCCTCCGAGAAGGCTACCAAGCTGCGCCTTCGCGCGATGACAAGTCGATAAACCGACCAGGACAGCTAACACAAATGCGACCGTAAATCTCATACTTTCAACTCTAAACCATTGAATGAATACACAGGTGAGTTAACAGAATCGCCGGTCACTTCGAAGATGGACTCGCGATCGCATACAAATATTTTTCGCTACGCATAAATAGCTCACCGTCGGAAATCGCGGGCGTGGAACTAAAGGATGTCTCGTCGTCCTCGAACGCGGCATTGTGTGAGATCGTAGTAAATTCGTCCCCGGCGGCGATCACATACGATTCTCCGTTCCGAGTGAACTGGACGATGCTATCACCGGACGCGATTGGCGACGAGTAATCCGCATTGGGAAAACCACCGGTTGGTCCACCCAGTCTTGGAAGACGTTCCTTGTAGACGTAGCTACCCGTCGCAAGGTCCGCGGCATAGAAGATTCCACCCGAACACCAGTAAATATTTTTGCCCACAATTGCAGGCGTACAGATTCCCGATCGAAGCGACGTTTGCCAAAGGGTGTTTGTTTCACTCACATCTCCCTCTCCACCCATCTTGATAGCGATTGCGTTTCCGGCACGTCCGCCCATGATGTAGGCGACACCCTCTTTGACGCAAATCGAGCCGCACACTGCATCCCTGAGCGGCGTGTCAGCTTTCCAAACCTGCTCACCGTTGGAAGGATCGATCGCCACGATACTACCGGGAACACCAAACAGCACGCGGTCTCCCTGTTCGGTTGACGCAATGACGGGGCTGGACCAAGTGTTGGTGAAACTCTCATCTTCCACGCTCCATACGACTTCACCCGTCGCTTGGTCGACGGCAACCAATTGGCGTCCCACCGCGCTCGCATTGACCAACACATAGTTTTTCCAAACGATCGGGCTTGAACCATCGCCGTAGCCCGCGGGATCTGTTTGATTCCCCAATTTCGTTCGCCAGACTTCTTCCCCGTCACGATCGAACTTGATTAGTCCCGTTGAACCGAAGAACACGTAAACGTACTCTCCATCCGATGTCGGCGTTGAACTGGCGTAACCATGCTGACAAACGAAGCCACGAAACGGCAGGATTTTTCCCGTTGAGGGAACGTCTGCACGCCAAACCTCCTCTCCACTGTCCCGATCGAAGGCAAGGAGGTGGCGAAGTAGCTTTGACTCTTCACCCGGTGCTTTCATGTCGAGTCCATAGCCCGTGTATGCGGTGACATACACGCGATCGCCGACGACGATTGGAGACGAAGTCCCAGAACCCGGAAGCTCTGTCCGCCATTTCAGGTTCTTCTCGGCCGAGATCTCTGGTGAGATCGGTTGATCCGACTCAGCTACCCCCTGCCCATTTGGACCACGAAAACGGTTCCAGTCGGCGGACAACTGCCCGGGAAAGAGCAGCATTCCGGCGACGCAGCAATGTAGGACGAAGAGTTTCACGATGTTTCACACTTGGGCGGATGGAGATGAACTGACGACGGCTTATTTAACCGCTAGAGCTTAGCAGGGAGTCCAGAACGAAGCGGTACTACCTTGACGGGAGACCGCGGAATTGGATAGAGCCTGATGGATGAGTGGTCAAAACAACCAAACAAGCTACGGTTTCGAACGAGCCGTCGGACGTTTCTGTGCGCGAGCGTTTCAGTATGTATTCGCCGTCGCACTGCTGGGATTCCTACCTGCCACGTTCCTTTCAGCCGAACCAAATGACAAGCTGCCGACGATTCCAAAAGTATACGTACTTCTGCGTAATGGGAGCGTCCTCACTGGCGATGTAAAACGCGTCGGAAACCAAATCTCCATTAGCCAACCGGATGGATCGTCCGTACGTCTTTCCGCATCAGAGATTTCCGTTTTCGCGGCGTCCATGAGAGGCATCTACCAGCACCGGCGATCGCGACGGATTGACGGTGACTTGAGAGGGTTGCAAGACGATATTCGCTGGAGCTTGCGGCACGGCCTGGTTCGTGAAGCCGCCCTAGACGCACTCCTCGCGAGGCAACTCGACCCAGTTGACGCAACGACTAAACACTTGATTAGTCAGGTTGCCATGCGGATGCGACAGGAAGTCTCGCCAAAGTCAGCACGGCCAACTTCTTCGCCGCAGCGTCTTCCCTCCGTCCGAACGGTTTCCCACGAAGATCCGCTGAGTTCATCATCGAACTGGAAAAAAACGCCTGCAACTCTCGAACATCAATCGGAACCGAAGAAGTCGGATTCCGAAGATCCCGAATGGATTTCAGAGCGAACGAAAATTCTCTTCCTCACCCGAATTCAGCCAATCCTGACGAATCGATGTTCGTCTTGCCATTCGCGTACCCAATCACTCACCGATGGAGCCCCGGTCGACTCGTTTCAGCTTCACGATGCGGCGACTGTTCGGTTGGCAAACGAAACAGCAGGCAAAGAGAACTTGCGTTCACTCCTGAGCCAAGTTGATCTGGAATCACCACTGACCAGTCCTCTGCGAGCCTTTGCCCTCGACGAACATGGTGGACGTCTGGCTTCGCTCGGACCAGAAGACTCCGTCATGATGACGACTCTCGATCAATGGCTCCAACTGCTCGCGAAAGACCACGAGAGCGAACGCTTAAGCGACGCCATACTCGGCCCCGACCCGACCAATGAAACAGACGGCGAAGACGTTTCGCTGTCGACGCCAACTCAAGAATCGAACTCGTTTCTCGACACTCCTGCTAAATTCGAGAGGCGTACCGAACCGGCAAATCTAAATACGTCCAACGGTCGAGTGCGCAGGATGCCTGAGCTCGAAAACCCATTCGATCCCGCCATCTTCAATCGTCGTTACCACGGGATTGACGCGATAGAGCCCGCAAACGGCCACAGAGAGTAAAAGCAGCAGACTTGTTGGCCGCTTTGAAGAGAGAGAACTTTCAACGAAAGCTGAACGGCTGTCAGATCTTTGAAGTCCGTCCGTTCCTTACTGAGCGACTTGACCTGTTGCGTAGCTGCTTGACTCCATCATCGGACTTGGCGGAAGCAGATCTGTCTTTTGCGGATAACCGCCGTCGACATCGACTTGCACGGTGAGGCGACGACGCCAATTCTCATCATCTGGCTTCGGATGATCGCTGCGAAAATGAACACCACGCGACTCAGTTCGGACGAGCGCCGCGTGAGCCATCACACCTGCTGTCGTAATAAGATTCTGGAGTTCCCACCCCGCCTCGCCGGAAAATTGGTGCCTCATCGCATAGGCGGCATAGGATCGAATCGCGTCAACTGCTTTCTGCAGCCCCTCTCCTGTTCGCTCGACACCGCATAGCCTTCCCATCGTGCTGCGAAGCGAGATTCGGACGTCGTCGATATCGAAAGCTTCGAAAGCTTCCGTTGCGGATTGACGAATTGGCATCGCCCGCATCTCTCGATCACCTTCAGCGGCAGATCGAGAGGCAGCCGCGCCCGCAGCGGCACCGTAGACGAGACCTTCGAGCAGGCTGTTGCTGGCTAATCGGTTCGCACCGTGTAACCCGCTGCTGGTAACCTCGCCCGCGGCCCACAGCCCCGGCAAACTCGTGTGTCCCTGCCTGTCAACCGTGACGCCGCCCAACATGTAATGGGCGCCCGGACGAACAGGAATCTGGTCCGTCGCGATGTCTAATCCGAACTTGCCACAGACCTTCGCTATTCCGGGAAATCGGCTTCGAACTCGTTCCGCATCCAGATGTGAAAGGTCCAAATAGACACAAGGGTGGGTGGTCTTTGCCATTTGCCGAATGATCGACTGGCTGACGATGTCTCGCGGCGCCAACTCCGCTCTTTCATCGTAGTCGGGCATGAAACGTTCGCCCTTGGAGTCCCGAAGATAGGCACCTTCGCCCCGAACGGCTTCGGTAATGAGCGAACGCGAGGAGCCGGCAATGTAAAGTACGGTCGGATGGAACTGCATGAATTCCATGTCACTGAGTTCGACGCCGGCTCGGTACGCGAGTGACGAACCGTCGGCAGTCGCGACGGCGGGATTCGTCGACTCTCGAAAGACTTGCCCCGCACCGCCGGTACAGAGAATGGTTTCCTTTGCCCACACCATGATCGGTTCGCCACACTTGGTCGAAACGATGGCACCGCGACAACGTCCTCCATGAGTCAACAGATCGATCGTGAACGTGTTCTCAAGAATGGTGACATTCTTCATCGAACGCGTTCGCTTGATCACGGCCCTCATGATTTCTGCACCCGTTGCGTCGCCTTGCGCGTGCACGATGCGTTCGTGAGAGTGACCGCCCTCCCTGCCGAGTTCTAATTCACCGGAATCTTGATCGAATTGCGCTCCCCAACGGACCAACTCTTCAATCCGCCGAGGCCCCTCTCGAACGACCATGTTGACGACGTCTTCGTCGCAGAGATTCGCGCCGGCGACTAACGTGTCGCGAATATGATTTTCGAATCGATCATTCGGCGCGAGAACTCCGGCGATACCGCCTTGGGCGTAACTGCTGTTTGATTCCCGAAGTTCGTCTTTGGTTACCACCAATACACGCTGGTCTGGCTCGACCGCGTTGGCGGCCCGCAAGCCCGCAAGCCCGCCTCCGATCACCAAGACGTCTGTAAAACGATGGACCGCGTTTCGGGTGTCGAAGGGAGTAAGGTATCGCGGTGTCATCATTGCATCGAATTTTCGATTCTGACGGAGATCGGGCTGTACCCCAGTCTATGACGCCTAGACCCGAGTGGGAACCGCGACGCTATTCCTGCAAAAACTGCAATGTATAGCAGTCGCCGACCTTGACCGTCTCGGAATCGATCAAGTCCAACTCGACCATCTGATCAAAGAGCGTCTTCCACCGCTGGTCGGACATCATTCCAACCGAGTCGATCGATGATTCGTCAGGCATCGCCAAGTCCCGCATTTGTTCCGCGCCAAACTTCAACGCTTCGGCTGTCATTCCTTCTTCGTTGGCCGTAAGGATTACCTCATTTCCGGCAGCGGGATCCGTCAAATAGTCCCTCCATCCTTGTCGCGTGACGTCGACAAACTTTGCAACTAAATCCGGTTGCTCGCGGATCATCTTCCCTGTCGTCACCAAGACGCTGGAATACGGATTGAAACCCAGATCGCTGACCATCAACAGATTCACGTCGATTCCCTGTTGCTCAGCAAGCAGCGGCTCCGAGCAACTGTATCCCTGAATCACGATGTCCGCGTCGGCGACCATTGACGCGATACTCCCGTGATAGGGAACCTCTTTGACATTCTCAAGGAAACCTTTCGAACGTATGAATTCGACAAAGGCGCGACCGGCCTGACGCTGGAACGTTTTTCCAGCCAAATCCTCGAATGAACTCACACCACTGTCGGTTCGCGCCAAAATACAGCGTGGGTGGTTCTGCATCGCTGCCATCACGGCGACGATGTCCAATCCCTGTTGACGGAACAGAAGCACGTCGTCGGCGTTGGCAAAAGCGAATTGACTTCGTCCGATCTCCAGTTCGGGACCGATCGGCGTCGCTCGACCGCCCGGCTGAATTTCGACGTTCAAGCCGGCAGCCTTGTAAAGCGCCGTTGCCTTCGCCTGATACAAGCCTCCGTGCTCCGATTCGGGATACCAGTTGAGCTGAACGCGAACCGACGAAGATCCGTCCGCAGGCTCAGACGCCGACTGCTTGCACCCACCTATGACGCACATGGCTGTGGCGATCAGGATCTTGATCGAGACCGTGACGGCGTACGCGGAGCGGTTTTCAGAGGTAGTTCGATTCGACATGGCAACTGTGTCGCGTGGCGTGAATTCGGTTTCTCGTTATCATTATCGACCAGCAATCCCCCCTCACCACGTTTCGCAACGGTGCGATCCAATCATTCAAAATGAAGTACGCAATCTGTAACGAAACTTTCGGCGACATGGCACTCCACGTCGCCTTGAAGCTCGCCTTCGATTCGGGCTACCGCGGATGGGAAGTCGCACCATTCATGTTAACGGACGATATCACAGACTACACATCTGATGAACGTCACGCCTATCGCGACGCAGTGGAATCTGCCGGTTTGGAAGTCATCGGCCTCCATTGGCTACTTGCGAAAACGCAGGGTTTTCATCTGACCACACTCGATACGGAAGTGCGAACACGCACGACCGAGTATCTCAAGCGTCTCGTCGAGCTCTGTCGTGACCTTGGCGGGACAGTCATGGTGCTTGGTTCGCCACAGCAACGCAATTACCCGGAAGCGACCCAGACAAACGAGCAAGCAATGGACGCTGCAGCGGATTGCTTACGCCCCATCTCGGAGACCCTTGAAGCGTGCGGAGTCAAACTCGCTCTCGAGCCACTCGGACGCTCCGAAGGCAATTTTCTAAACACTGCCGCTCAAGGACGAGAGCTAATGAACATGATCGGGTCCGAACACATTGGTCTGCATTTGGATGTGAAAGCGATGTCCGACGAGGCTGCTCCGATCGAAACGACGATTCGAGAAAACGCGGACGTCATGCTGCACTTTCACGCAAACGATCCAAACCTGCTCGGACCTGGGATGGGCGAAGTCAAGTTCGAACCGATCTTCGAAGCTCTCCGTGATGTTGACTATCGGGGCTGGGTCAGCGTGGAGGTCTTCGATTATTCGCCCGGCGTGGAAGAGCTGGCTCGTGGCAGCATGAAAAACATGCTTTCCGCGCAAACATGAATCGTGGCCGGCTCGCGCCGTCGCCAACCGGTGCCCAGCATCTCGGTAACGCACGCACCCATCTCGTGGCCTTCTGGGCGGCTCGAAAATTCGACAGCGAGCTCGTATTGCGGATCGATGACCTCGACTCGCCGCGAGTGAAGGAATGGGCGACACGACAAGCCGTGGAGGATCTCAGTTGGCTCGGAATCTCTTGGGACGGCCCCATTCGAAAGCAATCCGAGAACTTGTCGCACTACGAGCAAGCTCTACGGACGCTGAAAAATGATCCTCGCGATCTCGTCTTTCCATGCTATTGCACGCGTAAGGAAGTCGAATCCGCCATGTCGGCTCCACACGAATCTCGGTTTCGCGGCGAGTTACCGCCTTACCCCGGCACGTGCAGCCAGTATCGTCTCGGAGATCCGATCAAAGCCCAGGACCACTGTTGGCGTTTCCGAGCTTCAAAGACGCAACGTCAGTTCGATGATCAACTGCTGGGTCCGATCACCTGCATACCATCGAAAGAGTTGGGCGATTTTCCAATCACACACAAGTCCGGCCAGGCGGCATATCAACTTGCCGTGGTGATCGACGACCGGCTACAGGAAGTTGACGAGGTTGTTCGAGGCAATGACTTGGTGGCCAGCACTTTCCGTCAACTTGATCTTCACAGTGCGCTCCAGATCGAACCTCCCAGCTATGCCCACGTGCCGCTCGTTCGCGGGCTAGACGGAAGGCGACTCGCCAAACGTCACGGCGATACACGCCTGAGTTACTATCGCGATCGCGGGATCGCACCCGAAGCCATCGTCGGCTGGGCGGCGCACAGCCTCGGAATCATCGAATCGATGGAAAAGTGCTCGGCGATTGAGCTCATCGACGAATTCTGTTGGGACAAACTGGTTAGCGAAGACACGCTCATCGACCCGCAGCATCTCTTCGGCTGCTGACTTCAGCGACGACCATTTGTCGACGAATCACCCGATCCTTCGCTCTCGGCCAATGACCTTACGAATGCCAACGCATCGTCCCGCGCAACCAACTCATCGTCGAGTTGCTTCCGCCGCACCAATTCAATCCACTCACGAAACTTCGGGCCCGGCCGAAACCCTGCGTCCCGAAGATCCTTGCCGTTGATCAGCGGAGCCGGATCCAGACGCTCACTCGGCCATGAGATCGCATCACGACAGCGTTTGATGCCTTCCATTGATAGGCGATCCGCTGTAGCGAGAGCCTCCGTCACTTCCAGTGCCGTTTCGATGTCGCGATCAATCAGGATCGGCTGTAGTTTCGACCAGGGAATACTTTGGGCGCGGGCCAGCACCGACCATTGAGCGAGCGCAAAAGTCGTTCTTCGAACTTCATCGTTGGACAATCGCCACCGAGTTGCAGCGGACTGAACGACCGCGTTGGTGTCGCCAACCGAACTCGATTCAGAGATGACTGCGAGTGCGGCTGGAAAACTCATTCCGGACTTCGACGCGAACGCCGCAGTCAGCCTCTCCAGGTCCAGAGACGCCAACTCCAGGGACGCCGACTCCGGAAAAACAAATTCAGACAGACCCGTCTCGCTGAGCAGCCGAATTCCACTGATGACTGACTTGGCCATCAAGAGTCGGCGCATCTCGGCCCCAATTCGCTCACCGCTTACGAGTTCGACTTCACCGGATCGACGGCGAATCTCAAGCTTCGCAGAATGATCAAGTTCAAACTCAAGCACCGTCGCGAAACGAACGGCTCGGAGCATGCGGAGCTTATCTTCATTGAATCGTTCGGCCGCGATACCGATCGTTCGAAGCAGGCGTTTCTCGAGGTCTTGAACGCCGCCGACGAAGTCAATCACGCGATGCCGTAGCGGATCGTAAAACAAACCGTTGATGGTAAAGTCGCGCCGTAGCGCGTCATTTTCGGCATCACCGAATCTCACTTGATCGGGGCGTCTCCCGTCCGTGTATTCGCCATCGCTTCGAAACGTGGCGACTTCTGTGGGTTCGACTTTCGTCATCGAGTCGTGTTGTGTCGTCCCGTCAGCCTGACCACGATCGGAGTCTCGCGGTGGAAGAACACCGATGACACCAAAGGAGGCGCCGAACGCGAGCGTCCGCCGACGACCAAAAATTGATCGCACGCGTTCGGGTGTTGCATCGGTTGCGACGTCGAAGTCTTTGGGCGTTCTTTTCAAGAGGGCGTCCCGGACACAACCGCCGGCAAAGTAAGCCGTATGACCAGCCTCATCGAGAACTCGGCAGATTCGCAATGCTTCCTCATATGCCGTTCGCACGGCAGTGGGTTGGTAAAGATCGGACCGGAAGAGAATTTGCGAGTCTGCCACGTTGAACCGACGGTTGGCGGATGAGAAGGGATTACGATTGTCGATTCGTCTCAATTCCGCTACAAGCAGTGCATGAATTCGCCACCGATCAAGCCGAGGACTCGACGAAAACGCGGCGTCGTCGGCGTGATTTTCCGAGATGCCAGGCTGCTGGTCATCCGTCGCGCCCAGCGAGTCACGGCGCCCGGAAAGCTCTGCCTACCCGGGGGAGGGATCGAGTCAGGAGAGAGCGAAGAAGAGGCGCTGGTTCGCGAAATGCAGGAGGAATTGGCAATTGATGTCACTCCTCGTTGCCTTTGCTACCGGAGCGTCACGTCCTGGGGTACCAATCTCGCCTGGTGGCATGCCGAGCTTTCGGCTTCACAAATGCCAACGGCAAATCCGCTTGAAGTCGCGGACGTGTTTTGGATGAGCCGCGAAGACGTGCGAACTGCGAATAACCTGCTGCCCAGCCTGCCTCCATTTTTGACCGCCTGGGAAGGAGGTGAGATCGAGCCTCCTTGTGAATGGTGCTGAACCTCCGAGTGGCTTATTTCTCTGGCTTTGTGCCTTCGTAGATCGTGCACACACCGAAAGTCAGCGGCGTGAACCGAACGTCCGTCAATCCCGCAGTTGCCATTCGATCAGCAAGTGCTTGTCCGTCTGGAAATTGTCCGACGGACTGCGGCAGGTACTCGTAAGCCGACTTGTCATTACGAGCAAACAATTGGCCGATCCTGGGGAGAACGTTCGAGAAGTAGAAGCCGTAAAGCTGTCTCAGCCCCAAAACGTTTGGTCTTGAGAATTCGAGCACGACGACCTGTCCGCCGGGCCGGCAAACGCGAGTCATCTCGCGGAGCCCCTGATCGGTGTCCGCAACATTACGCAAGCCGAAAGCGACCGTCACGCATTGGAAGCGGTCTGCGGAAAAAGGAAGTTGTTGCGAGTCGGCTTCTAGGAATTCAACGCCTGCCGTGCGAGTTTCCGGCTGCCGTTTCTCCCGTGCAATCTCCAGCATCGCGTGACAAAAGTCACTACCGATCACCTCCACGTCATCCGGCGCGGCCTTCGCAATCGCGAGTGCCAAATCTCCGGTGCCCGTACAAACGTCCAAAACGGGTGCACCGGCAGACAGTTTCAATCGCTTCACGGTCGCTCGACGCCACAGCTTGTCGATATTCAGCGACAAAAGATGGTTCATCAAGTCGTAGCGAGGCGCGATTTGACGAAACATCTCTTTGACGCGCGTATTGCTCTTATCCAAAGAGGCTGAATTGGGTGAATCTCCCATGCTCGGCTCGGCCGGTTCTCGCGGGGTCGAAGGCTCAGTGATTTGAAGCGACATCCAAAACCTGTGTGAAAAACGGGTTGCTCGAATCTGCAAAAACCGGTCCTTCCAGCTCGTCGAAGGTGTACCGGAGTCGCGTTATTGCGGCTGAAAACGGGGACGATCGAATCTGGCACCTTCGGAGCATTGTTTCTGCACGGCCAGGTGTCTCTGCCCGACCAGAGAAACGGCCGAAATCAGGCATTCAGTGCATCCGGCTCGTGGAATCTGCGAAGGACTCAACAGAGGCCCGAACAGCCCTCCGCTCCACCGACGGCGAATTCATCAAACGGCTTTCAGTTGTGAACCGGCTGGCGACCCGAGAACAAAACACTCTCGGCGTTAGCGACGGTCGAAATTGCCTCCGGTTAATGACATCAGACCCGATTGTAATGCGAACTCTGTTTTTCGACATTGATGGCACGCTTCTGGTCACCCGGAACGCCGGCAGCAACGCCCTGAAAACTGCGATGGAACGCGAGTTTGGGCTGGAGTCGTTTTCCATGGAGAGCGTGCGTTTTGGCGGACGTACCGACAGAGATCTTGTGGGTGAGATCCTTCAAAAGGCCCAAATCGAAGACTGCGAAGAAAACCGAGGCCGACTGAGAAGACGATATGCCCAAACGCTCCGCACGGATCTGCAAGAAGTCGAGGG